>JADGRE010000068.1 GCA_017881185.1 Pseudomonadota bacterium | reverse complement strand
ATGGGTGGCTACTACCACCCGGACCGCAAGAAGACCGCGCAGGCCATGCGTCCGAGCGCCACGCTCAACGCGATCATCGATGCACTGATCTGAGCTCGCCCTGCGAGACGCGCTGCGGTGATGACCCCGCGTGAAGCCGCGTGAAGCCGTGTGAACCCGCGCGACCAAGCGCGCGCGCTTACAGCCGGTGCGTGGTCACGTGCAGGTCGCGGTCGATGGCGATCATCTGCCCATCTTCGATGGCGTGGTAGCCGTGCGGCAGCGTCTGCAACGCGGCGTTCGCGATCAGCACGTAGCGCACCGACTCGGTCGGTCGCGCTGGCTTCTGCTGCTCGTCGGGCACCGACAGCCGGTCGCGTTCGACGTAGACCATGGGGCCACCATGGCGCAACGCGTAGAGCTGGCGGCCGTTGGTGAGCACCAGATTCAGGTTGCTCTTGGGCGCACCGATTTCGCTGACCAGTCGATCGACCAGCGCGATGGTGGAGCGCAGCGCGGCCAGCACGGCCTGGTCGGGCACGTCGAGGCTGTCGAGCTGACCGGCATCGTGCAGGAACGACAAGAACAGGTGGAAGATGTGTTCGCTGTCGGTGTCGCCGCGGATGTTGCGACGCAGGAAGTCGGGCATGGACTCGAGGAAGCGCTCGTGCAGCGCGGAGAAGCCTTCCACCATGCCGGCGTGCGCGAACAGCCACTGGCGCATGCGGAACGGGTGGTTGTTGTCGGCGCGGCGCGCGCCCACGCTGGCGTCTCGCACGTGCGCGATCGCGACGTGGGAGCGCACCCCGCGCAGCAGCGTGGCCCACTCCAACGCTTCGCTGGAAGGTTGCGGGTGCTTCTTATGCAGCACCTCACCGGCTTGGTAGAAGCCCACGCCCCAGCCGTCGTGCGGCACCGCGGGCGGCGTCTGCAGCGCGTCTTGCTCCGTGCGCACCGCTTCTTCGAGCAGGTCTGCGCGGTTGATCATGCAGGCGATCAGATGGCCCATATTCGTGTGTCCTAACTCTTTCATTATACATCCGAGCGACCACCACGCGCCGCATGCTGCACGGGGTGGCTGGTAGGTTTTTTTCGCGCCGCGTGTGTGCGCAGCCGCCTACGTGGGCAGCTTCTGTTCGCGATCGCAGGCCTCGACGATCTGGCGCGTGCGGCGTCGCGCACGCGCCAGCGCCCACGCCTGTAGCCCGTAGAGCAGCGCCACGGCGCAGCCGCCGATCGTCAGCACCCACAGCGAGGCTGTCGGGTCGATGCTCAAGTAGCGAAGATTGTTCATGAAGCCCCGGTGCTTGCGGTGTGCACCATCTGCGCTGCGCACGCAATCGGCAGCGACGGGTGAATACTTTGGTGCCGGCGGCGGGTGTGATACCCGAGAGCTGTGCCCCAGCACGTGGACCGCTGGATCGATGGCTACCTCGACCACCTGCGCGTGGAACGCGGCCTGGGTGCGCGCACCATCTCGGCCTACGCCTGCGATCTCGGACAGTTCGTGACCTTGCTTGGCAAGCGCGGCCACACGGTCGATGGCGCTGATCTCGGCGCGATCAGCGCAGTGCTGGTCGAGCTTTCTGGAGCGGGCCGCAGCGCGCGCTCGCAAGCGCGCTTCTTGTCGAGCGTGCGCGGGCTGTACAAGTACCTGCTGCAGGAAGGTCTGCTGCGCGCGAGCCCCATGGAGTTGGTGGAAGCGCCGCGCATGGGTCGCAAGCTACCGAGCCTGTTGTCGCGTGACGAGGTGCTGAGGCTGCTGACGGCTGCTGACGTGAAGGAGCCGCGCGGCCTGCGCGACGCGGCGATGATCCACACGATGTACGCGGCCGGGTTGCGCGTGTCCGAGCTCGTGGAGCTGGGTCTGGGCGACATCGATCTGCGCGCCGGTTTCGTCGCGGCGTTTGGCAAGGGTCGCAAGCGACGCCTGGTGCCACTCGGTGAGCTCGCGCGCGACTCGCTCGCTCGCTACTTGAGCGCCGTGCGCGGCCTGTGGGCGAAGGCGAACGAGAAGCGGCTGTTCGTCACGCATCGGCGCGCGCCGATGACGCGCCAGGGTTTCTGGAAGCTGCTCAAGCGCTACGGGCGCGCGGCAGGCATCACCAAGAACCTGACGCCGCACATGCTGCGCCACTCGTTCGCGACGCACTTGCTGGAAGGTGGCGCCGACTTGCGTATCGTGCAGACGCTGTTGGGCCACGCCGACATCAGCACGACGCAGATCTACACGCACGTGAGCGCGGATCACCTGGCCAACATGCATCAACGCTACCACCCGCGTGGCGCCTGAAAACAGGGGCGCCTGGAGCGCGATACACTTCGCGAGGCGCCGTCGCTCGCTGCGGTGCGTGCTCAGCTACGAAACGTAGCCTCCGCGCGCTCCTCGCGACCGACGGCGCCTCGCTCGCGTCTCGCGCTCCAACCGCCCCTGTTTTTTGCCTGGGCGACTGTTCAGTGGACGGCCGGATGGCGCCTCGGCCGACCGACGCTGGGATTTTCGGGCGGCGTGGCCGGCAGCGTGTGATCCGGCCCGGCTGGCTGTGGTATAAGGCCCGCCCCTACACGGTGCGATCGCCGCCAAAAACAGGAGTGACCCATGCCCAAGCGTAAGAAGATTTCGTTGATTGGTGCCGGCAACATCGGCGGCGAGCTGGCCATGGAGTTGGCACGGCGTGAGCTTGGCGATGTCGTGCTGCTCGACATCCCGGACAAGGCTGGCGTGGCCAAGGGCAAAGCCCTCGACATCATGCAGACCTGCGCGCTCGAGGGCTACGACGCCAACGTGCTCGGCACCTCCGACTACGGCGACACGGCCGGCTCGGATGTGGTCATCGTCACGGCGGGCGTGCCGCGCAAGCCTGGCATGAGCCGCGATGATCTCCTGTCGATCAACTTGAAGATCATCCGCAACGTCGCCGAGAACTTGAAGAAGAGCGCGCCGAACGCGCTCGTGATCGTGATCTCGAACCCGCTCGACGCGATGGTCTACGAGATGAAGAAGGTCACCGGCTTCTCGCGCAACAAGGTCATCGGCATGGCCGGCGCGCTCGATTCAGCGCGCTTCCAGTGCTTCATCGCTGAAGCTGTTGGCTGCAGCGTCAAAGACGTGAACGCGATGGTGCTCGGCGGCCACGGCGACACGATGGTGGCTGTGCTCTCGTACACCACGGTCAAGGGTGTGCCCGTCACGCAGCTGCTCCCGAAGGACAAGCTCGACGCGATGGTGAAGCGCACGGCCGGTGGCGGCGGCGAAATCGTCACGCTCATGGGCACCAGCGCGTTCTACGCGCCGGCGTCGGGTGCCATCTCGATGGCCGAGTCGTACTTGAAGGCCCAGCGCCGCACGATCGCATGCGCAGCGTTCCTCGAGGGCGAGTACGGCTACAAGGATCTGTACATGGGCGTTCCGGTCGTGATCGGCGCCGAAGGCGTGGAGAAGATCGTCGAGATCAAGCTCTCAGCCGAAGAGAAGACGCAGCTCGACGCGAGCGCCAAGGCCGTGCGCGAGCTGATCGACGCAGCCGCCAAGCTCTGAGGAACGAATCGCTTTCAAGTCACGTGTCCGCCGAGCAGCCTACGGCTCTCGGCGTGGTCAGGAGATCCCATGAACATCCACGAGTACCAGGGCAAAGACATCTTTCGAAAGTATGGGATCCCCGTGCCGAAGGGCATTCCGATGACCGATCCCGCCGGTGCCAAGGCGGCCGCGCAGAAGCTCATCGACGAGACCAAGAACGAGTATGTGGTCGTCAAGGCGCAGATCCACGCGGGTGGTCGCGGCAAGGCCGGAGGCGTGAAGGTTGTGAAGGGTGCCGATGCTGCGCAAGCAGCGGCAAACGAGATCTTCGGCAAGACCTTGGTCACGCATCAGACGGGGCCTGCGGGCAAGAAGGTGCAGCGCTTGCTCGTCGAGCAAGGGCTAGCGATTGAACGCGAGCTCTACCTGGCGGTGGTGCTCGATCGTGAGAGCCGGCGCGTGACCTTCATGGCGTCGACCGAAGGCGGCATGGACATCGAAGAGGTCGCCGCGAAGACGCCGGAGAAGATCCTGAAGGTCTTCGTCGACCCAGCTGTCGGGGTTCAGCCGTTTCAGGGGCGACAGCTGGCATTTGGGCTCGGGCTCACGGGCGACGCGGCCAAGGAGCTGGGTCAAATCGTCACGGCGCTCGACAAGATCTTCATGCAGGAAGACTGCTCGCTGATCGAGATCAATCCGCTGATCGTCACCAAGGACAATCACGTGTTGGCGCTCGACGCGAAGTTCAACCTCGAGGACAACGCGAGCTTCCGCCACAAACAGTGGGACGAGTGGCGCGACCTGAGCGAAGAGAAGGAAGTCGAGGTCGAAGCGAAAGCCGCCGGCCTGAGCTACATCCAACTCGACGGCAACATCGGCTGCCTCGTGAACGGCGCCGGCCTGGCGATGGCCACGATGGACATCATCAAGCACTACGGTGGTCAGCCCGCGAACTTCCTCGACGTCGGTGGCGGCGCGACCAAAGAAGCAGTCACCAAGGCGTTCAAGATCATCCTCTCGTCGCCGACGGTGAAGGGGATCTTCGTGAACATCTTCGGCGGTATCGCACAGTGCGACACCATCGCGGCGGGTGTGATCGCGGCGACCAAGGAGCTCGGCTTGTCCGTGCCGCTGGTCGTGCGTCTCGAAGGCACCAATGTGGACCTTGGCCGCAAGATGCTGGCCGAGTCGGGACTGAAGATCACAGCCGTCGCCACCATGGGTGAAGGCGCACAACAGATCGTTGCTCAGACGAAGGGAGCCTGAACGTGGCGATCCTAGTAAACAAAGACACGAAGGTCCTCGTTCAGGGCATCACCGGCGCATACGGCGGCAATCATGCGCGTTGGTGCATGCAGTACGGCACGCAGGTCGTCGCGGGCGTCACGCCCGGCAAAGGTGGGCAGAAGTTCGAAGACAAGGTGCCCATCTTCAACACGGTGGCCGAAGCCGTCGCGACGACGAAAGCCGACGCCTCGATGATCTTCGTCCCGCCGCCGTTCGCTGCGGACGCGATCCTCGAAGCCATCGATGCGGGCGTGCGTCTGGTCTGTTGCATCACCGAGGGCATTCCGGCGAACGACATGATCAAGGTGCGCCGTGTGCTCGATTCGCAGACCAAGACGCGCTTGGTGGGGCCGAACTGCCCGGGCGTGATCACGCCGGGTGAGTGCAAGATCGGCATCATGCCAGGGCACATTCACAAGCCGGGCCGCATCGGCGTGGTTTCGCGCAGCGGTACGCTCACCTACGAAGCGGTGGGGCAGCTGACGGCTCTGGGCATCGGTCAGAGCTCGTGCGTGGGCATCGGCGGCGACCCGGTGAACGGCACCGACTTCATCGACGTGCTGCGCTTGTTCAATGCCGACCCGAACACCGACGGGGTGATCATGATCGGCGAGATCGGTGGCAACGCCGAAGAGCTGGCAGCGCAGTACATCAAGCGAGAGTTCAAGAAGCCTGTCACGGGTTTCATCGCGGGCACCACGGCGCCCCCGGGCCAACGCATGGGCCACGCGGGCGCCATCATCTCGGGTGGCAAAGGCGGTGCGAACGACAAGATCGAAGCGCTCCGGTCTGCCGGCGTGAAGATTGCGCCGACCCCGTCAGATTTGGGCACCACCCTGAAATCAATGCTATAGGCGAGCGCGAAAACAGGTCGAGCGTGGCGAGCGCGCCTGCCGGCTTAAGCAACCTGACGATTTACAGGAGCACCGAGACATGGCAACCGAGAGAACCCTCAGCATCATCAAGCCCGACGCGGTGGAGAAGAACCACATCGGCGGCGTGGTTGCGCTCATCGAAGGCGCGGGCCTGAAGGTGAAGGCCATGCGCATGACGCAGCTCACGAAGGCGCAGGCGCAGGGCTTCTACGCGGTGCACAAGGAGCGGCCGTTCTTCGGCGAGCTCGTCGACTTCATGACCCGCAGCCCGGTCGTGATCATGTGCCTCGAAGGCGAGAACGCCATCGCGCGCTACCGCGACGTGATGGGTGCGACCGACCCGAAGAAGGCGGCCGAGGGCACCATTCGCAAGCAGTTCGGCAGCAACATCGGCGAGAACGCCAGCCACGGCTCGGACGCCAAAGAGACTGCGGCCTTCGAGATTGGCTACTTCTTCCCCGGTTTCGAAATCGGCTGAAGCCTGCGCTAGCATGAGCGCATGGTGACCTCGTCCCGCGCCCCAGCGCCGGAAGCCTCCGAGCACGACGCCTTGGCGTTGCTCGACTCGGTGCGCTCCACACTGGGGCTGCCGGCCGCGGTGCTCGACCTCGGCTCGGCGCAGACTGCGCGCGAGCTACGCGAGGCGCACGCGCTCTTGACCATACTGGTCTCGCTGGTCTCGGGCCCGGGCGGCACACGCGCGCACGACGACGCGCGTCACAACTGGAACAAGGCGCTGCGCCGGCGTGGCTGGAGCCGCTTGCCGTCGCTCGACGCGGCGTCGCCAGCTGCGACCCGCTCGGGCGCAACGTCGCGCCCTGCGCCTGCCATCGACCCGGTGGCGACTGCGGCGGGCCAGGTGCGTGAGTTTCTCGCGAGCTTCGGGGTGGTGTTCGACGCGCAGGGCTGCTCACCGAGGAGTCTCGCCCACGCGCATGCGCTCGGCCTCGAGCTGCTACGCGACGTCGACGCGCTGCGCGCGCTGCCGCTCTTGTCGCCCGAGAGCTATACGCGTCGCCACGCTGACATCACCGCGCGCTGGAACACGCTCGCGAGCGTGTGCACCGACCTGCCCCGTCTGGGCGCGCTCGACGCCGGCTCGCATTAGAAATACACGAGCGCCAGCACCTGGCCCTGATAAGCGGTGGCTTGCGCACGCGCCTCGAGGCTGAGCGCGAGATTACGAACGTATTCCCAGCGCAACACGGCGTCGGCGCGGTACGCGGCGCCGGGCTGCTGCCACGGCAAGAACAAGTACTGCGCGGTCCACAGTGAGATCAGCGTAGGTGCAAAGCGCATGCGCAACCCGCCGGAAGGCCCGAGCCCCAGCCGCGTGCCCGAATCGCCGAGGCCATGCAGGCTCGGCGCGTAGAAGGCGCCGACGTCGGCCATGGCGAAGAACGCGAAGCCTTCGCCCCACGGCGCGAACGCCATGCCCACGCCACCGCCCACGTGCGCCGCGAAGCAGCGCTTGCAGGCGCGGTCGTTGAGCGTGTAGCCGCCGGTGTCGATCTTCCACGACAACTTGCGGTCGAATTGGTTCTGCGCCGTGAGCGAGGTGACGCGGAAGAAGCCGATGTCGTCGGCTTGGATCTTACCGTCCGGCCACAGCTGCATCCGCGCGCGGATGAGCTCGATGGCGTTGAGCTCGGGGTAGCCGTCCGAAGGGTCGGCGAGATCGTGCATGTTCACGCGCAGATCGAGCGTGGCAGCGACCATGCCGTAGGCTGCCGCCGCGCCGAGACCTGCGCGTGCGCTGCCGTGGCCGGTCTCGGGTGCCTTGTTCCACGGCGGCGTGACGTGCAGCGAGTCGCTCGGCTGCAAGATGGCGGCCCGCCGTTCGAGCACCCGCTGCTTGCGGCGCGCTGCTTCCGTGTCGGTCTTCATCACCAGGTCTTCGCCATAGTTGATGTCGATCAGATCGGCGGCGGCATCGAGCACGCGCATGCGCGCGGGGTCGGCGAGCTTGGCGGGGAAGGGTGTCTCGGGGTCGGACGCGAGCTTCTCCACGTAGTCGCGCTCGTCGTCGTTCATGCTCTTCACGCGCTCGCGAAACTGCGTGCGTAGCGATGGCCGGTAGCGCACGTCGTGCACGAGGCCGGGCGCCGAGGTAAGCACTTTGATCGTGTCGGTGGGTAGCACGGGACTCGAAAGCCGCGAGATCAGCTCCAACTCGGGCGTGGCTACTTCGACCAGCGCCAGGATCTGATACGAGCAGTTCTCGCTCAGGTAGTAGTAGGCGAAGTAGGTGTGCCCGAGCTCCCAGAGGTGTGCGATGACTAGGCTGAGTTGCGCCGGCGCGAGCGCGAGATCGTACTCCCAGATGTCACGCGTCTCGGTATCGTTGTACTGGCGGACCTTGTAGTAGTACGGCAGCTGCTTGAACGTGCCGTCGAACAAACCGCTCACGCCTTTGAACGCGTACACGATGGCGTTCTCACCGTGCACGTCGGCCGAGTAGTCGATGCCGTAGTCGAGCAGCTCGCGTTTCTTGCCGATCGCGAAGGTGTTGGCCTTGTTGACGCGCAAGAACGTATGACCGAACGCTGACGATGGGTTGTTCAAGTAGTACGACGAGAACATCAGCGTGAGCGAGCTCGGATCGAGCTCGGTGTAGAAATGTTCGAAGCCGGGGCAGCCACTGACGGGCAACATGCGAGGGTCGATGCCGAGCGCCTGCCTCAGGTACATGAAGCGGGCGGGGAAGCGACACAGCGCATGGGCGTCGGCCGGCGTCTCTGTGACGGTCGCGCTGCGGCCGGGCACTGGCGCGAAGAATGCGCGCAGCGTGGCGTCGAGCTCCGCCTGCGGATCGCCCTTGCCGTGTGGGGACAGGAAGAAGGTGGGGCCGTCGGCTTGGCTGGTGTAGCCGCCGCCGAGGAAGCCGCCTCCGAGCGTGCCGCGGCGGTAGTGCAGGAGCCGCAGCCAAGTCACTGAATGCGCGAGCTCGAGCGTCCGCGCGCGCTTCACCAGCGCTTCGACGCGCGCGTCGTTAGAGCGCGGCACGTCGGGCACTGAGGGCATGTGCAGCTGCGCGCCGCAGCCGACAGCAGCAATCAACAAGAGCGTCGCGAGCGCGACGCAGGCACGGGCTCCGAACATGGGGCCGCATGCATAACAAAAAAAAGGGACCCCGTCTTGCGAGGTCCCCTTCTCCAAACCCTTACACGCTTGTGAATCAAGCTGAATCAGGTCAGGTCGTGGCAGGCGAGCTCGGGGTGCGCCTGCAGCATGCTGACGACCGAGTCGCTGACCGTCACGTCCGAGACTTGCTCGCTCGGGAAGATGCTCTTGAAGTCGCGCTGCAGCTGCGCGCCCACGGCCTTGTCGCTGGAGCAGCCCGCGAGCGAAGCCAGGTTGGTGATGGTCTCACCTTGGCCGCGCGCGATGTCCTTGGCGACCGCTTCGCGGTTGGCTTGAATGAACGCCTTGGCGCTGGCGGTGCCGGCCGCGGTGCTCTTGCAGTTGCTGGTGCCCGACGTGATGGCGAAGGTCTGGTTCGCAGACGTGCCGTTGGTTGTTGCAGCGAAGATCTGCACGATACCCGGCTTGTCGTGGAACAGGATCGAACCGAGACCGCAGCCTGCCGTGCCGTAGCCGTCGGCGTGAGCCGTGCCAGCAACCGCCGCAACGCCCAGGAGCCCCATCGCAATCGTCATCGTAATGTGTTTGCGCATTTTCCCTCGCTTCTGTTCTATTGGCTGAGCCGCAGGGCTCGATTAAGGACGGCAGACGATACACCTCGCGCTCTTCCAGGGTCAACGTTGGTAGGTGCATGTGAATGCGCTCGTGAGCTGCGCGTCTTGCTGGGTTCCGTCGCCGGTCTATCCTGTGTCGCATGGGTGACGTCCGCGCGCGTTTCCGTGTCCCGAAGGCCGGACTGGGCAGCGCGATCGCGCTGCTGATGGCGTGTGCGCACGGGCATACATCCAAGAGCGCGGGCGCAGCTGCAAGCGCTGCGGCGAGCCGGCAGCCAGCGGAGGTGGACGTCGCATCGCAGTTGATGCAGAGCCTGCCGCTCGGTGCCGATCGTTGTGTGGCCGCACGGCCGGGGAAGTTGCCTGCGGAGCAGCGCGTGTTGTTCGCGCAGCTGGCGCAGAGCGAGCCGTGGGTGTGGCCCGCGGAGCTGAAGGTGCTGGCGTATGCAGCTGCGCGCACGGTCGATGGCGAGCGGCGTGGTGCGCAGGTGACGGTGTTGCGTCTGGGTAGCGACGCGCAGAGTGCGCGGCGCTTTTTGTCGCAGCACGCCGGCGCGTCGCTGCGCTGGGAGCAGACACCGACCACGCAGTGCTTGCCGTCGGCGTGCCCGATGCTCGCGCGCTTCGTGGACGAGCACACCTTGCGCTTGACCCGCGGTCTGTGGAGCGTGATGGGGAAGCGTGGCGTCGGCGCTGAATGCTTGCGCTTGCTGCACGATCATCCCGACGCGATCGAAGTGAGCGTGCGGCGCGAGCCTTCGCTCTTCGTCGACGGGCCTTCGCAGCTGCCGGTACAGACGGCCGTGGTGGCGCTGTCCAGCGCGCACAGCGTGCTCTTGGCAGCCGACGAGCTCATGGCGAGCACCGAAGCGGCTGCACGCGCGGTGGAGCGGGCACAAGCCTCGGCTGGGCTCGCGTCTGGCTTGTCGGGAATCGAGTCCAGCGTCGACAGCTCGCAGCAGGATCTGCTCGTGCACACCACGACGCGCATCGCTTGGGACGACCTGCGCTTGCGCGACGGCGACAACGAGCGGCATCTGCGCGCTCAGCGCTATGCGGTGGCGCTGCTGCGCGTGCGCGAGGACAGCGCGGTCGATCTCACCAACGTGCCGGACGTGGTCCGAGAGGTCGAGGCGCGCCGGGCCGTGCTGGAGAACAGCGGCGCGGGCCCGCAAGCTTTGGCCGCGGAAATCGTGGCGTTTCTGGACCGGGCGCTGGCCGTCCACCAGGCCAACCCGCGCCTGCTCGAGCTACGCCAGGGGCTCTTGCCCGTAGCCCTGCAACCAGGCGTGACGACGCCCGGGCAGCCTGCTATGACGCCGCCATGACGACCTCGGCTCAAGCGCTGATCGAGGCTGCCTTCGCGGATCGCAGCCTACTCAAGAACTCTGCCCACAAAGAGGCGGTGCTCGACACGCTCGAGAAGCTCGACAAGGGCCTGCTGCGTGTGGCGACACCGCCCGAGACGCCTGAGGGCAACTGGACCACGCATGCGTGGATCAAGCAGGCGGTGCTGCTCTACTTCGCGCTGCGCGGCATGGAGAAGATGGAAGTCGGGCCCTTCGAGTTCTACGACAAGATCCCGCTCAAGCATGACCTCGACAAGGCCAACGTGCGCGTGGTGCCGCCGGGTACGGCGCGCTACGGCTCGCACCTCGAGCCCACGGCGATTCTCATGCCCGGTTACGTGAACATTGGCGCGTACGTCGGCGCGGGCAGCATGGTCGACACCTGGGCCACGGTCGGCTCGTGCGCGCAGATCGGGCGCGACGTGCACTTGGCCGGTGGCGTGGGAATCGGTGGCGTGCTCGAGCCGCCCGGAGCCACGCCGGTCATCATCGAGGATGGTGCGTTCATCGGTTCGCGCTGCGTGGTGGTCGACGGCGTGCGCGTGGGGCGTGAAGCGGTGCTCGGCGCCAACACCGTGCTCACGGCCAGCATGCCCATCATCGACGTGACGGGCACCGAACCGAAGGAGCTGCGCGGGGTGGTGCCGCCGCGTTCGGTGGTCGTGCCCGGTACCCGCATGAAGAAGTTCCCGGCGGGCGAGTTCGGCATGGGCTGCGCGCTCATCATCGGCGTGCGCAAGGAATCGACCGACCGCAAGGTGTCGCTCAACGCGGCGCTGCGTGACTTCGGAGTGTCGGCGTGAGCGACGCTGCGCTCAGTGCCGCGCTGCGCGACACGCTGCTGTCGATCACGCAGATCCCGAGCTTGATCGGCGAAGAAAAGGCGCTGTGCGATCACGTGCAGGCGCGCTTGCAGAAGAGCCTCGGTGCAGCGGCGGTGACGCGCTTCAACGACAGCCTGGTGGTGCGGGTGTGCGAGCGTGCGGGCGCGCCGAAGATTGCGCTGGTGGGCCACCTCGACGTGGTGCGCACCTCGCACGACGGCCCGGTGCGCATCGAGGGCACGCGCTTGTACGGCCCGGGTGCGGCCGACATGAAGTCGGGCCTGGCCGTCATGATCGAGCTCGCCGAGCGCCTAGACCGCGCGAGCTTGCCTTGCGATCTCACGCTGGTGTTCTACGAGCGCGAGGAAGGCCCGTACGCCGAGAACATGCTGGGCCCAATGCTCGAGCACTTTCCGTTGCTGCGCAGCTTCGATTTGGCCATCTGTCTCGAGCCCAGCGACAACAACTTGCAGCTCGGCTGCATGGGTTCGATCCACGCGACCGTGCGCTTTCGCGGCCGTACCTCGCACAGCGCACGCCCGTGGCAGGGCGACAACGCGCTCTACAAGTCGATCGGCTTTTTGCAGGCACTCTGCCAGCGCGCGCCCCACGACGTGACGCTCGATGGACACCTGTTTCGCGAGGTGATGTCTCCGACGCTGGCGCAGACCACCGGTCGCGGACGCAACGTCATCCCGGACGAGTTCGACATCAACGTGAACTATCGCTTTGCGCCGCCCCGCAAGCCCGAGGATGCGGTGGCCGACATCGCGGCTCTGGTGGAAGCCTCCAAAGGCGAGGCCGGTGTGGCGGCGAGCGTGGAGCCCACCGACCTTTCGCCTGCCGGTCGGCCGCACGCCAACCATCCGCTGGTGAAGTGGTTGACCGAGTGCGGCGTGGTCGGGGTGCAGACGAAGCAGGCCTGGACCGACGTCGCGCGCTTCGACGCCGTGGGCGTGCCGGCCGTGAATTTCGGCCCCGGCACGCAGAATCAGGCGCACCAGCGCAACGAGTACACCGAGCTCGGGCTTCTGGCCGACGGATATGCCATCTTGCAGCGCTTCCTGACCGGCATGCCGCCGGCCTGAACCGCGCACGATGGATCGAATGCAGCCTTCCGACCTACCTCCCGCAGCCTCTCTGGCCGAGCAGTTCCCGCCCGAGTGGGAGAAGCTGCTGGGCGACTGGGGCGAGCCGCGTTACCGCGCCTTGCAGATCTTCCGCTGGATCCACCAGCGCGGCGTGCAGAACCCCGCGCAGATGACCGACTTGCCCAAGCGCCTGCGCGACAAGCTGACCGACGCAGGACTCGCCGCACCGGCGCACGTGGCAGAAGTTCAGGCGTCTGCCGACGGCACCAAGAAATTGCTCGTCGAGCTCGCGGACGGCAAGCAAATCGAGACCGTGCTCATTCCACGCGGCAGCGTGGCCGCCGAAGATATCTTCGCATCGGACAGCGAGGAACCGCGGGACGAGTACACCGAGTCAGCTGACTTCCGCTCCGACACACTCGAGGTCACGCAGTGCATCTCGTCGCAGGTCGGCTGCGCGATGGGCTGTGCGTTCTGCGCGTCGGGCATCGCCGGTCTCAAGCGGCAGATGAACGCTGCAGAGATCGTGTCGCAGGTGTTGCTCGGCCGCGCCACGCTCGAGGGCTCGTCACGGCTCGCCGGCATCGTGTTCATGGGCATGGGCGAGCCGCTGCACAACTACAACGCGGTGGCGCGTGCCATTCGCTTGATCTCGCATCCGGATGGGCTCGGCATGTCGCTACGGCGCATGACGGTGTCGACCAGTGGTCTCGTTCCTGAGATGGATCGCTTGGCTCGCGACTTCGGCGGGCAAGTGCAGCTGGCGGTTTCGGTGCACGCTGCCGACACCGACACGCGCAGCAAGCTCATGCCGGTGAACAAGAAGTATCCGCTGTCGGAAGTGATCGCCGCGATCCGGCGCTATCCGGTGCCGCGGCGCAGGCGGCTCACCATCGAGTACACGCTGGTGCGCGGCATGAACGACAACGAGCAGTCGGCCCGCTCGCTTGCACGCATCCTGCGCGGCCTGCGTGCCAAGGTGAACCTCATCCCCATGAACCCGGTGCAGGGCACCGGCCTCGCGGCGCCTGACGACACCGTGGTCGATCGCTTCCAGCAGATCTTGCGCGACGAAGGGCTCGACACCTTCCTGCGACGTCGCCGCGGCGACGACATCGCTGCAGCTTGCGGCCAGCTCGCGCTGCACGGCGAAGCACGCAAGGTTCGCGCGCTGCCGCTCGTTTGAAGCTGCGCGCAGCTTCGCCACCCAACTTGCCGGAAAGCTTGGCGCGCCGCGACACACGGTCGGGTCACGAATACCGCAGTGGGTGGCACGTTCTGACGTAAGATGGCTGGCGTGCGCGCGATTGTAGTTTGGCTTGCGGCCGCAGGCGTTCTGTACGGTTGGGCTTGCCGGGTGCACGCCCAGGGCCAGGCGGGCGTTTTCGTGGCGCTGGCAGCGCCCAAGCAGCTTCGCGTCGACGGCGACCTCGGCGAGTGGCGTCGCCAGCACTTTCAGTCGATCGGCGATGCGGCGAACAGCTCGGCAGACGTGAGTCTCGCCTACGATGTCACGGGGTTGTATGTAGCGGCACGCGTGCACGACGACAGCTTGGTGCGCACGGCGCAGCCTTCGCCGCGCGAAGACGCCTTGGTGGTAACGCTCGCGTTTGCCGAAGCGGGACACTGGACTGCACGCGAGCTGTGGTTGTACGCGGGCGTGGTCGGTCGTAGCGCCGCAGTGCTCGCACTGCAACGGGCAGGTGGCGCCACGCAGGAGCCGTTGCATAAGCCCGCGAGCATCGTCGAAGGCCCGCTCGATGGCGGTTACGCGCTCGAGGCGTTCATCCCGTGGGCAAGTCTCGGGCACGGGGCGCACTGGCAGTTCGCGCGTGGTGCGGTGCGCTTGCACGACGTCGACCGCGCGGGTGCCGCAGCGCACGAGCGCAGCAGCAGCTCCGCGCATGCAGCAGGCGAGTTGCCCTGGCTGATCTTCGATGGCGGTCCGGTGCAAGCGCTGTCGGGGTTGTTGCGCGAGAAGAACCTGGGCGCCACCACGCCCAAGCTCGACTGGGTGGGTGAGCTGCGCGCCGACGGCAAGGCCGTGCGGGTGCTGGTGCT
This sequence comes from Pseudomonadota bacterium, assembly GCA_017881185.1. Classification (GTDB taxonomy): domain Bacteria; phylum Myxococcota_A; class Polyangia; order Polyangiales; family JAFGIB01; genus JADGRF01. The sequence continues at coordinate 11,189 of JADGRE010000068.1, read as the reverse complement.
CGGCACCTTCGTGGTGCTCAGCGATCAGGCGGGCCGCTTCACCTTCGAGGACCTGCCGGCGAGCAGCAGTGCCGACGTGCTCGACGCGCAGCTGCGCGATCTGACGGGCGACGAGCGCCCGGAGCTGGTCTTGCGCTTGCGTCAGCAGAACGAGCTGGGCTCGCGTGAGCTGTTGCGCGTGCTGGATCTGCAGCCCGCGCACGCGACGCCCATCTTCGGCATCGAGACCCGCAAGCAGACGCCGCAGGGTTTCGTCGACGCGAAGCTGGAAATCCGCGCGGGTCGACCACCGGTGATCAGCGTGCGTAGCGGGCAGAGCAAAGGTCTGTCGGAGCAGAATTATCAAGAGACGCCGGCGACAGGCATCGAGGCGATGCTGTTGCCGTGGGGTCCGATCGCCGAGCGCGACTACAGCTGGAACGGCTCGCGCTTCGCGGTGCTGCGCGAGCTGCCCAATCCACACGCCCAGCCGGCGGCTGCAAAACCTGAGACGGCTGCGCCAGCTGCGAGTGTCGCGCCTGTTGCACAGCTCGCTGCGCCCGCACCGGCCGGCGTGTCAGCCGTGCTTGACGCGTATCGCCAGGCACGCGGTGTGCCGGCAGGTGCGCACCCGAGCTTCAGTCTGCAAGCGAACGTGGCTCAGGATGCGCGCGCGGAATCGGTGCTGGTGTTCGGCAACGAGGTGGTCGTGGCGGGTGAGGGCTTTCGCGAAGGCACGAGCTTCTTCTACTTTGCGTTGCCGGTGCGGGACCCCGCCGACGTGCTCCAGCTGTTTGGTGGAGACGTCACCGGCGACGGACGCAGTGAGCTCTTCGTGCGCCTGCGCCAGCACCTGGGCGAGGTCACACGCGAGCTGCTGTTCGGCTACACTTTCGTGGCCGATGCGCTGCAACCCATCGTGAGCATCGAGGTCGCCCGAGCTCACGCGCGCGACAGCATCGTGAACGTGCCGGCCTTGGTGCGCGAGGGACGGCACAGCGCGCTGCTGGTGAAGCCAGGAACGGCCACAGGCTGGACAGCGGCCAGTTATCCGTACCTCTCGGGCTCTCAGGACGGCGTCGGCCCATTGCTCTTGCCATGGCAGGACGGCGACATGCGCTATCGCTTTGACGGCCAGAAGCTCGTGGGCGCCCCGGCGCATTGACCCGCCGGCGTTTTTCGGCTTTTCTTGTGTCTGACTTCAATGCACTTGGATCTCGATGACGACACGCGCGCGCTGCTTGCGCGCTATGGCTTCGATGAAGCGCAGTTCCTCGCGTTGCGACAACGCTTCGTGAGCGGAGAGCTCGGAGTCGATGGCAACCGCTTGCGCGCCACGGTCGAGCCGCCGTACGCGGGCGACATCGAGCGCTTGCCGCCTGCCGGCAGCGCTGCGCGCAAGGAGCTGCACCAGCTCGGCCTCACGGCGCTGTCACGCGGCGAGGTCGGTTGCGTGGTACTGGCCGGCGGCATGGCGACGCGTTTCGGTGGCGTGGTGAAAGCTGCCGTGCCGGCGCTCGGTGAGCGTTCGTTTCTGTCGCTCAAGCTCGGTGGCATCCGCGTTGCCGCAGAGCGCGCCGGCGGCAGCGTACCCGTGTACGTCATGACGAGCTTCGCCACCGACGGCGAGATCCGCCGGCTGATCGGGCGGCAGAGCAGCGAGCGCGTCGCGGTGTCGGCGTTCGCGCAGCTGATCTCGCTGCGCTTGCAGCCCGACGGTGGGCTGTTTCGCGACAATGGTGCCGTTTCGCCCTACGCGCCCGGTCACGGAGACCTCACCTTCGCGCTGCGACGCTCGGGGATGCTGCAACAATTCGTTGGCGGTGGTGGCAAGCTGCTCTACATGTCCAACGTCGACAACCTCGCCGCCACGCTCGATCCGGCCGTGATCGGCGGGCATCTGGCGATGGGCGCAGCCGTGACGGCCGAGGTCGTGTCGAAAGATCCGGGAGACGCCGGAGGTGCGCCGGCCCGCGTCGACGGCGTGTTGCAGATCGTCGAATCGTTCCGCTTTCCGGCGCACTTCGATGAGGCGCGCATCCCCGTGTTCAATGTGAACTCGTTCGTGCTCGACGCCGCTGCGATGCACCGCGACTTCCCCTTGTCTTGGTTCGTGGTGCGCAAGCAGGTCGGCGGCCAGGAAGCCATACAGTTCGAGCACCTCGTGGGCGAGCTCACAGCATTCGCACGCAGCGCCTACCTGCACGTGGAGCGCGACGGGGCGGACGGCCGCTTCCAGCCTGCCAAGGATCCCGAAGAGCTCGCACGTCGCGCGCCGCACATCGAGGCGATGCTGCGCGGCAGGGGCGTGCTTTGAGCGCAGCGCGGGCTGCGGTGCTGCACGCGCGCGCGTTTCGGTGGTGGTGGTTGCTGGCCGGGGTGACACGCGCGACGCGCGCAGCGGGCGTCGTGGTGCTCGCGCTCAGTGGCGCGTGCGAGCAGCGGCGTGCGACGAGCTGTCGATTCGGCGCCGAGCACGCGTTGTTCCGCAGCAGCGGTAGCGCGTTCGACGGCATGGCGCTGGTGCCACGTGCACACGGCGCGGTGGCGTTCTTCTCGGAGGTGACGGGCGTGTTCGCGCAGGCGCTCGATGAACAGGCACGTCCGTCGGGTGCAGCGCTGCACCTGGCCGCCAGTTGCGACGGCGGCCTCGACGCGCTCGCGGACGCGGAGGGCTTCGTGCTGGCGTGTCTGCGCCCCGCCCACGAACCCAGCGGTGCCGCTGCTGCACCTGCCGTCTCGGTCTACCACCTGGATGCGGCGTTGCAGCTGCGCAGCAGCGAGCAGTTTGGCCAAGCGCGGCGCTTGTCGCACGGCGTGGCCCTCGCGCAAGATGCAACGGGCTTGCACTGCGCTTGGCAAGATGCCGCGGTCGGTGATGCGCGCGTGTGGCACGCGGCGCTGGGCGCAGGCGAACCGGCGTTGCGCGTGGTGTCGGATTCGCAACGCCTCGCGGGTGCGCCGACGCTGTGCACGCACCACGGCGCGGTCTTCGGCGCGTGGGCGGAGCTCGAGCCCGAGGCGCTGACGCCGCGTGGCCGTGTCGTGTTGCGTAACCTGCACACCCACGCCGCGCCGCAGACCCTGGTGACGACACGCGAGGCCGCTGCCAGCCCGAGCGTGGTGTCGCTCGGTGAGGGCCTCGTCGTCGCCTTCCGTGATCATCGCGCGCGCTCACGCAAGACCGGGCTGTACCTGCTGCGGGTCGACGCACAGTTGCAGCCGATCGGGCGACCGGTGCGGGTAGCGCGCGCCGACGGCGTGGCCCAACCCGCGGTGCGGGTCTGCGCGGGGTCGATCGTGGCAGCGACGCCCCGCAGCTTCGCCGGCGATTACTTCGTGGGTGTCGTGCAGGTGGCGGCGGCGCTCGATCGCATGTCGGGCGAGCAGCAGTTCTACGAAGACAGCCACGAATTCGCCCAGGCGGCCGCGGCTTGCTCCGGGCCGTTCGCGACGCTGCTGATCGGCGAGCGCGGTCGGCTCGGGCATTCGGGTGCCGCCGTCCGCGCCGTCCCGTTGGCCTGCCGCTGAGCGCGACGGCGCCTGCGGGAAGCACCGAGAATCCAGGCGTTTTGCCTGTTGACGGCGGCCTGGCAGGGGCTGTGGTAGGCTGCCCCCGGAGTGTCGCGTGCGGCTCCTCAAACCAAGCTTCGTCGTGTTCTGCCTGGCGATCCTGGCGTCGCTGTGCGTGCACTTGCCCGTGTATTCGGTGCTGGGCAAGCTGGCTGACGTGCTGCTGCACGCGCCGGTGGCCGCACCCACCCACGTGGAGTTCGAGCTGGCAGCGCTCGATACGCCGGCGAAGCCGAAGGAAGCGGAGCCCGAGAAGGCGCAAGTCGATCGCGTGGTACCGAAGCCGGCCGAAGTGAAGCACGCCCCCGCGCCCGAGAAGCAGCGGCCGAAGCTCGCGCCCGAGCCCAAGCCCGAGGCGCCGAAGCCGTTGCCGAACCTGATGCCGTCGTTGCAGGCGCCGCCACCACCACCTCCTCCACCACCACCACCGCCGAAGGAGATCAACAACAAGCTCGCGGTCACGCAGAAGAGCGACGACCCGAACGTGCCGCCGCCCGACGACGCGAAGTTCATCGCCGAAGAGAACCGGCGCGTGGCCGAGGAGACGGTCGCGAGCGTGACGAACCTGGCCGTGGATCAGCCCAACCCCACGCTGCAGCCGAGCAAGAGCAAACCGACCGAGCACGAGGGCAACGCCGACGACGAAAAGCCCGCGCAGCTGCAGAACGTCGAAGGCGAAGACCGGCGCAGGCCCACGCCTACCGAAGCCACGCAGAAGCCGCTCGCGCCGTCGCAGGCCGCGCACGGCGCAGAGCAAGCGCCCGCCGTGGCGCGTGCGCCGAGTGCGGGCGGTGCGCAGGGCGCGCAACAAGAGAAACAAGCGCTGGCAGCCGGCTCCGAGCTGGTGGGCGGTGACGAGCAAGTCGTGGTGATCTCCGACGGCAACGGCACCATTCGCGTGCGTCGCAGCATGCTCGGACACGGGCCAGGCAATGCGGGCGGCGAGCAACAGCGCGGCGCGCCAAACCAGCAACAGGCACAGCGTGCAGGAGCGCGCAGCCGCGCGGGCACGAGCTTGTCGCTGTCATGGTCGCAGTTCGAGGACACTTTCGGTTCGCGCGAGCTGCAGGAGCAGCGCGAGGCGTACCTGGAGCAACGGCGCTCGAAGGTGCAAGGTGGCGGTCACGAGCGCGAGTGGAAGCAGTTTCGCGCCGCCATCGAGAACTACGTCACGCGCGTGAAGCCGGGCAATCAGACCGCGTTGAACACGGCGGCGTCGCCGTTCGCGGCGTACTTGTCCGAGGTGCATCGCCGCATCCACAGCGAGTTCTCCGACCGCTTCATTCGCGATCTGCCGCTGGTGGGCGGGCCGTACAACGACTACTCGCTGTTCACGCAGCTCGAGATTGTCATCAACCAGGACGGCTCCATCTACAAAGTCGGCATCGTGCAGTCGAGCGGGTTCATGCCTTTCGACTATGGCGCGTGGAACTCGGTGGTGAAGGGCGCACCGTATCCCGAAGCGCCGAAGAAGATCTTGTCGGGTGACGGTCGCGTGTACATGCGCTGGGGCTTCTACCGTAACGAGCGGCTGTGCGGCACGTTCAACGCGGAGCCTTACATCTTGCCGAACCCTTCGGGTACGCCGGCGCCGGCGCCCGGGCCGATGCATGACAATGGTGGTGGCGGCGACGGCCCCAAGTTCGGTGCGTTGCCCGCGCCCGTGCTCGGGCGAGACTCGCTGCGCGCCGCGCGCGCCGCGATCGACCGCGCATGGATGCACTGAAGGCCGCGCTCGCGTCGCTCGCGTCGCAGCAGGGCTTCGCACGCGTGGGCGTGGCGGCCGTGACGCCTTTGACTGCAGACGCGGCGCGCTTGCACGCGTGGCTCGGCGCTGGCCACCACGGCAGCATGGCGTACATGGCCGAGACGGCGGAGGTGCGCGGCGACGTCACGCATCCAGGTCTGTTGCCGCAAGCCCGTTCGGTGATCGTGCTGGCAACGCCATACGCACATCCACAGCTCAGCGAAGGCCTGCAGCCGGGCAAGCTCGCGCGCTACGCGCAGGGTCGCGATTACCACGCTTTGTTGTATGACCGCACCCGGCCGCTCAAGCGCTTGCTGCGAGCGCACGGCGCGTTGGCCCGCAGCTGCGTCGACACCATGCCGGCGCTGGAGCGTGCGTGGGCGGCGCGCGCGGGCCTGGGCTTCGTGGGCAAGAACGCCTGCATCATCGTGCCGGGTCTAGGCTCGCACGTGTTGCTCAGCCTGGTCGTGACCAGCGCCGAGCTGCCGCCCGACGAGCCCATGCAGGAGCGTTGTGGCAGCTGTACGCTGTGCCTCACGGCCTGTCCCACGCGCGCGTTCGTGGCGCCGCGCGTGCTCGATGCGCGCCGCTGCATCTCGTACCTCACGATCGAGCACGAGGGGCCCATCGAGCCAGCGCTGCGACCCGACATTGGCAACTGGCTGTTCGGCTGCGACGTGTGCCAGGACGTTTGCCCGTACAACAAGACCAAGGGCGATGGCGCGGCGTCGACCGCTGCATTTGCGCCGCGTGGGCGCTGGTCAGAGCTCGGCGCAGAAGACTTCTTGCGCATGGACGAGCAGGTGTTCGACCAGTACTCACGTCAGACGCCCGTGCGCAGGGCAGGGCGGGTCAGCATGGCGCGCAACGCGGCCATCGTGCTCGGCAACAGCCGCGACAAGCGCCACCTGCCGGTGCTGCGCTGGGCGGCGCAGCACGATCCTGACGCGGTCGTGCGCGAGACGGCGCAGTGGTCGGTGGACAGACTCTCCGCGCTCGAAGACGAAGTCTGAGTACGCCGCCGTCAGCTGCGGTCGAATCGTGCGGGCTTCACGCGGCCAGGGCGGGCCAGTACGGCTTCAGCTGCTGTTTGGTTGCGTCGATCGCCAGGCGCGCTGCCGCGTGCAGCTTGCCGTCGGGCAACTCGATGCGCTCGCCCCGCAGGCTGCGCGCCACGGCGGCGGTGCCGTCTGCGAGCGCGGCGAGATCGTAGCCACCTTCCAGCACGAAGCCCACTCGGCCGTGCCCCAGGCTCTGTGCGAGCTCGAGCAGGCTGCCGGCCATCGCACCGTAGCTCGCGCTGTCCAGGCGCATCGAGGCCAGTGGGTCGCGCGCGTGCGCGTCGAAGCCGGCGGAGACCAACACGAGCTCGGGCGCGTAGCTCGTCAACATCGGCAGCAACAGCTCGCGGAACGCTGCGCCGTAGGTCTCGGGGCCGCAGCCCGCCGGCAACGCCACGTTGCAGGTGAAGCCGGTGCCAGGACCACGGCCAATCTCGTGCGGCGCACCGGTGCCGGGATAGAACGGATATTGATGTAGCGAGCAGAACAGCACGCGCGGATCGGCGTAGAACGCGTCTTGCGTGCCGTTGCCGTGGTGCACGTCCCAGTCGACGATGGCCACGCGCGACAGGCCCGCGTCGAGCGCGGCGCTCGCGGCCAGCGCCACGTTGTTGAGCAAGCAGAAGCCCATGCTGCGCGAGGGCACGGCGTGGTGTCCGGGCGGGCGCAAGAGCGCAAAGCCTTGCGTGGCCTGGCCGCTCACGAGCGTTCGCGCCAGATCGACCGCGCCACCCGCGGCAAGCCAGGCTGCCTCGCGCGTGCCGCGACAGAAGTAAGTGTCCGGGTCGAGGTGCCCGCCGCTGTCGCGCAGCCGCTCGCGCAGCTTGTCGAGATAGTCGCTGCGATGCACACGCGTCAGCTCGGCTTCGCTGACTTCACGCGCCGGCACGACGAGCCGCTCGCTCGTAGGGAGGGTTCCGTACAGGCCCTCGCGCGCAGCAGTCAGGCGTTCCGGGCACTCGGGATGCGGCCCGGTGGGATCTTCGTGGGCGTCGAAGCGGGGGTCGTCGACGATCGCGATGGCGGGACGTACTACGACGGGCTCGGACATGGCCTACCTGCCTAGGGGACTTCGGGTTCGTCCTGCGTGGACTGCGTGGGCTGCGTGCCGGCACGGCCGCGCGCCAGTGGTTGCGCGCGTGGTGCAGTCTTGATCGGGTGCTGGTCGAGCAGCGCTTCCATGCGATCGAGCAGTGGCTCGAGGCCCTCACGGTTGGCGGCCGAGAACGCCAGAAGCTCGATGCCTTTGCGCTTCATGGTCTTGCGGAACGCCGGCAAGGCGTCGCGCACTTCCGGCAAGTCGAGCTTCGACACTGCCACGATGCTCGGCCGCGTGGCGAGCGCTGCATCGAAACGGCTCAGCTCTTTCATCAGCGTCTTGTAGTCGCCGAGCAGCGAGCGGCCCGGCGTGGGGTCGAGGCTGAGCACGATCAGCAGCACGCGCGTGCGCTCGATGTGCTTGAGGAAGCGATGGCCAAGGCCGGCGCCATCGGCGGCACCCTCGATGATGCCGGGGATGTCTGCGACCACGAACGAACGCAGGTCGCCGCGCGACACCACGCCCAGGTTCGGCACCAGCGTGGTGAACGGATAGTCGGCCACCTTCGGTCGGGCCTTGGAGATGACCGAGATGAGCGTGCTCTTGCCGACGTTCGGAAAGCCGACGATGCCCACGTCTGCCAGGAGCTTGAGCTCGACGCGTAGCTTGCGACGCACGCCGTCTTCGCCTTTTTCGGCGCGCATCGGTGCGCGGTCGGAAGAGGTGGCGAAGTGCATGTTGCCGCGCCCACCGCGCCCACCCGCCGCCGCCACCAGCTGCTGGCCCGGGGTGTCGAGGTCTGCGAAAGGCTCACCGGTTTCGGCGTCGAAGAGCTGCGAGCCGACCGGCATGCGTACGAGCAGCGCTTCGCCGCCCCTGCCGTACTGGTCTTTGCCGCGTCCGTTTTCGCCGTCTTTGCCGCGCAGCATGCGCCGGTACTTGAGATCGAAGAGCGTGGTCAGACGCGTGTCGGCCTCGAAGATGACGTCGCCGCCATTGCCGCCGTCGCCGCCCGCGGGGCCGCCGAGCGGACGGTACTTCTCCCGCCGCATGGCGATGGAGCCGTCTCCGCCGCGACCGCCCTGGACTTCAATGGTGATCTCGTCGACGAAGCTCACGGGCGCTGTGGTAGCTGGCGGCCGCACGCCGCGCAAGCAGAGCCGGCCATCGGCGATGGGCATTGGACCGGTAGAGGTGCTCCACTACAATCGCCGCCATGGATCGCCCCGCGCAGACGGCTCTAGGCTCCGCGCGATCCCGCTTCGTGGAAGGCCTGCCGCGGCGCGCCAGGGAGTTGCGCGCGGCTGCGGAGCACCTGGGCAGCGCCCCCAGCGACCCGCAGGTGCGTGAAGAGATGCGCCGGCGCCTGCACGCCCTGTACGCCACCGCGCAGGTCTTCGAGGAAGAAACCCTGGCGCGCGCGGTGAAAGACGTGATCGCGCGCCTCGACACCGCGCGTGACGCCGGCCGCAGCCTGGACGACGCGGGTCTGGAGCGCCTGCGCAATTTCGCCGAGAGCTTGCCTGAGTACGTGTCTGACGAGGCGCACGCTGCGCGCGCCAGTCGCCGCACGCCGGTCGACGACCCTACACAGCTCGATGAGGCCTCTGCTGCCGCCAGCAGCACCAGCGCTGAGCTGCCGCCCGCGTCGGCTGAGGCAGACGAAGACGATCAGGCCCGCATGATCAACCACAGCGTCGCGGGCTTCGTGCCGGCGCCAGCTGTCACAGGTGTGCTGGTGGTCGACAGCCCCGCGGTGCGCGCGTGCGTGCGCGAGCTGCTGCCGGAAGATCAATTCGAAGTGTGGGGCACGAGCGATCCCGAAGAGGCCGTGCGTCTCTTGCACGTCGATTCGCCCGACTTCGTGTTCGTGTCAGGCGAGCTCGCAGCGCAGCCCGAGATCGAGCTGGTGCGCAGGCTGCAGACCGATCCGCTGAGCGACGTGCGTGCCGTGTACGTGCTCTTGCCGGAAGGCGCGGCCTACGACTCCGAGTTCTTGCGCCAGACCGGTGCCGACGGGGTGCTCGTCGCGCCCTTCGATGCGATGACGCTCACGGGTCTGGTCGAAGCGCGTACGCGCTTTTCGCGCCGCGCGTTCGGCGCGCTTTCCGCGCTCACGCAAGGCACGGCCGACGATGTCGCGCAGCGCGTCGCCGACGAGATTCGTCGCGGCATCGCCGATGCACTGCAGGCCGGACGCAGCGAGAAGATCCAGTTCGACGACGCCTCCGAGCTCATGGCTGTCGCGTGGTCGGCCATTGGGCGCGTGCGCTCTCACCTGGTGGAGCAGAGCCGCGGCCGCATTCGCTTTCGCACCGAGGCGTTTCACGAGGCGCCCGCGCTCTTGCCGCTGGATGCTGCGCCGCAGACGCTGGAACCCGACGCGCAGCTGGGCGCGGTGCTGCAAGGGCGGCGCGTGCTGGTCGCCGACGATGACCCGGCCGTGCTCTGGTTCTTCTCGGGTCTGGCGCGCGAAGCTGGTGCGCAGGTGCTCGAAGCCCACGATGGGCGACAAGCGCTCGAGCTGGCGCGCCTCAAGCACCCTGACGTCGTCGTCACCGACATCTTGATGCCGAAGATCGATGGCTTCGCGCTGTGCCGCGAGATCAAGCGCGACGTCATGCTCTGGCACCTGCCGGTGATTCTGTTGTCGTGGAAGGAAGACTTCCTGCAGCGCATGCGCGAGCTCGACTCCGGCGCCAACGGCTATCTGCGCAAGGAAGCGGGCAGTCGGCAGATTCTCGCGGGTCTGGCCGATGTGCTGCGCCCGCTCGCGCGCCTGGAAGCGCACTTGGCGACCGGCGACGAAGTGCGCGGACGCGTCGAAGGGCTCGGTGTGTTGCCGCTCTTGCAGACGCTGGCTGCGCGCCGTCCAGACGCGCGCCTGACCGTGCGCGACGCCTGGAACATGTTCGAAGTGGACTTGCGTGGTGGCAAGACGCTCGCCGTCACGCGCACGGCCTCGGATGGTTCCTTCGCGCGCGGCGAGGCCGCATTGATGCAGCTCTTGGGCGTCGGCTCCGGGCGCTTCGCCATCAACAGCAGCGATGCCCCGCTGCGCGCTCCATTGGTCGAGCCGTTCGAACGCGCGGTGTTGCAGGTCGGCAAGCGCCTGGCAGCGCTGCTCGATGCCGTGTCGGACAGTCGCTTGCTGCAAGTTGCGCGCGTCGCCTTCGACGACGAGGTGGTCGCGTCGCTGCTGAGCTCCACGCCCACTCCACTGGCCGAGGTCGTCGCACGTTTCCGCGACGGCACGGGCAGCGCCAAGGACATGCTGCTCGAAGGCACCTTCTCGCCCGGGGACCTCGCGGACTACTTGCGCGAGCTGGCGCGCCGCGGCGCCATCGTGGGCGTGTGGGACACGACCGGCGAAGATCTCGTGGCCTTGGCCGCACGCGAACGCGAGCAGCAGCCCGGCACGTTGCTGCACGCATCGCACCCGCCGCGCCCTGTGCAAAGCACTCTCGCAGGCGAGTCGAGCCAAGCAGCGACGCGACCCAGTCCCACGCCAGCGGTCCGCGCGTTGTTTGCGGACGACGAGAGTGAACAGGCGTCCGTCGCTGAGTCGGCCGCACGATCGAGCCCGTCGCCCGGCGCTGCCGGTGCAGCGGACTGGCTCGGCACGGCTGCGGCTCGTCCACGCGATGCGCTCGCTGCGTCGGAGGAATCAGACGAGCTCGATTCCGACGCTGAGCCGGTGATTGGGCAGCTTCCGACCTGGCCGCCAGCGGGCAACACCCGCCACGAAGGGCTGGTCATGCTGCTGACGGCGGCGGCCTTGATGGCGACC
>JADGRE010000067.1 GCA_017881185.1 Pseudomonadota bacterium | reverse complement strand
AGCGCGCCCGCAGCGACCGAGGGAGCGCTACTCACGTAGCGTGACCGAGAGAGCGAGGACGTAAGCCGCGGATAGAGGCCAAGGCGCGCCGCGATCAGTTATATTCGTCGATGTGGGGGGGCATCTGCGGGCCTGGTACCTCGGCGCGGATGTCGACCAGCTTGTTCTGGCGATCGACTCGGACGACCTTGGGCTCATAGGTGCGGGCTTCTTCGTGACTCATCTCGCCGAAGGTCGCGAGGATCACCAGATCGCCGGGCACGTTGCCGTGGGCAGCTGCGCCGTTGATGCAGATGACGCCGGAGCCGCGCGGACCGGGTAGCGCGTAGGTGACGAGACGCGTGCCGCGCGTGATGTTCCAGATGTGAAGCTCTTGGTTGGCCAGGATGTCAGCTGCATCGAGCAGGTCGGCGTCGATGGTGCAGCTGCCCTCGTAATGCAGGTCCGCGTGCGTAATCACCGCCCGGTGGATCTTCGAGAGAAACATTCGGCGTTGCATTTGAACCTACCTCGCCCCCCGTAGCGTCCCGGTGATCGGGTACACCCGGAGGTCTCACATCAGTCTACATTCGGCCGTCGGCCGTCGCAAGCCGAGGCCGTGCTCAGCGGTGAAATTGCTGTTTTGGCTGTGCCTGCCCGCACACGCGGCGCTTCACTCGCGGACGAACGACAGTCCAACCAAGTAGCCGTCAGGCAGCTCGCGAGTCCATGCCACGCGCGCCATCTCCACCGTCTTGCCCTCGTCGACCGCAATCTCGACCACGCAGGTGACGCCCACGGGCAGCTCGCAGTCGATGGCCACGCGCAGACCACCATCGCTGGCGTTGATGACGACGCCGTGGGCCACCCAGGGCTCCAAGATCTCGACGTCCGCGTGCAACGGATACCGCTCGGCGGCTCGGCGTGCGGGGTGATCGGAAGGCGAAGATCTGCGCTCGGCCATGTGCTTCGTTTGCGCCACGCGCACCGGCCGCGTGAGCCGCAATGCTCGTCATTGTACACCTTCCGCGTGCACATACTGCATTTGCCGCGCAACGCAGATGCGTTGCCCCAGCGCGAGCCAAGGTGGTAGGATTCGCCATGCTGATCGACGGTCGTTTCGGGAGCGAGCCCGCGTGAGCACGCCCAGCCCTCTGACCTTCGAAGCCGTGAAAACCGCCATTCTCGACGCCGGCTTCGAGCTGCTGCGCGCAAAGGGCGAGACCATTCAACTGGCCGAGCGCGTGCGCTCGCACTTGATGGACGCGGGCGTCTGCGTGCAGGTCGGCTCCGGCGTGAGCGTCTCGGTGGTCATCCGCAGCCAGCGCTCCGACTTCCCCTCGGCGAGCGCCGACGAGATCTTCGGCAAGGTGCGCGCCGCCGTGGAGAACCTAGCTCGAGCCAACGGCTTCACCGAGTGCAATGCCGGCAGCCGTCAGCTGCAGGACCCAGGCGACGACACGCGCGTGCTCGACGAGTGGTACGAGCTCACTTACAGCAAAGCCTGCACCGATCTCGCCGCGCTCGTGCAAGACCTGCAGTGGGCGCTGCGCTTGCCCAAGTGCATCACGCAGTAGTGCGCGTGTTCGTGCCTGTTCGTGTCTGTTCGTGTCTGCTCGTGCCTGCTCGTGCCCGCCGCTTAAATGCGAAGGCCGCGCGAGCAGTTCGCGCGGCCTTCATTCGAGAACGGCTTGCCGAGCCGTTATCGGCTTCCCCAGAGCGTTCGCCTAGTTCTCCACTTTCGTGACGTTCTCGGCGAACAAACCCTTGGGCCCCTCCTTGAGCTCGAATTGCACAGTCTGACCTTCTTCAAGCGTGCGAAATCCGTCCCCCGCGATTTGCGAGTAGTGGACGAACACATCGGCTTCGTTGTCCTGCTTGATGAAGCCGAACCCCTTCGCATCGTTGAACCACTTCACTGTACCTAAGGCCATGCCTACTCCTCCCATGTGGCGCACGACGCCACCCGTCTCCGATACTAGGTGCGCCCCCGGATTGAACTTCTTTCCCCCCGAGAGGCGCGCGTTGAGCGAGTGTGAAACCAACGTTTTCCCCCTCGTGCTCGGTCACGAAGACTAAGCGCGAAGCTTTTTCAGTCAAGACTTTTGGGCCGAAAAACGGCCTTTTTACAGGCAATTTGCGTGGCCACACGAGCGTTGTACGCACAGGTGCGTGATGTGATCCACGCGCCTACGCGCCGTATTGCGTCAGGTAGCTCACTTATCTCGGCCCCACTGCGCAGCCGCTGCACACAACGCGTGCACGAGCGCGTGCTGCTACCGAGCGTTGCGCGCGGCGAGCGAGCCGGGGCTGCGAGCCGAGCTCAAGGTTGCAAGCGACACACCGACCACGCTGCGTTGTCGCGCGTGAACAGCCAGCGGTCGTGCAAGCGCCCGGCGCGGTCACGCCAGAACTCGATGCTCGAAGGCACGAGCAGCAGACCTCCCCAGTGATCAGGGCGTGGCACTGGCGTCGGCTCCGGATAACGCTGCTCCACGGCTTGCATGAGCGCATCGAGCGCTGCTCGATTCTCGACAGGCGCGCTTTGCTGCGAGGCCCACGCGCCCAGCTGCGACACACGCGGACGGTTCGCGAAGTAGGTGTCGGATTCGTGGCCGGGGAGATTTTCGACCGTGCCCTCGACCCGCACCTGCTCACCGAGGCTCGTCCAATGGAAGGCCAGCGCTGCAGCAGGATTGCCCGAGAGCTCGCGCGCCTTGCGGCTGCCGTAGTTGGTGAAGAACGCGAAGCCGCGAGCATCGACTTGCTTCACGAGCACGTAGCGCACCGAGGGTCGACCCTGGGCCGAGACAGTGGCGAGCGCCGCGCGTGTCGGATCGAAGCTCTCGGTCTGCGCAGCCCGTGCGAGCGAGCGCTGAAACCACATGATCGGGTCGGAAGCTTCGACTCCATCCAGAGAGCCAGCGTCGCGAGCGTCCATGAAAACCACCTCGTGCACGCGCCCCACGGCGACAGGCCGCGCTCGCGCAGCGCAGGTCTGACCCTTCCCGCCGGCGATTTCAAGCTGCCCATGGCGGCGATGGGTGACTGCGTAGTTTTCGGGCACCTAGTCGCGCATCCCAACTTGAACCGTGTTAGCTTCGCCCAGCTGTGGACCCGACCGCCGAGCAGCTCGTCAGTCGCCTTCGAGGCGATCCGAACGACGCCGACGCCTACGATGCCTTGAAGGCTCATTACCAGGCTGTCGGCGATCTTGCGTCGTTGGCCAACCTCTTGGAGGGTTGGGCCGCTTACCAAAGCGTGGCGGCGCTGGCGAGCGATGCTTACCTCGAGGCGGCGCGTACCGCACGGGCCGCGGGTGCCGATGCGGCTCGAATCAAGGCGCTGTATCGCCAGGCGCTGCACAAAGACCCGGGCAACGCCGAGGCCACCGATGAGCTGATCGCGCTTCTGGAGGAGAGCGACGACCAGAACGAGCTCGCCGAGTTCCTCGATGGCCACCTGCGCACCCTGGAAACCCACGACGACTGCGATCCCGTGTTCCTGGCTGGGCTGTACGCACGCCTGGGCGACCTGTGGAAGTCTGCGTTCGAGCGCCCCGATGTCGCGCGGCCCTGCTACGAGCGTGCGCTGGAGCTCGACCCTGCCTGCACGCTGGCAGCGTATGGCGCGCGCAAGCTCGCGCAAGAAGCCGGCGACCTCGAGCAAGTGGTCCGCATGTACGCGCTCGAAGCCGAGGCTGAAGCCGACCTCGAGCGCAAGATCCAGCTCTACATGAAGCTCGCCGAGGTCGCGGCGAACGAGCTGGGCGACCTCAATGGCGCCGTGCGTGCGCTATGGTCGGCGTTGGCGCTCTCGCCGGGCGACATCCAGGTGATGCACCAACTGGCGGGCTACGTTGCCAAGCGCGGCGCGAGCCTGAGCGGCGAAGAAGCCGCGCGCGACCAGCGGCGCGTCGCCGAGCTGTACTACCAGATCGCGCAAGGCGTGAGCAGCGACGAGGCGGTGCCATACTTGGAAGCGGCGCTCGCCGCGGTGCCGAGCCACGACGGTGCGCTGGCGTTGTTCGAGCAGTTGGCGAAACAACTGAACCAAGCCGAGCTCTTGCCGAAGTACTGGGTCGCGTATCTGGCGCAAGCTCCGGATGGGCCCGAGGTCGACCAGCGCCGCGTATACCTCGCGCAGGCGTACCAGCGCGCAGGCCAGATCGAAGACGCCATCTACTGCCTCGAGCAAGCGAACTCCGATGCTCAGGTGGCTAGCTTGCTGGATGAGCTCAAAGCACAGCGCGGCGCACGCGCATCGTCACCACCCGGCGCGCTGAGCGCTGAACCGCAACCGCAACCGCAACCGCAACCGCAGGAGAGCGAACGTGGGGACGCACCCACCGTGGCCCCTGGCCACCCGAGCAATCGGCCCACGGCGAAGCCGCCCAAGCGCGAGCGCGCGGCATCGCCATCGGAGCGACCGCTCGACGTCGCGCCACGACTCACGCAGCTGCGACGCCAGGTGCACGAGTTAGTCTCCACGCGACGCAGCGACGAAGCCGCGGTGCTGTGCCGCGAGATCCTGACGCTCGAGCCGAGCGATCCCGAGGCGTTCTCGCTGCTGGAGAGCCACTACCGCAAGTCTCGAGATCACGCGCAGCTCAAGGAGCTGCTGCTGGCCTCGACGCGCAGCGGCGGCTTGTCGATCGACGCACGGAAGCTGCGGTCGCGCGAAGTCGCAGCCATCAGCGAGGCGAAGCTCAAAGACGTCGATGGCGCGATCGAAGCCTGGCAGAGCGTGGTCGCGCTCGACCCGACCGACGTCGATGCCGAAAAGAATCTCAAGCGCCTGCTGCAGAAGGCGCAGCGCTGGGACGACCTGGCGGGTGTGCTCGAGCGCGAAGCACTGGCAACCACCAGCTCGCAGGAGAAGATCGATCTGCTCTCGCAGATCGCAGCCATCCATCGCGACAAGCGCAAGGATCTGGTGGAAGCCGCCGAGGCGCTGCGACAGCTGCTCGCGCTCAAGCCCGACAACGCGCTGCGCGACGAGCTGTGCGAGATGCTCCTGCAGAACGAGAGCTACGCCGACGCCGTGCCTCTCATGCGCGCGCGCGCAGACGAGGCCAGTGACGATCGCGAGAAGCACAGCGCGCTGCGTGCGCTCGCCAACACGCTGGACGACAAGCTCGCCGACACCGAAGGCGCGTTCGACGCCTACCAGCAGATGCTGGCGCTGCGACCGAAAGACCCCGACGTGCTCGAACGCATGCAGCGCATCGACGAGCAGAGCGGCAACGTCACGCGCCTGCTGTCGACGTTGGAGCGTCGCACCATGCTCGCGTCGCGCGCCGACCGGCCCGCGCTGTTTGTGCGCATGGGCGAGCTGGCCGAACGCGAGCTCGGCGAAATCGACAAGGCCGCCGAATACTATGGCAACGTGCTCGATCTCGAGCCCGGCCACGAGGGTGCCCTGGGTGCGCTGTACGAGATGTTCGAGCGCACCGGGCGCTACGAAGACCTCGTGGAGGCGCTGCGCGAGCGCATCCTGATGGAGAAGGAGCCCGCACGCAGGGTCGAGCTGTACCGGCGCGTGGCGCGCATGCTGAGCGAACACCTCGGCAAGTACGACGACGCGGCAGAGGCGTATCAGTCGCTCTTGGCCGGCAAGGAAGACGAAGAAGCGCTGCGCTTCCTCGTGGAACGCGCGCGCACCCGCGGCACGGCACACGAGCTGGGCGAGCTGGTGCCACGGCTGCTGCCGCTGCTGACCGACGTTCAGGAGCGCAAGGCGTTGCTCTTCGAGCACGCCGAGCGCCTGGCCTCGGAGCTGGAGCGGCCGCGCGAAGCCATCGTCGCGCTTCGCGAAGTGGTGGAGCGCATCGACCCGGACTTCGAGCCGGCCATCGCGCTGCTCGCCGAGCTGTGCGAGCGCGTCGACGACCCGCAAGCACTCGCCGTCGCGCTGGATCGACAGCTGGAACGAGCGACCGATACCAAAGCCCAGATCTCGCTCGCCAAGCGTCTGGCCGACCTCTACGAAGGCAAGCTCGCCGACGGTAACCGCGCCATCCAGTACCTGCAGCGCTGGGACGCCCGCGACGAACGCAACCTGGAGCCCAAACACCGGCTGCAGAAGCTGTTGACCGAGGCCAGCCGCTACGAAGAGCTGCTCGAAACGCTGGATGCGCTGGCGAGCTGGGAAGACGACTTCGAAGCCCGCGACCGCGCCACCCTGCAAGCAGCGCGCATCGCGGCCGACCAGTTGGGCAACGTGGACGCTGCCTGGCAGCGCCTAGCGCCGCTCGCTAGCGAATGCCATCCCGACGCATTCGCGTTGCTCGAGGAGATTGCGCGCAAGGCCGGGCGTGCGTTGCAGCTGGCGAACCTGTGCGTACGTGCCGCGCAAGCAGCCAGCGATGCCGACGTGCAGGCGCAGCAGTGGAGCGCAGCCGCGCGCATCTACGCGCAGGACCTCGGCGACCCTCAGCAAGCCCTCGAGGCGAGCCTGCGCATGCTGGCCACCGACCTCAGGAACCGCGACTACCTGGCGCAGGTCGACGGGTACGCCGCCGCTGCTGGCGCGTGGCCACGCCTCAATCAGGTCTACGACAAGCTGCTCAAGAGCGCGGCGGACGACGCCGAGCGCGTGGACTTACTGACACGCTACGCCACCGCACTCGACGAACGCGCGTCCGATCCGTCGGAAGCGCTCGACCGCATCTTGCGGGCATGTGGGCTCGCGCCCGCAGACGAAGGCCTGCTGGCGCGCGCAGAGCAACTGGCCAAGCGCGCCGACCGCACCGAAGAGTTGCTCGTCGTCTACGACCGCAAGCGCAGCAAGACCGCCGATGACCTCGGCAAGGTGGAGATCCTGCTGCGTGCGGCACGCCTGTGCGACTCCGCGTTGCGCGACCGCGAGCGCGCGAACAACTACCTGAAGTCGGCGCTGACCGTCGCGAAGGCCACCCCCGTGCTCTCGATGGAAGTCGTGGGCGCGGCAGAAGATCTCGATCGCGAGCATCCGGAGCACGGCGAGAACGAAGCGTTGCGTAGCCTGGTCCGCGCTCACCGGGAAATCGCCGAGAAGTCCGACCCGGAGGTGGGCTCGCAGCTCGTCCTGCGCGGGCATGCGCTGCTCAAAGATCGACTCAAAGACGAACGCGCCGCGTTCGATCTGTTGCGACAGGGAACGAGCCTGTTCGTGACCCGCGACGACCTGTACGAAGCATTTCTGGAGCAGGCCACCGCCCTCAAGCGCCTCGATGCCGTCGATTCCCACCTGTCGCGCGCCATTGACGAAGCCATCGATCCCAAGAGCGCAGCCATACTGCTCAGCCGCCGCGCGCGCTTGCTCGAAGGGCCTCTCGGCCGTGCGCCCGAGGCCGCCGACGTTTTCGCAAAGCTGCTCCAGCTGCGCCCCGATGATTTCGAGACGGCGACCAAGTTGCGCGCGAGCTTGCGTACAGCGCGCCGCTTCCAAGACTTACTGCTCGCGATTCACAAGCAGCTGCAACGTGTGAAGACCAGCGAAGAGAAGCTGGCGCTGCTCAAGGAGACGGCCGTCACCTGGGAGCAGGACCTCAAGAATCGCTGGGAAGCGCTCGATGCGTGGCGCAAGGTGCTCGACTTCGCACGCGAAGACAGCGACGCGCTCGCCGCGGTCGGCCGGCTCGACCGCCGCTCCGCGCTGCCACCGCGTCCCACGGCCCAACTGTTCGACGACGAAGAAGAGCCTACCGACCCGCGCGGTTCGCTCGCCGCCGAAGCTACAGCCGAAGCTACGGCCAAGGCTGCGACCAGCAGCGACGAGGCCATGGCAGCCGAAGCCAACGCTTCGAGCACCGCAGCAGCAGCGAGCGCGCCGGAATCCGACGAGAGCAGCAGCAACGAGCCGACCACGCTTCCGCCGCCATCCGCTGCGGCCGAGCCGTCACCAGAAGCGTCGGCGCCGAGCGAAGACGCGGACCCCAACGCAGCCGACTCAGACGGCCTGGACGCGCTAGCGGACGAGCTACCAGCGCCCGAGTCCGAGCCGTTGTCGACGACGCCGCCACCCGCTGCGAGCGACCTGCTGAGCACAGACGTCTCGGGCGCGAAGCCCACGGCAGCCAACGACTACGCGATGCCAAAGGCCGCAGCGCTCGGCGATCTGCCGGCGCTCGCCGCGCCCGATGCCGAACAGAAGCCGCCCGCACAGGCGGACATCGACATCGATCTCGTGGACGAGCCCGCAGAGCCGCTGTCGAGCGCGCCGGCGCGCCTCACCAAGCCCCCGAGCCTGCCAGCACGCCGCTCGCGCTCGGATCCGCCGCCGCCGTCGGCGCGAACGCGCTCCACGACTCCACCCATGCCGCCGCCGCGCAGCAGCACGGCGCCCGCGCGTGTGGCCTCGCTACCGCCACCATTGCCCGGACGCGCTGGCAGGCCCTCGACTCCACCGTCGACAGCTGCAACCCAAACCGCAACCCAAACCGCAACCCAAGCTGCGGCCACAGACGCCCCGCTCGGAGCGCGCACCGCCTCGCTGCCGCCGCCGCTGCCACCCAGCGCACGCACCGGCGGCCGACCGCCGCTACCTACCAACGCAGCCCCAAGTGCGCCACCATCGGCCCGGACTCGAGCGGCCTCGCGACCGCCCCCGCTGCCCTCACGCAAGGGCTGAGCGCAGCGCACACAGCACGTGCAGCGTGCCCATCAACTGCCGAACGCGGCCCGCCTTCAGGCCTTGCCGCGCAAGTGCCGCTGCGCGATCTCCGCCCACGGGCTGTTCGGATCGAGCGCGAGGTACGTTTCCCAGTGCGGGCGTGCCTGCTCGGGTTTGCCGAGATCCTGATACGCCATCGCCAGGTTGAAGTGCGCATCTGCGAATGACGGATCGCTGCCGAGCGCGCGCTCGAAGCTCGACACCGCCTGCACCACTTCGCCACGGTCGTAGAGCAAGAAGCCGAGGTTGTAGAGCGCTTCCGGTTGCTCGGGGTCGATGGCCAACGCGCGCGCATAGAACTGCTCGGCCTCGGTCAAGCGCCCGCGCTTGAACATGAGGTTGCCGAGGTTCGTGAAAGCGTTCGCCAGCGAAGGGTCGAGCTCGACCGCGCGTCGATATGCGGCGTCGGCGGCGTCCCAGGTGGCCTCCTGCTCGTCGAGCCGACAACCCTCGAGATAGTGCTCGTAGGCGCGCCGATGATCGCTCTCTCGGCCACTGCGCTTGAGCACCCGCACCACGTCGTCGCGCAGCGAGCTGACGTCGAAGTTGAGCAAGAGCTGGCCCGTGGTCGGATCGTACGCGCCGCGATCGTCACGCACGAACAGTGCCTGGCCGTCGGCCACGATGCGCAACGAGCTCAGCGGACGCGACACCTTGGGCAGGGACTCGCGCAACGCGTCCAGGCTGCGACGCACATTACGCAGCGCCACACCCTCGTCGAGCAAGTCCTTGGCGGCACGAATGCCGATCAGATCTTGAAAGGTGTAGTAGCGCCGGCTGGTGATCTCGCCGGAGCGCACGATGAAGCCGCTCTTCTCCCAGTAGCGCAGCCGGCTCTCGCTCAAGCGAAAGAGCTTGGCGGCGTCGCGCAAGGTGTACAGGTCGCCCAGCGGGTCGCGCGTGGGCTCGTGGCCGCCGGGAGCTTCGTAATCTTCGGGCTGCGCGCGCAATGGCGCGATGCGCCTGCCCATCCGAGAGGCGAAGTCGACATGGATGATGTTGTCTTCGCTCACCCTGGCCTCGTCGCCCGGGAGGATACGCGCAGTGGCACCTCCAGGTCGACGTCGATGTGCAGGTGCTTGCCGGTCATGCGCACGTTGATCTCACACAAGAGCGTGCCGAGCGTGCGCCTATGCACGCGTCGTGCAGCTTCCGCGCGTGCCAAGCGCATCGCCCGCAAGCGCACGCGCACCGAACCATCGATCGCGTTCAAGAGCGGCGCCAGCAAGGCTTCGGTGCGCACACCCGGGGCGTACACCGCAAGACGCGTCAGCTCGACCGAGATCATCGTGCTGCCGAAGTACGTGCTCTGACCGGTCGCGGCCACACGCGCGCCACCCTCGGAGAGCACATCGGCGTGACGGAAGATCGCCTCCTCCAACGCGCGGCTGATCTGCCAGCCATGACCACGCGATCGCAGCGCGTGACGCTGCGCTTTGACTATCGGCTTGAGCTTCGAAAAGGCGGGCAACTTGGACCTGCTTGCATCCTACATTTGCTTACTTCAACCCACGAAATTCTTGGTGCGCGGGGCCTCGGGGGTGCATCGACGAGCCTTTGGGGCTAAGAGCAGCCCCCGCGGGCCGGCAGAGCCCGCTAAAGTGAGCCCGCAGTGACCTCCAGCCCGTCGATTCCCGCCCAGCGCATGGCCCCGGTGTCCCAGCCGCTCGGATTCATCTCCGACATCCACGGCAACCTGGTGGCCCTCGAGGCGGTGCTGGCCGAGCTCGCCCGACGTGCCGTGGTCGACATCTTCGTCGCCGGCGATCTGATCCTCGGTGGGCCCGCCCCGATGGAAGTCTGGAAGCGTCTGCAGCAGGTGCACGCGCGCTGTGTGCTGGGGCCGAGCGATCTCGCGTTGGGGCGCGTCGACCCGGCGTCGCTCAGCGCGAAAGGCGCAGCCGATGCCGAGAAGCTGCGTGTGTTCACGGAAACGCAGAAGGCGCTGGGCGAGATCGTGCAGAAGCGTCTGGCGCAGCTGCCACGCGAGCTGCGCCTGCCGATGATCGATGGCGGCGAGCTGCTCTTGGTGCACGGCAGTCCGCGCGACCCGTTCGAGGCGATCACGCACGACATGGAGGAGATCGACGTGCGCGCGCTGCTCGACAGCGACCCCGCCGACGTCGTGGTGTGCGGCGGCACGCACGTGCCGTTCGTGCGTGTCGTCGACGACGTGCGCATCGTGAACGTGGGCTCGGTGGGTGAATCCCCCGAAGGCCGATTCGCTCACTACAGCATCGTGTCACCCAAGATGACGGGCCCCGACATCGAGCAGGCCTGGGTCGAGTACTGAGAGCCGATCTCAATACCCGTTCGCCGCGCGCCGCAGCGACCTACGCACTCGCGTCACTCCGCAGCGGGTGGCAGCTGCTTGCGACGCACGATCTCCACGCGTGACACGCGCCGCTCGTCGGCAGCGCGCACGATGATGTCGTGGCCGCCGACTTCCACCGAATCACCGTTCTTGGGAACACGCCCGGCGAGATCGACGACCATGCCGCCCAGCGACTCGTACGAGCGCACCTGCTCGGGCAGCGCGAGGCCCGTGATCTCCGCAAAGTCGTACACGGAGACATCGGCATCGGCGAGGTAACGATCGGGACCGATCTGCCGCACCGGGGCTTCATCGGTGTCGTGCTCGTCGCGGATCTCGCCGACGATCTCTTCGATGATGTCCTCGAGCGTCACCATGCCGGCGGTGCCACCGAACTCGTCGACGACGATGGCCACGTGCACTCGGCGCGCCTGCATCTGTCGCAACAGCACCGAGATCTTCTGCGACAGCGCAGTGAAGAACACGGGCCGTCGAATCAAGTCCTCGAGCTTGCCGGTCGCTTGGCCGCCTTCACCGATCAAGCGGAACAGATCCTTCGCGTAGAGCGTGCCCTCCACCTGGTCCACACGCTCGCGGTACACCGGGTAGCGGCTGTGACCCTCGCCGGTGATGAGCTGCATCACCTCGCTGAGCGGCGTGCTGATGTCGATGGCGATCATCGAGGTGCGCGGCACCATGATCTCGCGCACGACGGTGTCACCGAACTCGATCACCGAGCGCAAGAGCTCGGCGTCCTGCGCGGGGATCGAGCCGTGCTCGGCACCCTGTTCGATCATGTGCTCGACATCGAGCTGGGTGACACGCTCGGGCGTCTCCTCGGGGCGCGCCGGGTACAGCGTGTCGATGGCCCTGCTCACCCACTGCAGCGGGAACGCGAACGGTGTCGCGAACCACTCGAGCGGGCGCGCATAGCGCAACAGCGGCAAGGCCAAACGGTTGGCGCGCCGAGTGGCCAAGGTGGTGGTGACTCCCTGCAGCGCCGCGTACGCCAGGGCCGCCACAGCCACCGCAACCACGCGTAACGCAGGCGGATCGAAGTGCAGGGCGATGTCGTAGCTGAGCACCGTCGTGCACACCAGGCACAGGATGCGACCGGCCGACAAGCGCAGGCTCACGCGCGTCGGGGCATCGAGGTAGCGAGCGGCAGCGCGTGCATTGGCGTCGTCGCCTTCGCGCGCCGCGCGCAGGCGTGGCTCACCCAGCGCGGCGAGCGATTTCTCGACCGCCGAGTAGATGGCACCGCCGATGATGCACGCCAGGACGCCGATCAACTCAGCCCCTGGCTCCCCTATTGCGCCGCCTTGCAAACCAATCTCCAGCCGTGGCCCCCACCCTGGTCGCGTCTGCGACCAAGGCCAACGCCGAAATTTAGGCGGTCGGCCGGAAGCTCGCAAGGCGCTCGGCTGTCTCGCCCGGTCCAAATCACAAAGAAATCAGGAAAATTAGAAATAGAAGCCTTCGTGAGTGGGCTCGGACTGCCTGACAAGCCAATGAAATGATTTGACTTATTCTGGTGGTCAGCCACTGGGGTGCGCTGACGCATCGCCGGCTGGGCGCACGAGCCGGCGAGCACAACGCGCTCAGCGACGCTCGAGCCGGATAGCGCCGCGCTCGAGCAAGTCGGCCAGGGTCTTGAGCGCTTCCAGGCGAGGCATGCCGCAGATGTCGAACAGCTCTTCGACCGTGGAGACGCCGTCGACCCGCGACAGCAGGAACCCCGAGCGGTGATCGAGCCCCAGCCAGCGCAGCTGCGACTCACTGAGCGCCAACGACACGACCTTGTCCGTGGCGCCGACCTTCGAGGTGTAGAGCTGGATCAGTCGGCTGCGGCAATTGGCCGCGCAACGCAGCGCCTGCTCGTGCTCCGGGATGCGACCGAGAATGAGCTCGGCGTGGCGCAGCGCGCCGGTCAGGTCGTCCAGCGCGTACAGCTCTTCCATCTCGCCGACCAGGTCCAACTGCTGCGAGGGTCGCGAGCGGTCGATCAAGTCGAGCGCACCGCCGGCGGTGTCGGTGGTTGGCTCGTCGATGCTCATCGCTGACAGCTTGCGCAGTCGGTCGACGTCGTCGTGACGCACGGGCGGTACGGTGCTCTGACGCGATAGCCGCTCCAAGGTCCAGGCGTCGTGTTCTTCACTCTGGCCGAGCGGCGGCGGCAACGAGCTGGCCGAACGCTCGGCCTTGTTGTTCGCCTCGATGTCATCGAGCACGACCTCGTCGGCGCCAAGCTGCGGCAGCGGCGAAGTCTGCGGTGGGAAGCTCAGCCCGGGGATGGTGTGAACGGGTGCCTTCTTGATCAGGGGTTGGCCGACGGACTTGGCAGTCGGCGTGCCACCCGGCTCGGGCTTGCCAGCTTGACGGGTAGTCGGCGACTTCGGAGCGCCAGCCGGCGGCTTCGGGCTGAACGCACCGTGCGGCGTCGCGCTGCGTTCTTTTGGCTTGTCTGCCACTGCCGCCTCATCCACCTCTGCCAACTCTGACCCGCGCCCGTAGCGCGGCAATGCGCCGAAAGCCCTGGCCCTCAGCTGACCTTACCGACCACGCCCTTGAACATACGTTGGGTGCGCGCCAGCGCATCGATCTGCTCGGAGAGCTCGTCGATCTTGCCGGCCTTGATCAGCGCTCGCGCCTTCGCCACGACGCCGCGTGCTTTCTCGATGGCGTCGCGACCGAAGTCACTGCCGGCGACGACTTGCTCGACGTCGGGAAACAGCTGCTCGATCTGCGCGATGAGCTTCTCGGCTTCTTGCGTGGCGCCTTCCACTTCGTCGCTCACGCGGCGCGCCACGGCGAAGTCTTTGGCCTCGGTTACCATGTTCTGGATCTCGTCCACGGTGAGACCGCTGGTGGCCGTGACGGTGATCGACTGCTGTTGACCCGTCTCGAGATCCTTGGCGTGCACGCTGACGATACCGTCGGCGTTGATCTCGAAGGT
This sequence comes from Pseudomonadota bacterium, assembly GCA_017881185.1. GTDB lineage: Bacteria > Myxococcota_A > Polyangia > Polyangiales > JAFGIB01 > JADGRF01. The sequence continues at coordinate 12,137 of JADGRE010000067.1, read as the reverse complement.
GACTTCCACCTCGACCTGGCCCGCAGGCGCACGGCGCAAACCCGTGAGGATGAACTCGCCGAGCAGCTCGTTCTCGTCGGCGCGATGCGACTCGCCCTGCATGACGAGGATCTTCACGGCCGTCTGGTTCTCGCGCACCGTGGTGAACACCTTGGAGCGCGAGGTGGGGACGGTGGTGTTGAGCGGGATGAGCTCTTCGAAGTAACCGCCGACCACCATGATGCCCAAGGTGTGCGGGGTGACGTCGAGCAGGATCATCTCGGAGGCTTCTTGGGTGAGCGCCATGCCCTGGATCGCGGCCCCGAGCGCCACGACCTCGTCCGGGTGCACGCCCTTGTTGGGCTCGCGCTCGAAGAAGCTCTCGACGGCGTGTTGCACCAGAGGCATGCGCGTCATGCCGCCGACCAGGATGACGTCTTCGATCTCGTCCTTGTCGAGGCCCGCCTCTTCCAGCGTCTGCTCGCAGGTCTGGATGGTGCGTTCCACCAGATCGCGCGTGAGCTCTTCGAGCTGCGGACGACCCAGCACGCGCTGCAGATGCAACGCTTCGTTACGCGCGTTCGAGATGATGAACGGCAGGTTGACCTCGGTCTGCTCGACCGAAGACAGCTCGCACTTGGCCTTCTCGGAGGCATCCTTCAGGCGTTGCAAGGCCATGCGGTCTTCGCGCAGGTCGATACCGTGCTCGTCTTTGAAGCTGTCGACCAACCACTGGATGATGCGCAGGTCGAAGTCTTCACCACCGAGGAAGGTGTCGCCCGCGGTGCTGACCACCTTGAACACGCCGGTGCCGCTGATTTCGAGAATCGAAATATCGAAGGTGCCGCCACCGAGATCGTAGACCGCAACCGTCTTGTCGATCTGCTTGCCGAAGCCATACGCGAGCGCTGCAGCGGTGGGCTCGTTGATGATGCGAATGACGTCGAGGCCCGCGATGCGACCGGCATCTTTGGTCGCTTGGCGCTGGCCATCGTTGAAGTACGCCGGCACGGTGACCACGGCCTTCTCCACGGCGTGACCGAGGTAGTCTTCGGCGATCATCTTCATCTCTTGAAGGATCATCGCGCTGACCTCCGGCACGCTGTACATCTTGCCCCGCAGCTGGATACGCACATCGTTGTGCGGTCCTTTCACGATGCTGTACGGGCAGTTCGAGGCGGCGTTCTGGACTTGCTGGCTGTCCCACTTGCGGCCGATGAGGCGCTTGGCAGCGAAGACCGTGTGCTCGGCGTTGGTCACCGCTTGGCGCTTGGCGATGTGGCCGACCAGGCGCTTGCCAGCCTCGGTGATGGCAACCATCGAGGGGGTGGTCTTGTAGCCGCCACGATTGGCGATGACAACGGGCTGGCCGCCTTCGACGACGCCGACGCACGAGTTGGTCGTGCCCAGATCAATGCCGATCACAGTCTCCATCCGGGGCTCCGTAGGTTAGCGCGCCTCGTGCAGCAGATTGCTTATCATCTCATCGTGGGGATCCAGTTTCACAGCCTTTTCTAACTCTCTACGTGCGTTGAGCCGTAAACCGGCCGCAAGGTACACGCGAGCGAGCAACACCACGTTGGTCACGCGGCTCGGCTGCAGGTCCGCAGCGCGCTGCGCGTACCGCTGTGCCTTGTGTAGATCACCGCCAGCCTTGAGCAGTGCTTCGGCGGCCGAGTGCGCCGCGTATTCGTCCTCGGGCCGGCCTTCGGCCACGCGCTCCCAGGACAGCGCGGCCGCCGCCCACTTGCCCATCTTCTCTTCGTAGCGCGCCTGTTTCTCGTAGTTGTCGGCGAGACTACGAGTGACTGCTTTACTTACACGCTCGTACTGCTCCTGAATCTCTTTGCGCTCCGGCTCGAGCGCCAGGGCGGACTGCAGGGCACCGGCGGCGCCGAGCAGGTCTCCAGCGCTCTCTGCGTCCTTGGCCTGCTTGAGATGCGCGAGCAGGCGGTCGGAGCCGCCGGTCGCATGACCCGATGCGCGCAGACTCTGCCGCAGACCCTTGATCGCGCTGTCGCGGCGGTCCTTGGAGCTTTCGTTGCTGACCGGGAACGAGGACACCGGACGCTGCTCGGCAGTCGGTGGCCACGAGGCGGGCTTGGAGTCGCCACCGAGTTGCCGGCGCAGACGATCGCGCGCGTAGGCCTTACGCTCCTCGGCGCTGGGCGGCGGGCGCATGCTGATTTGCACCGGCGTGGTCTCTGCGAGCGGCGGGGGCATGACGGCGCGACGCGGCTCTGGCCCGGCAGGCGGCTCGCTCTGGACCGACGCAGCAGCGGCGGGCGCCTGCGAGTGGCGCAGCATTTCGGTGTCGTGCTGCACCTGATCCAGAGTCTGCTGCAGCACGCTGGTGCGTTCGGTCGCGGCCAGGTAGTCGTCGTATTCCTTGCGACGCGGCGCGCGGCCGAGCGCGTCGTAGGCCTCGGTCAAGCGCTTGAACACCGACTCCATCTTCGGCTTGAAGCTGCCGAGCTCCTTGCCGAACTGCGAGTCGGGATGAAAGAAGCGCGAGAGCTCGAAGTACGCGCTGCGGATGGCCTTCTTGTCGACGTCGCGCGCTACGCCGAGCAACTGGTAATAGTCTTTGCCTTCGAGGCTGTAGTACGCGCCCAGAATCCGCTTCTTCACCTCGAGGCTGATCGCCGCCACCTCGTCGAGCTCGCGCGGGTCGTAGCGCACGGGCGGCTCTGGAACGGCGGCGGGCTTGGGCTTGGCGGGTGTGACGGGTGGCCGCGCGGCGTTGCCGGAACCAGCAACGCTGCGTTGCACCGTGCTCCACGACAGCTTCACTGCACCGAGCTCGGCGAGTCGTTCGAGGATCGCGAGCAGCTCGTCCTGTTTGACCCCCACCATGATCGAGATGTCCTCGACCGAGGCGGAGCCATCCACCCGCGAGAGCACGAAGCCTTCCTTGGTGCTGAGGGGCAGCGCGTAGACGTTGACGCCTGACACTAAGCTCGGAACTCGGGGCGCCACGTTCAGGCTGTGAGTCTATCATTCCAGCGAGCACGCAAAGAAGCGCCGTGAACGGGGCGTTGTGGTCGCAGACTGTCTGCAACGTACCCACACGAGCATACGCTCGCGGCCGCGTGGCTCGACGCGATGGCCAAGCGGCGTCAGAGCCGACCGTTGCTGCTGCACAATAGCTCGAGCAGGGCCTTCTGCGCGTGCAAGCGGTTCTCGGCTTCGTCCCAAACCACCGAGCGAGGCCCGTCGATGACGGCGGCTTCTACCTCTTCGCCGCGATGCGCGGGCAAGCAGTGCAGAAACAGCGCGTCGGACTTGGCGTGCGACATGCGCGCCTGCGTGACGCAGTAACCTGCAAACGCGCGCTTGCGAACCTCGCGTTCTTCTTCTTGGCCCATGCTTGCCCAGACATCGGTCGTCACGACGTCTGCGCCGCGCGTGACCGCATCGACGTCGGTGGTCAGCGTGCGCTGGCCGCGACCGAGCTTGTCGGCCATGGCGAGCACTTCGGGTAGAGGCTCGTAGCCTTTCGGGCACGCCAGATGCAGCTCGAAGTCTGCAAGCGCCGACGCGATGATCCAGCAGTGCGCCATGTTGTTGCCGTCACCGACCCACGCCACACGCATGCCAGCGAGGCCCTTGGGGTGATGCTCGCGAATGGTCATCAAGTCCGCGAGCAGCTGGCACGGGTGGAACTTGTCGGTAAGCGCGTTGATGACCGGCACCTGCGACGCGGCCGCTAGAGTCTCGACGCGTTCGTGCGCGTGCGTGCGCATGACGACGCCGTGCAGGTAGCGCGAGAGCACGCGCGCGGTGTCTGCGAGTGGCTCGTCGCGGCCCAGTTGCAGGTCGCGACCGGCCAGCGCGACGGGCTGCCCGCCCAGCTCGTAGATGCCCACCTCGAACGAGATGCGCGTGCGTGTGGAGGCCTTCTCCATGATGAGGCCGATGCTCTTGCCCGCCAGCGCGCGCGGATGATCTACACGCCCGCGAAAGCGCTTCATCTGGTCGGCGCGGTCGAGTAGCTCGGGTAGACCTTCGACGCCCAGGTCCAAGAGGCTCAGCAAGTGTCGTGGCATGGTCAGCTCCGGGGCTTGGCGCTCTTGAGCGCCGCTTCCACGACCGCGACGCCTTCGTCGATTTCGGCCGCAGTGACACACAACGGGGGCGAGAAACGCAACACGTTGCCGCCCGCGATCGAGAGCAGCACACCGCGCCTGCGGACATCAGCGATGATGGGCGCCGGGTCGTAGGCGTCGGCCACGGCGATACCGCGCAACAGGCCCAGGCCTCGCGCTTCGACCGCGGCCGGCGTAGCGCTGTCAGCTGCCAACGCATCCAAGCGCCGGCCGAGGTGTACACCGACGCGCTCGGCGTTCTCCACCAGACGCTCCTGGTCGAAGATGCGCAGCACCGCGAGCGCCGCGGCGCAGGCAAGCGCGTTGCCGCCGTAGGTGGTGCCATGCGAGCCGGGCGGCAAGCCGTGTGCAAGCTCCTCGCGCAGCCCCACCGCGCCCAGCGGAAACCCGCCGGCGATGCCCTTGGCCAACGCGCACGCATCGGGCATGACGCCGCTCCACTCGCGCGCCAGGAAGCGTCCGGTGCGACCGTAGCCGGTCTGCACTTCGTCGAGCATGAAAAGTGCGCCCACGTCGTCGCAGAGCTCGCGCGTGCCGGCGAGGTATTCGGTGGTCGCGGCGACCACGCCACCCTCACCTTGCACTGGTTCCAAAATCACCGCGGCAGTGCGTGTGTCGACCTTCGCGCGCAGTGCGTCGAGGTCGCCGTACGGGACGTGCTCGACGTCGCCGACCATCGGGCCCATGCCCTCCTGGTACTTCGGCTGACCCGTCATGGTGAGCGCGCCCATGCTGCGACCATGGAAGCTCTGCAACGCCGTGATGATCTTCGTGCGCGCCTTGTCGCCGCGTGCACCACGCTCGTGATGGTAGCGGCGCGCCAGCTTGAGCAAGGTCTCGTTGGCCTCGGCACCGCTGTTGCAGAAGTAGAACTTGCTGAACGGCGTGCGCTGCGTCAGCTGCTGCCCGAGCTCGATGGCCCGCTCGTTGTAGAACAGATTCGAGACGTGCATGAGCTGCGCGGCCTGCGCGCCGATGGCGCGACTGAGCTCCGGATGGCTGTGCCCCACCGACACCACGGCGATGCCCGCGCACAAGTCCAGGTAGCTCTTGCCATCGGCGTCTGTCAGGCGGCAACCCTTGCCTTCGACGAACACCAGCGGCGCAGAGCGGTAGTTGCCGAGCAACACCTGCTGGGCGACGGAAATCAGTGCTTCGTTGGTCATGAATGAACGGGCCTCGTAGGAACGCGCCGGCGCCGAGAGCGGCGGAGGTGCGAGCGGTTGATGAGAGTCAGCCCAGGCGGTGCAGGATCTCGGTGCCCACGCCCGAATCGGTGAAGATCTCGAGCAGGATGGCGTGCTTGCGCCGGCCATCGATGACGTGAACCTTGCCCACGCCACCGGCGAGCGCGCTGAGCGCGCATTCGACCTTGGGGATCATGCCGCCGGTGATCACGCCGCTCTGCCGCAGGCGGGAGATGTCTGCTGCCGTGAGCGAATTGATGAGCTTGCCGTCGCGGTCGCAGACGCCGGCGGTGTCGGTCATCAGCACGAGCTTCTCGGCCTTGAGCGCTGCGGCGATCTCGCCTGCCGCCGTGTCGGCGTTGATGTTGAGCGACTTGCCGTCGCGGTCGGTGGCGAGCGGCGCGATCACTGGGATGAAGCCGGCGCTGATCAGTGCAGTGAGCACCGCCGGGCGCACCTCGCGCACCTCACCCACCCGACCCGTGTCGACCAGACCGGTCTTGGTCTGCACGGGTGGCAGCTTCTCGGCGAGCAGCAAGCCGCCGTCGATGCCCGACAGGCCGACCGCGCGACCGCCGTGCCGACCGATCAGCGAAACGATCTGCTTGTTGATGCGTCCGCCGAGCACCATCTCCACCACTTCCATGGTGCGGTCGTCGGTGACGCGCAGACCTTCCACGCGCTTAGGCGCGATGCCGAGATTGCGCAACAGTTCGTCGATCTGCGGGCCACCACCGTGCACCACGATGGGGTTGATGCCGACGTACTTCATCAGCACGACGTCGCGCACGAAGCTTTCCTGCAGACCCGCCTCGACCATGGCGCTGCCGCCGTACTTGATGACGAAGGTGCGACCGTGGAAGCGTCGGATGTACGGCAACGCTTCGTGCAGAACCTTGGCTTTTTCGATCAGCTCTTCCATCGACGTCTCGGCGGCAGCAAAGCGCGCAGCATAGCGCACCTCGGCTACAGAATGAACTTGGCCAGGTCGGTATCGGCGAGGATCGGCGACAGGTAGCGGTGGACGTCTGGGCCGTCGATGACCACGCGCTTTTCCACCAGCTCCGAGGCCGTAAACGACAGCTCGTCGAGCACCGCCTCCATGACCGTGTGCAGGCGTCGCGCACCGATGTTCTGGGCCCGCTGGTTGGCCGTGGCCGCGTAGTCGGCGATGGCCTCGATGGCCGCGTCGGTGAACGACAGCTCGATGCCCTCCGCCGCCATCAGCGCCACGTATTGCCGCGTGAGCGCGGTCTTGGGCTCGCGCAGGATGCGCACGAAGTCCTGCTTCTCGAGGGGCAAGAGCTCGACGCGGATCGGGAAGCGCCCCTGCAGCTCGGGGATGAGGTCGGACACGCTCGACACGTGGAAGGCACCTGCCGCGATAAACAGGATGTGGTCGGTCTTGACGGTACCGTGCTTGGTGTGGACGCTCGAGCCTTCGACGATGGGCAACAGATCGCGCTGCACGCCCTCGCGAGAGATGTCGGGGCCCTGCGCGGCGCGGGCACCCGCGATCTTGTCGATCTCGTCGAGGAACACGATACCGCTCTGCTCGGCGCGCTCCACGGCCTCGCGCTTGACGGCGTCCATATCGATGAGCTTCTGCGCCTCTTCGTCCTCGAGCACGCGGCGGGCGTCTTTCACCTTGAACTTGCGCGTGTGCTTCTTGCCACCGCGCAGCCCGGGAATCTGTCCAAGCATGTCTTGCAGCTGCGACTGCATGTCGTCCATGCCGGGCGCATTGCCGAAGATGGACACCAGAGGGCTGCCCTGGTCAGCGACCTCCAGCTCGACCAGCTCCTCGTCGAGCTCCCCCGCGCGCAGCTTGGTGCGCAGCTCACGCTGCTCGTCGGCCTGCGCATCGGGGCGCTGCACGGTGCCCTGAGACGAAACCACGAACGCGGGACGCCCCGCGGGCAGCGCGCTCGGGGCAGCGGGCCGCGCCAGCAGCTGCAACAGGCGATCCTCGGCCTGCTCTTTTGCGCGCACTTCCACCCGCTCGCGCTGCTCCTCGCGCACCATCGAGATCGCGACTTCGACCAGATCACGCACGATCGACTCCACATCGCGACCGACGTAGCCGACCTCCGTGAACTTCGAAGCTTCCACTTTCACGAACGGCGCCTGCGCGAGCTTGGCGAGGCGTCGGGCGATCTCGGTCTTACCCACGCCGGTCGGCCCAATCATGATGATGTTCTTGGGCATGATCTCGTCGCGCAGCTCGGCGGGTGCCGCCTGACGACGAAAGCGGTTGCGCAGCGCCACCGCGACCGCACGCTTGGCCTTGGCCTGCCCCACGATGTAGCGATCGAGCTCGCTCACGATCTCGCGTGGCGTGAGCCCGCCGCTGACGCGCATCGTCATGGCAACAGCTCCTCGACCATGATCGAGTCGTTGGTGTAGACGCAGATCTCGCCAGCGATGCGCATGGCCTCGAGCGCGATCTCCGCCGCCGACAGCTGCGTGTGCTTCACGAGCGCACGCGCCGCCGACAGCGCGTAGCTGCCACCCGAACCGATGGCCAGGATGCCTTCGTCGGGCTCGATGACGTCACCGGTGCCGCTGAGCAAGAGCATGCTGCTGGCATCCATGACGATGAGCATGGCTTCGAGGCGCCGCAGGTAGCGCTCGGTGCGCCAGTCCTTGGCGAGCTCCACCGCGGCCCGCGCCAAGTTGTGCTGGTGGCCCTTGAGCTTGGCCTCGAAACGATCGAGCAGCGTGAACGCATCGGCGCTCGCACCAGCAAAACCTGCGAGCACGCGGCCACCCTCGAGCTTGCGGACCTTGCGGGCCGTGCCCTTCATGATGGTCTGGCCCAGGGTCACCTGCCCATCGCCTGCCATGGCAGCGCGGTCGCCGCGCCGCACGGCGAGGATGGTGGTGGAGTGGAAGCGCGCGGGCTGCGAGGAATGCGAGAAATCAAGATCGGGGGGCTGGGCCATGCTGGGCTCCGCTGGGGTCGATGAAGGCAGAGCGGGCAACCTAGGACGAGCGCCGAAACTGTCAAGGCGCTGTCAGCGCACGTTCAGTGCGTGGGCCACGGAGCGAGTCACGGCGTGGGCGCAGCGCGACGGCGGGCCAGCGGGTGAGCGCGGGCGTAGACCTCCATCAAGCGGTCGATGCTGACGTGGGTGTAGCGCTGGGTCGTGGACAGACTGGCGTGCCCGAGCAGCTCCTGGATCCCGCGCAGGTCGGCGCCCGCGTCCAAGAGGTGGGTAGCGCAAGTGTGGCGCAGCGCATGCGGATGCAAGTCGCCGCGACCGGACGACAGTCCGCCGTAACGGCCCACGAGCTTCTGCACCTGACGCACACCAAGCGCCGTGCCGTAGCGCCCGAGGAACACCGCCGTCGGGTGCTGGGCAGCACTCTTCGGATGCCGCAGCTTGCCGCGCACCGCGAGATACGCCTGCAACGCAGTGATGCAGGGTGGCCCCAGCGGAACGACACGCTCTTTGCTGCCCTTGCCCTGCACGCGGGCGCGCCCCTCGCCGAGGTCGAGGGCATCGAGCGTGAGCCCGGCAAGCTCGCTCACGCGCAAGCCTGCGCCGTACAAGAGCTCGAGCATGCCGCGGTCGCGCATGGCAAGTGCGCTGTCTGCACCGGCCTGCGTCGGAGCTTCCACGAGCGCAATGGCGTCCTCGATCGCCAGGAACTTCGGCAGCGGACGTGGCACCTTGGGCAGCCGCAACGCAGCGGCAGGATTCTTCTGTGCCATGCCGCGCCGCACGAGAAAGCGATAGAAGGTGCGCAGCGCGGCGATCTTGCGGGCGATGGTGGCCGAGCCATTGCGCTCCACGAGCGAGGCCAGAAACGAGCGCAAAGCCAAGAGGTCGAGCTGCGCCGCGTCGGCCGGGAAGCCGTGCTCGCGTACGAAGTCGGATAGGCCGGCAAGATCGCCACCGTACGCGCTCACCGTGTGCTTGGCACTGCGGCGCTCGGCCTGCAGGTAGGCAAAGAAGGCGTCCAGCTGACGCGTCAGCGCATCGGTCGGCGGAGATTGATCCTCCTCAGGCTCGCGGCGTGCGGGTCTCACCCCTGCAGCCTCCCCCCGCAGCGCGCGCCGGGCAAGTTTCTCACTGCGCGTGCTCGGCCGCTGTGCCCTCACGAAACTCGTTGTCGTCGTGACCGTCGTTGTGCACCACCACGTGCACCTCGCCGTCCTCCGCCAGGCTCGCCTGCCAGTGGTAGCGCTCGGCCGCAAAGGCCCCGGGCGACAAGCGTCGTTGCCCGAGCACGCGTGCGCTCGCGCCACGCAGCAGCGTGAAGCGCCGTTCGGCGACATTCGACATGCACTGCCGCCCATCTTCACGCACCCGGACATCACTGCTCAGGGTGCGCTCGCCGAGCGCACGGAACGGGCAGCGTTTGGGGTCGTGTGCCCACTCGGTCCTGAGAATGAACGCCAAGATCAGCACCGGACCGAGCAAGCCCGGCACGATCAGGTAGATCGCCCACCGCGGCAGAAACGGCGCACGCTCGCCCGTGGCCGCGCCCGGCTGCGCTTCTGGCTCCGCGCTCATGACTGAGCGTCACCCACGGCGGCACGCTCTGGCACCATCGGCCGCATCTGCTCGGCGTCCGCGGCGGCAACCGCGTCCGTCTCGGCGCTCGCCGGCATGCCGCCGACAGCTGCGCGACCAATCTGCACGAGCCACGGGTCGAGCTCTGTCAGCGAGCGCTCCGCCAGCGCGAGATGACGGTCGCGCTTGCCCAGGCGCTTGCCCTCGTACGGCGGGAACATGCTCCACACCACGTTCGAGGGCTGGAAGTCCTCGTTCGGCCGCGACAGATGCGAGAGCAACGACGCGAGCGCGGTACCGCGTGGCGGCAACGGCAGTGGCGCGTCGAGCAAACGCCCAGCCAGCGTGATCCCCAAGCACAACGCCGACGCGGCGCTCTCCACGTAGCCTTCCACGCCGCAGATCTGTCCGGCCAAGTACACGCCTTCGCATGCGCGCAGCGACAGGTCTTCGGCAAGCACGCTCGGGGCATTCACGAAGGTGTTGCGGTGCACCGTGCCGTAGCGCTCGAAGCGCGCGTTGGCGAGCCCCGGGATGAGCGCGAACACGCGCTTCTGCTCCGCATGCAGCATGCGCGTCTGAAAACCAACCAAGTTGTAGGCGCTGCCTTCCGCATTCTCGCGGCGCAGCTGCACCACCGCGTAGGGCCGCTTGCCAGTGCGCGGGTCGCGCAACCCGACCGGCTTCATCGGACCAAACGCCAGCGTCTGCGCGCCGCGCTCGGCCATCACTTCGATGGGCAAACAACCCTCGAAGTAGCGCGGCTCCTCGAACGCATGCGGCACCATCTTCTGCGCCGCAAGCAACTCGGCGACGAAGCGCTCGTACTGCTCCTTGTCGAGCGGACAGTTCACGTACGCGTCGTCGCCGCCCTTGTCGTAGCGCGAGGCCGAAAACACCAGCTCCCAGTCGATCGAGTCGGCCGCGAGGATGGGCGCGATACTGTCGTAGTACGCCAAGTGCTCGCTGCCGATGCGACGCGCGAGGTCGGCCGCGAGCGCATCACCCGTGAGCGGTCCGGTGGCGAGCACCAGCGGCCGCGCCGCCGGCAACTCGTTCACCACTTCACTCTCGACGGTGATGAGCGGATGGCCACTGATGCGACGCGTCATCTCGGCCGCGAACAGATCGCGATCGACGGCCATGGCGCCGCCTGCAGCCACGCGACAACCATCGCCGACGGCGATCACGAGCGAGCCGGCGCGTCGCATCTCTTCTTTCAACAGCCCGACCGCGTTCGCGAGCGCCGCGCCACGAAACGAGTTCGAGCACACCAGCTCCGCAAACGCGTCGCTGTTCTGCGCAGGCGTGCGCGCCTTGGGCTTCTGCTCGATCAGCCGCACCGGCACGCCACGCTCGGCGAGCTGCCACGCGCATTCGGTACCCGCGAGCCCCGCACCCACGATCGTGACCTGTGTCGCCACGCGCGCTGTGCCTATGCTTGAGTGCCGGTCGGCGCCACTGCGAGCGTGGCTTCGGGAGCAACTTCGCTCGACGCGCCTTCGGCGGACTCACCCGGCGGAGGCAACGCGCGCTGATAGCCGCAGTTCTCGGTGATGCAGCGCAAGAGCGGCGACTTCGGGTTGCCGGCTTGCACCAGGAACTTCGCGTTGCACTGCGGGCACGCTTCCACAACGGGCTTCTGCCAGATGCGGAAGTCGCACTTGATCTCTTTGCTGTAGTTGGTGCAGCCGTAGAACGGCCGGCGCGTCTTCTTACCGCGGATCTCGATGATCTCGCCGCCACACTTGGGGCAAGTGACGCCCAGCGGCAGCGAACGCGTGAACTTGCACTTCGGAAAGGTCGAGCAACCCAGGAAGTACCCGTTACGACCCCAGCGCTTCATCATGGGCGAAGCACACAGCTCGCACTTGTAGTCCGTCAGCTGCGGCTGGCGGCTACCGCCATCGGCACCCTCCTCGCCCGGCAACGGCCGCGTGTACTTGCACTCCGGGTAGCCCTCGCAGCCGATGAACGGCCCGTTGCGACCCCAGCGCTTCATCAGCGGCTTGCCACACTCCGCACAGTTCTCGTTGATGGACTCGGGCTCGGGCCACCACTTGCCCTTCTGCGCGATGCTCTTCTCGATCTGCGCCTGCAGACGCGCATGGAACGGCGCGAGCACGTCGAGACGCTTGCCGCGGGCCTCGGCGATGGCGTCGAGGTCTTCTTCGAGCTTGCGCGTGAACTCCAGGTTCGCGAGGTCGAAGTTGTCGGCAACCAAGTGCTCGGCCACGATCTTGCCCATCTCGGTGGGTCGCAGCTTGTTGCCGTCTTTGCGCACGTAGTCGCGCGCCTGCACCTTGCTCAAGATCTCGGCGTAGGTGCTCGGACGGCCG
>JADGRE010000218.1 GCA_017881185.1 Pseudomonadota bacterium | reverse complement strand
TCGATTGGACCTATCGTGATGTAGCCCTCGCCACCAGCGTTCTCGATGGTCGAGACCATCGTCGTGACTTCGTCGTCGTCGAGCACGAACGAGATCTCGAGCCGCGCTGTGTGGTCGACCGTGTACTTCGCGCCCCGGTAGACGCGCGACTTGCTGTGCTTGCGGTCGAGCCGGAAGCCCTGGCGCAGTGCGAGCTCGTTGATGCCCGCGATCTCGAGACGCTTGCGAACCCGCATCCAACGCGCCGGATCGATGAATGCCGTGATCAATTTCATGTTGCTCGCCTGCGAACGCTCGCGTTCTTCCCCTCGTGCCTGGTGCTGGCATAGCCGAGCCCCTCGTCACTGGCGATTGCAGGTCATTGCAGTGCGGGCGGTCGCTGCGATCATTCGGCCTGCCAGAGCTGCAACTCCCAGTGTCCGCACAGTCGACCGCGCTGCGATCCGTTCGGCAACGTCTGCGTTCTATGCGCGAGCTCGGCCGATTGTCCCGCCGAATGGCCCATCTGTAGCCAGAGCGGCGCCTGCGTCGACAACTAGGAGCGAAAACGAAAAGCTTACTCGTCGCCCGAGCGATGACACTCGGCTTCGATCTCGACGAGCCACTCCGTGCTGGCAAACCCCACGATCTGCACGAACGCGCTCGCGGGGCGGATCTTCGCGAACACTTCGCCGTGTGCTCGGGCAATTTGCTCCCAGTCGGCGTGGTCTTTGAAATAGACGCGGGTCTTCACCACGTCCTCGAGCGTGAAGCCTGCTTCGGCAATGACTCCCGCGATGATCTGAAGGCAGCGCTTGGCCTGACCGTAGGCGTCGGCGGCCGCGGTCGTCTTTCCGTCCGGCGCGAGCGGCGCCGTCGCCGTGATGGTGAGCAGCGCACCGGAGAGCACCGCCCGCGAACAGCCAATGATGGGCTCGTATGCCGATCCGGTCGAGAAGAGTCGCCTGGTCATGGTCGCGCGAGACTACCGCAGTCACGGGATCCGACGAGAACTCTTTCCGCCGCTGGGTGCTGTGGCTGCCGACGGTGAAGAGGCTCTAGACCGCCATCATTTTTACCGTCATAATGATGGCAATGTATACACGCGCTCTCGAGCTTCCGAGTCGCTCGTTCTTCTTGCTCGGCCCGCGCGGCACGGGGAAGACCACGTGGCTGCGCGGTGCGCTGCCCGCTGCGCGCTCGTACAACCTGCTGTTGGATGCGGAGCTGCTGCGCCTGACGCGAGACCCTAGCCTCTTCCGGCACGAGGTTGAGGCCCTGAAACGAGGCTCGTGGGTCATCGTCGACGAGATCCAGAAGCTGCCCAGGCTGCTGAACGACGTGCACGAGCTGCTGACTGCGGAACCGAAGCGCTGGAAGTTCGCGCTCACCGGCTCGTCGGCGCGCAAGCTCAAGCGCGCAGATGCCAATCTTCTCGCGGGCCGTGTGATCACGCGGCGCATGTTCGGCCTCACGGCGGCCGAGCTCGGATTTCGCTTCGACCTCGACGACCTGCTGCGCTTCGGCTGCCTGCCTCTGGTCCGCACGGAAGCGCGCGTGGCGGGACGCATCGACCTACTGCAGGCCTATGTCGACACGTATCTCACACAGGAGATCCGAGCGGAGGCGCTGGTGCGGAACCTCGAGAGCTTCACGCGCTTTCTCGAGGTCGTCGCGCTGGCCAACGCGCAGGTCTCCAACATCGCAGCCATCGCGCGTGACGCGGGCATCTCGCGGCCGACCGTGCAAGGCCACTTCGAGGTGCTTGTGGACACGCTCTTGGGCGCGTGGCTCCCAGCGTACCGACCGCGGGCGCGCATCAAGGAAACGCAGCACCCCAAGTTCTACTTCTTCGACACGGGCGTGGTGCGCGCCCTTGGTCGCCGGCTGCGCGAGCCAATCGAGTCCGACGAGCGCGGTAAGCTGCTCGAGACACTCGTGTTCCACGAGCTACGCGCCCAAGTCTCGTATGCTGCAATCGGAGGCGAGCTTGGTTACTGGCGCACGCCCTCCGGCAGTGAAGTCGACTTCATCTGGTCGCGGGGCAAGCACGCAATCGGCATCGAAGTGAAGTCCACGCCGCGCTGGCGCGACGACGACGGACGCGTGCTCAAGGAGCTGCACGCGTCGAGCACACTGCAGCAAGTATTCGGTGTCTACACAGGTGATCGCGTGCTGCAAGACGGCCCGGTGCGAGTGCTCCCCTTCGCACAGTTCGTCGAAGCGCTGAGTGCGGGTGAGATATTGACTGTTCGAAAGTCGCGAAGAACTCGGCGCTAGCCGACACGTGCTCGATGGCCACGGCGGTCTGCTCACCCCACCATCCGCTGCAATGCTTGCGAACATCCTTTGACCAGCCATCCACCGGACAAGGCTCGAACCTGTACAGCGCGGCCGACCAATCGGTGATCATGATGAAGACCGCGAAGTGGGCCACGCCGTAGTGCACCCGAGCGCGGGGTCTTCAGCAGTCACAAACGCAAGCTCTGCCGTCCGTCCCCTGTAGGGGGGACATCACAGCGCACAGCTGCGTCTGCGCCGCGTGATGAGCCACGCGAGTAGGCCGATGAAGGCGAATGGCGCTGCAGGTGTGCAACCCGCGGGCGCGAGGTTGCAGCCGCAGCCCGCGCTGTGGCCCGTCGAGCCCGCCGCAGCGTCCGCACCAGCGTCGGCTGCGGCGTCTGCCAGGCCGCTGTCGGTTGCGGTCGTAGTGCCAGCGTCTGCCGAGACGCTGACCCCGCCGCCGTCCGCTGCACCCCCCTTCGCGGGTCGGTTAACTCCAAACCGATCAGCCGTTTGGCGCGTATGAGCCGCATGGGCCACAAAGCGTTGATTCTCGTGCATCTGCTGGGCTTCGCCGCCTACCTGGGCGCCGGCTTTGCGCAACAACAATTCATGAAGCGGTCCAGCGCGGCCGCGCTTGCGGGCGCGCTACGCGACGAGTACGAGCGGCTCGCAGCGCAGATCGTGACGATGATCGAGCTGCCGGCGTTGCTCACACAACTGCTGAGCGGCATCGGCTTTCTGATCATGACGCCGGCCTGGCTGCACCAGCCCTGGTTGCACGGCAAGCTCACCTGCGTGGTGGCGTTGCTCGTGCTCTCACACGCGGAGATGTTCAACGCGCGCAAGATCGTCAAAGCGCGTGCCAGCCAGGGCGATGCGGCGGGCCAAGAGATCGCGGCGCGCAAGAAGCGTCACGAGCTGATGGGTGCAGTCGGCAGTCTCGCGGTCGTGGTGCTCATGGCGCTGGTCGCGCAGGGCACGGGCTGACGCCTACACCCGATTGAACGGCACCACGCTGACCTTCTGCACACGTGGCAGCTTCGCGAGCTGCGCGCGCAGGTCTTTGGCCGTGGCGACCACGGTGATCGCCTGATCGCGACGCGACAAGCGCTTCTGCAGCGCCGCGTGCGCGGCCGCGACCGTGACCTTCTGCACGCGCGTGGTGAAACCTGAGTGGTAATCGGCGGGCAAGCCGAAAAGCTCCGTCTCCACGCTCTGATCCAAGCGCTTGGCAGCGGTGTCCACTTCGAAGGCGTGGCTCTTCACGAGGAAGCTCTTGGCCACCTTGAGCTCGGCGGGCGTCAGGCCCTTCTGCACCCAGTTGTCGAACAGACGCAGCTGCAGCTCGATGCAAGACTTCGCGTCTTTCGCCGCCGGGAAAGTCCACATCGACCACAGCTCGCGTTGACGATCGTGCCCCACGCTGGAGCTGGCGCCGTACGACAGGCCGCGCACCGAGCGCACTTCGTGGGTGAGCCGCGCGGTGAACAGGCCACCGAAGGCGGTGTTGGCCACCTGCAACGCAGTGTGGTCGGGGTCGTCGACGTGTGTGCCGAGCGTGCCGATCAAGATCTGGGTCTGCGTGCGCTCGGGCTTGTCCACGAGCAGCACGCGCCGCCCGGGCTTGAAGCTGGGCGCGGCCAAGCGCTCGACCGGACCTTTGCCCTGCGGCAGACGCAGATAGCGCGTCACCAACTCTTGCGCGCGCTGTGCGTCGACGGCGCCCGCCATGCCGACCACCACGTTGCGACTGACGAAGTGCTTCTCGTAGTGCGTGAGCACCTGCGCGCGAGTCAGCTGACGTACGCTGTCGCTGCTACCGGCCGTCGGCCGGCCGTAGGGGTGACTGCCAAACGCGAAGGCACGAAAGTGGCGCGCTGCGAGCGAGCGGTCGTCGTCGCACAGACCGGAAAGCTCGGCGAGCGTCTCGCGCTTGACGCGGGCCAGATCGCTGGCACGCAACGCCGGTCCGTTGACCAACTCGCACAAGAGCGCGAAGAACGGCTCGAGGTTGTTCGCCACGACCGAGCCGCTGAAGTGCACGTAGCTCGGCGCGCAACCCACGCCCAGTTGCGCCCCGAGCGCGTCGATGCGCTCTTCCACGGCGGTAGCGTTCATGCCGCGCGTGCCCATGCGTAGCATGCGTGCGGTGGTACGCATCAAGCCTTCGGCCCCACGCGGGTCGTGCACGCTGCCCGTGCGCAGCGATACCCCCACGTGCACCAGCGGCAGCGCGTGCGACTCTTCGACCAGCACCACGGTGCCGTCCTGCGTGACTCCGCGTTCGGTTTGGCGCTCGGTGTGGCGTTCGGTCTGACTTGCGCTCACGCGGACTCCTCGGCCTTGGGGAGCACCTCGATGCGCGTGCGACGACGCGGATCGAATACGCGTTTGGCAACTCGCTGGATGTCGGCCGCCTTGACGGCACGCAGCGCCGTCAGCCGCGAGAACAAGACCTCTGCGTCACCTGCAACGGTCTCGAAAAAGCCCAGCTGCTCGGCCTTGCCACCCGCAGTCTCGAGCCCCTGCAGGAACCCCAGCTCGACGCGGTTCTTCACCTTCGAGAGCTCGGCTGCCGTCACTGGGTGCTTGCGCATGCGCTCTAGCTCCTCGTCCACGATGGCCAACGCCGCCGGCAGCGCCTTGCCGGGTCGCAGCGAGAGCCAAACCTCGAACAGACCCGGGTCGGCGAACGGTGCCGTGGAGCCATGCAAGTCGGTGACCAGCTCTTCGTCGCGCACCAGCCGCGAGAACAGCCGCGAGCTACGCCCACCGAACAAAATCTCGCTGGCCAGCGCCAACGCTGCGTAGTCACGGTCGCGAAACGAAGGCGCGCGGTAGCCGAGCGCGAGCTTCGGCGCGGGCGTGGGCCGCTCGAGCGAGAGCGTGCGCTCCTTGTGCTGCGGCGGCTCGGGCTTGGCGTTCAGCTTCGGAATGCGCGAGCTGGGAATCACGCCGTAGTGCTCTTGCACCAGCGCGAGCGCGTCGGCCTCTTCCACGTCGCCCACCACGATCAACGTAGCGTTGTTGGGCGCGTAGTACGTGCGATAGAACGCTTCGCAGTCGGCGACCGTGAAGCCTTCGATGTCTTTCATCCAGCCGATGGTCGGCCAGCCGTACGGATGCTTGGTGAACGCGGTGGCATAGAGCAGCTCGCTCACCTGGCCTTCGATGTCATCTTCCACGCGGTAGCGGCGCTCGTTGGCGACCACGTCCTTCTCGGAAGTGACCTGCTTGTTGCGCAAGAGCAGGTGCTGCATGCGGTCGGCTTCGAGGCGCGCAATCAACGGCAGCTCGCTCGCGGGCAGCTCCGAGTGGTAGTGCGTCCAATCCGTCCAGGTCGCAGCATTGGTCTCGCCACCGGCGCTCTCGATCAGCCGATCGAGCTGGCCTGCGCGCAGCGTCTCGGTCTGATTGAACATCAGGTGCTCGAACAAGTGCGCGAGGCCCGTCTTGCCGGGCTTCTCGTGCTTGCTGCCCACGCGATACCAGGTGTGGAAGCTGAGCACCGGCGCCGAGTGATCGGGCAGCACCAGAATGCGTAGGCCGTTGCCGAGCGCGTAGCGACCCACGGTGAGCCCGCCGCCGAACGAGAACTCACCGACTGCGCGCAGCCTGGCAGTGGCGCGCCTCTTGCCGACGAAGGCGCGCTTGTTCAGGCGGGCAACCAGCGCACGGCGATGGGAAGATGCGGCTTGCAAAGGGCTCCGAGCGTGATCCGAGCCCCCAGCGTAGTCAAGTTGGCAAACAGCCCAAAGCAGTGGTAACGCCGCGTGCATGACCGAAGTCCGCGTACGCTTTGCGCCCTCGCCCACCGGCTACCTGCACATCGGAGGCGCTCGCACCGCCCTCTACAATTGGCTGTGGGCCCGGCAGACCTCTGGCAAGCTCATCCTGCGCATCGAAGACACCGACCGTGAGCGCAGCACGCAAGCCAGCGTGCAAGCCATTGTCGATTCCATGACCTGGCTCGGCATGGACTGGGACGAAGGCCCCGGCAAAGACGCCGGCACCGGCCCCTACTTCCAGACCGAGCGCCTGGCCATCTACCAAACTTACGTCGACAAGCTCATCGCCGCCGGCGCCGCGTACCGCTGCTATTGCACCAAGGAAGACCTCGACCGCGCGCGCACCGAGCACAAGGCGCGCACCGGCAGCGAGCAAGGCTTTCGTTACCCGGGCACGTGCCGGCAGCGCACGGACGCACCGGCCGGCAAGCACGTGATTCGCTTGAAGGCGCCGGCCACGGGCAGCACGCACTGGCACGACCTCATCAAGGGCCGCATCGAGATCGGCAACGACACGTTGCAGGACTCCGTGCTCATGCGCAGCGACGGCATCCCGCTCTACAACCTGGGCGCCGCCGTCGACGACATCAGCATGGGCATCACGCTGGTGGCTCGCGGCGACGACCACGTCATCAACACGCCGCAGCAGATCTTGATCTACCAGGCGCTGGGCGTGGCGCTGCCGCAGTTCGCGCACATGCCCATGATCCTGGCGCCCACGGGCGAGAAGCTCAGCAAGCGCCACGCCGCAGTATCGGTGATGGACTACCGCGACCAAGGCTTTCTGCCCGACGGCGTGCTCAACTACCTGGCGCGCCTGGGCTGGTCGCACGGCGATCAGGAGATCTTCACGCGCACAGAGCTGGTCGAGAAATTCGACTGGGAGCACTGCGGCGACACCAGCGCGCGCTACGACCTCAAGAAGTTCCAGCACGTGCAGGCGAGCCACTTGCGCATGTTGTCGGCGGCCGAGCTGGCCAAACAGGTGGTGCCGTTTCTCGACAAGCGCGGCCTCACCGTCGCCGCCGATGACCCGCGCCTCTTGACAGCTGCACCGCTCGTCCAGCCGCGCGCCACGACCTTCATCGACGCCGCCGACGCGCTCGACTACTTCTTCCGCGAGCCGCCCGTGATGGACGAAAAGGCCAAGACCAAGTTCCTGACGGCCGACAGGCTCGCCCAGCTTGGGGTGCTCGCCAGCGTTGTAGAGGGCGTCAGCCCGTTCAGCCGCGAGCCACTCGAAGCGGCTGTGAAGAGCTGGCTCGAGCGCGACCACCTCGAGCTCAAAGACGTGGCTCAACCGGCCCGCGTCGCGCTAACCGGCCGCAGCGCGAGCCCCGGCCTGTTCGAGGTGATGGAAGTGCTCGGCCGCGCAACAACGCTGGCGCGCCTGCGACTTCAGGCGTGACTTCGATCACGAATTCTGCGGGGCCTGCTTTATTACCGCGTGACCGTGTGTTCCGCGGCACCCTTCACTACAAGTAAATACATTTGAGTGACAATTGAAGGGCGCCGCACTTTGTACCTTGCCGCCCAAGCTAGGGGCTCGCGCTTCCCTTGGCAGGACGAGGGTTTGTGCACGCAAGTATGGACGTCTTCATCATTGCTCTTTACCTGATCGTTCTCTCCATTCTCGGCATCTACGGCTTTCATCGCAGCCACTTGCTCTTCCTCTACTGGAAGCATCGCAAGGACGCGCCCACGCCGCCCGAGCACTTCGCCGTGCTGCCGCACGTCACGATTCAGCTGCCGATGTTCAACGAGATGTACGTCGCCGAGCGCTTGCTCGAGGGCGTCGCGAACATCGACTACCCGAAGGATCGCATGGAGATCCAGGTGCTCGACGACTCCACCGACGAGACCGTGGAGATCGCCAGCAGGAAGTCCCAGGAGCTACGCGACCGCGGCTTCGACGTGACCTACCGTCACCGCGAAGACCGTCACGGCTACAAGGCAGGCGCGCTCGAAGAAGGTCTGCGCGAAGCCAAGGGCGACTACGTGATGGTGTTCGACGCCGACTTCGTGCCGACGCCCAGCATCGTGAAGGACCTGATCCACCACTTCACCAACCCCAAGGTGGGCATGGTGCAGGCGCGCTGGGGTCACCTGAACCGCGACTACTCGGTGCTCACGCGCGTGCAGTCGATGATGCTCGACGGCCACTTCGTGATCGAGCACATCGCGCGCAACCGCTCGGGGCGCTTCTTCAACTTCAACGGCACGGCCGGCATCTGGCGCCGCAGCACCATCATCGACGCCGGTGGTTGGCAGCATGACACGCTCACCGAAGACATGGATCTCTCGTTCCGCGCGCAGCTGCGCGGCTGGGAATTCATCTACGTGCCCACGGCCATCGCGCCGGCCGAAATTCCCTGCGAGATGAACTCGTTCAAGGGCCAGCAGTTCCGCTGGGCCAAGGGCTCGGCGCAGACCACGCGCAAGCTCATCGGCGTGGTGCTCAAGGCGAACATCCCGCTCAAGGTGAAGATCGAGTGTCTGTTTCACCTGACCAACAACTTCGCCTACCTGTTCCTGGTGATGCTGGCCATGTTGCAGCTGCCGAACATGCTGATGCGCCAGAAGATGCACCACCCGTATCTCCTGCTGCTCGACGTGCCGCTATTCGCGAGCACCTGCTTGTCGATCATCGTGTTCTACCTGACCACGCACCGCGCGCTGTACGGCAACCTGCGTGAGGCCGTGAAACGCTTGCCGCTGATGATGGCGCTGTCGATCGGCCTGTCGATCAACAACGCGCGCGCGGTCGTGGAAGGCCTGCTCGGCATGCAGTCGGAGTTCGTGCGC
>JADGRE010000066.1 GCA_017881185.1 Pseudomonadota bacterium | reverse complement strand
TCCCGCATCAAGAAACGCAAGTTGAAGTTCACGACGTAGTCGAGCACCGAGCGATTGTCGTCTGCGCTCGCCAACGCCGCGATGGATTGATCGGCTCCCGGCGTTGCCGTCGGGTCCACCTCGGTGCGTTTCAAGATTCCGATCGTCCGAATCGAAGTGCCCTGCGGGAAGCGTTCTTCCTCGCTCGCGGCGGGGGCGGCCACGTGGTACTGGATTTTGTTGACCGGTGCGATCCAGCCCTTGGCGGTCGGACAGCTCGGTGGGGGCGCCAGCGTGAGCGGCAGCTGCAGCTCGTCGGTGGGCGAGCTGGGTGCAATGGTGTTGCCCGACACCGTCGTGAAGAAGACCGCGTCGCTCTCCGTATGCACACGCACGAGGCGACCCACCGGGAACGCCTCGAGGAACGAGTTGTTGTCGTAGAGCCCGGTCGAAGGGCTATAAAAGTCGCGGTGGAAGCTCTGGCTGCCCTGCTGGACCTTCGCCTTCTTGTTCGAATCGATCAGACTGATCGGGTACTCGGCGGTGGTGGTGTAGTTGCCGAGCAAGGTCACGTTGTCGAGCGCGATGAACGGCGAGTTGAGCTTGCTCGTCGTCGGGTCGACGAACGTGGGCAAGACAGGATTGTGCGGGATGACGTCGTCGATGTACGCCGAGATGGCCGACAGCTGCGTGCCGTTGGGCAAGAGCGAGGAATCGGGTGCTACGCCACCGCAACGCTCCGAAGGGAAGTTGGCATTGGGCGACGCGAGAAAGCCGGCGCGCTGGAAGTCTTTCTTGATGATGTCCATCGCCATGCGCACGGAGCTCTGCGTGGTGGCGATGCGTTGTTGCTCACGGAAGTGCCGCGACGCGTGCGCGCCGACCGCGTAGATCGAGCCCAGTGCCACCCCGCCGACCGTCAATGCGACCATCAGCTCCACCAGCGTGAAGGCGCTGCGGCCGCGCGCGGCTTGTTTGCAACGGATGGTTGTAGGTCTCGGGCTCATGCGCTCGGTCATCGGTACTGCAGGTTGCGGATCGAGGTAGAGAGGTACACCACGTGGTACTTCGGGTTCGGCAGACCAGCGAGGGTAAGGACCGCCGGGTTGTCTGCGCAATTTTGAAACTCGGTCTCGATGGTCGCGCCCGAGCCTTCGCGCGACCACCACACCCGTACGTCCGTGCGGAGCACTCGCCCCGGGTAGATCCAGCTCAAGCGATAGCCCGCGCAATACACGACGCGACCCTGGGTTGTGGGCTGCCGCCAGTCGAGCTCGTTGCCGTAGTAGTCGAAGGCATTCGAGTTCAACGCGCCCGGCGCATTCAGGAGGCCCGGCTGCTGCGGGATGCCCGTGAACACGCCCTTGCCGTTGGTGACCCAGATGCGGCTCAGGTAGGTGGTGCCGGCCAGATCGGACTGCTGGTTGCTGGTCGCGTTCCAGCGCACCGCGTCGATCTTCAAGCGTTCGATCCAGGTCTGCGCGATGGCGGTGGCGGTGGTGAGCTCGCGTGCATGCACGTTGGCGCGCGTGGTTTGCTGCTGCATCGCCATGATCGCCATGGCTCCCACGGTCATCACACCCAGCGACACCATGACTTCGACGACGGTGAACCCTGAACGCCGTTTCACAGCCGCGCCCTCGCTGTTCCGCCCGGCGCCACGATCACTTGTCGCGGCACGCCGCGCGCAGCGCCACCGAATCGGCGCACGATGCGGAACACGAACGGCGTGTTGTGGATGGTCATGCCCGTCGGGCCACCTTGATAGGTTTCTCCGTTCGGCTGAAAGCAGATGCCGGCGTTCGCCAGCCACGACGCGGTGCGACTGCCCTGCAGGATCGCCGTGTCGTCGGGCGTCGCCGCGGTCTGCTCGACCCATAGCGAGATCACGAAGCGTCCGGTGTCGGCAGCATCGGGTGCACTTCCGCCCGTCGGCGGGTTGTAGCTGCTACTGCCCATGTCGAGCGTTTCCACCGGTGCAAAGCCGAAGGTCGCGGCAGTCGTCGGGATGTAGGCCGTCGTCACTGCCGTCCACAGCGTTTGTCGGCAGTGGTTGTTCATGCCTTCCCACACGCGGATAGCACCGAGGTTGTTGCTCGCCGTGGCGTCGTATTGCACCCAGTGTGCGAGGCCCGTCTCCTGCGTGCGTGCGCGCGTGCGCCGGAACAAGCGCACCAGGTCTTCCGACGCACTCGAAGCGCGGGCGTCCGCGAGAAACTCGGACAGCCCCGGCACCATCAGGGCCGACAGCCCACCAATGATCACCAGCACGAGCATGAGCTCGAGCAGCGAGAAACCTTCAGCTGAACGCGGACGGACCATGACGGGGCTAGCCCTTTGCAATGTGCGTACCGAGCTCGATCCAAGCCCGCAAGCAGCTGGAATCGATGGAGAAATGCTAACAGCAAGCGCCAGCAGCCCCGCATTTAGTGCAAATGTCCGCAATCTTTTCCAGCGTGAATGTACGCGATTGTGAGACGTATTTCGCAATGCAACGAAGCCATAATATCACGCTGCTATCAGATTTCCCCTGCGCAAGCCTCCGAACCCGCCAGCGCCGCATCTACGCGCTCCACCGCGCGTGTTGCTTGACAGCCCAGGTGCGCTCGTCTACCAACCACCCGCACTTCGCGAAAGTGGCGGAATTGGCAGACGCGCTAGATTCAGGTTCTAGTTCCCGAAAGGGAGTGCAGGTTCGATTCCTGTCTTTCGCACCAAGGTGATTCGCTAACGAATCCCAACACTTCGACCGCTGAGCCAAACGCGAAGGACAGCGGCGAAGAGACGGTGGGCGCGGGAGTGCCACCGTTATGCCACCGAAATCCGTCGGATCAGGTCGGCAAAGCGCTGCTTGAAGCCGCGTACGCGTGGGACGAAAACGGGGACAAGCAGGCGCTGAGGCGCACGCTTTTGGACCTGCTCATGACCCTCGAACGGCCGGGGCGCGGCGATGGTTAGGGCGCTCCCGGACCGAATCGAGTTGCGACTTTCGTTTCTAGTAGCGACTTTCATTTCGAGTTGCTACTTTTACGTCATGAAGCTCCCTGGCAAGTGGCAGGAGTCCCCGGCAGGCCTCCTGAGCGCGGACGGCCGGATCCTGGTGGAGCTCAAGCTGCGCGCCCAGGGGCTGCGCGACCTGCACGCGGGTCTCATGCAGCTTGCGGTGCAGCTCGGGGAGCAGGTCGATATCGAGCACGCGCTGCTCGTGGTTCGCATCCCGCGCATCACCCTCGGGCGTATCCAGACGGCGTGGAACGATGCACGCGCAGTCATGAAGCCCGCGATCGCGCGCAGGCTCGCGCTCGCCGCACTTGGGAAAGACTACACGTGGCTCGACCCGTCCACGCCTCGGCTGAGCGCCATCATCTCGGCGATCGCAGAGGACGCCGACCTCGGCGAGGTGGAAAGCGCCCGGCGCGGAACGGCAAGCGCCGGCTCACCTTACTTCTTCGAGATCTCGAAAGTGCTGCTCGAGGCGTGGCTGCGACGACGAGGCCCCGTACGAATCCAAGACCTCATGCGTCGCGTGGGCTGCAGTCATCCGACGGTGTCGAGCGCGCTCGACGATCTCGATCGGCGCAGCGAGATCCTGCGAACACGCGATCGCCGAGTCGAGCTACGCGGGCTGCCGCGACAAACGCTCGAGGAGATCGTCGTTCGTGGCGATGCGCTTCGCCAAACGCATTGGCTCATCGATGCGTCTGGCCGCAAGGGCGATCCCGCAGCCTTGCTGCGTCGACTGCAACGTGCGCTGCCAAGCGGCGTTGGTCTGGGTGGTGTCGTCGCAGCACGACACTACGATCCAAAGCTCGACCTGCATGGCACGCCACGGATCGATCTCTCGGTCTGGTCGCCGCGCGGCACAACCTACGATCCCACTGCGATCGCACAGGTAGATCCTGGCCTGCGCGTGACCTCGGCACGCGATCCCGACGCGATCGTCGCCGTGCACAGGGTCGCTCGCGCTGATTCCCTGTTCGAGCCTGCCCCAGGCAAGCTCGCCTACGCCGATGTCGCCGAAACATTTCTCGACCTTCACGAGCTGCGACTCGACGCGCAAGCGCAAGCACTGGTAAAGCACCTGCGAGGCGAAGCGTCATGAACATGAACCCCGAGCTGCTCTTCGACATGGTGGCGAAGACCGTTCCGCAGAACCTGCATCGGAACATTCTCATCGTCGGCAGCCTCGCTGCTGCCTATCACCATCGCGACAGACTCACAGGCCAGGTCGTCGCCACCAAGGATGCCGACGTGATCGTGCAGCCGGCAGGCGCCGTCAGCGAATGCGCACAGATCGCCAAGCGCCTGCTGGAAGCCGGATGGCAACGTACCGAGCAGTGCTACGCGCAGCCGGCGGCCGAGCCGCAGAGCACACTGCGCGCGATCCGTCTGCAACCGAGCAACATCGATGCGTTCTTCGTCGAGCTGCTTGGCCTGCCGCAGACGGGGCAGAAAGAGATGAAGCGCTGGGTCCCTTGTCAGCTCGACGACGGTTGGTACGGCATCCCGTGCTTCAAGTTCATGGTGTTGCTGGCCCGCGATCGACGAGACACGAAGGTCGGTATCCAACATGCGTCACCGCCGCTCATGGCGCTCGCAAATCTGCTGTCGCATCCAACGCTCGGCACGGCGCGGATGGAAGGTGCAATCGAGAGCCGCAGAATCCTACGGAGCGCGAAGGATCTCGGGCGTGCGCTAGCACTGGCTTGGCTCCGTATTGCCGTTCCGAGTGTGGCATGGAGTCTCTTTCCACCCATGCGCATCGTCTGCATCAGCGACACCCACGAGCAAGAGCGCAGCGTCGAGATTCCGCCGTGTGACCTGTTGATTCACGCAGGCGACATCACGTTCAAGGGCGACCTGCACAAACTCGGCGCGTTCGATGACTGGTGCGAGACGCTGCCGCTACCGAAGGACCGCATCTTGGTCTGCGCGGGCAACCACGACGTCTCGCTGGAGAAGACGCCGGAGGTCGCCGCGCACGCCTTCCTGAACTGCACCTACGTTCGCGACGCCACGGTAGTCGTCGACGGAGTGCGGATCTACATGAGCCCATGGCAGCCGCGCTTCAACGACTGGGCATTCAATCTCGATCGCGGCAGCGCAGAGCTCGCGGCCAAATGGAACGCCATCCCTGACGACACGGACATCCTCGTCACGCACGGCCCGCCGTATGGCTTCGGCGACCTCTCGGTACGAGGGCTGCAGGTTGGGTGCGAGCTGCTGCTCGAGCGCATCGAGCAACTTCGGCCACGCTTCCACGTGTGCGGGCACGTGCACGAAGGCTACGGCCGGTACGAGACCGATTTCGGGACGGTGGTCGTGAACGCGAGCGTGTGCGACGCGCGTTACCGGCCGGTCAACGCGCCGATCGTGATCGAGTGGTGAAGCCCTCGGCATCATGGCTCGCGTGTAGGGGACGCAGGCCACAAATCTGGCCAATGACGGGTTGACGTCGCATTCACCAATTGCATAATCCACCAAAGCGTGATTATCGAGAGACATGCCGCGCTGGCTACCCACGGTCCTGACCCGCATCCACGCGCTGGCGCGGGCTGGCAAGATCAGCCTCACAGGAAAGGCGCTGAACGAGCTCGCCGCACTCGACGTCGGCCTCGGGCCGGACGACGTACGCGACGTGCTGTGCGCGCTCACGGCCGCAGACTCGAACAGCCGGCTGCGCTCCGACAGCACGGCGGAGTGGATGTACGTCTGGAAACCTCAGGTCTACGAGATGGTCGTGTACCTCAAGGTCATCCTGCGCAGTGACTGCGTCGTGGTTTCATTTCATGAGGACGAAGGTGATGGTCATGAAGAAGCCCGCTAAGCCGAAGCGCACGGCGCCGCGCACCAGTCGTCCCCTGCCGGATGATGCGTGCCCCGCGTGCGGAACGCTCATGACGGAAACGCGTGGACGGCGGAGCCTGCCGGTCAACGGCGAGCAGGTCAGCGTCCCATCCGTGAAGTACCTGCGGTGCCCAAAGTGCGACGAGATCATGCTGCGCTTCCAGGACGCTCGGCGTCTGCACGAAGACGCGATCGCGATCTATCGGAAGCAGCACGGGCTGCTCTCCGCAGATGAGATTCGCGCGATTCGCGAGCGCTTTTCGCTGAAACAAGCCGACCTCGCACAGCTTCTACACCTCGGCGGGAACACGGTCTCGCGTTGGGAATCCGGTCGCAACGTGCAGACCGCGTCGATGGATATCTTGTTGCGGCTAATCCGCGACCTGCCGGGCAGCATCGACTATCTGCGCAAGCACGCTGCGTGAACGAGATACGTGTGGCGGAACCCGTCGTCGTGGCCCAACCTCGCTCGGCGGACTAAACGACCAGCCCGCAGGCGTTGGCACCTCAATGGCGAGCATCGGTCACATCGCCGCTGGGATGACGGGCGCTCGCTTGTACCGCGCAGGCCAACACACCCGCTGGTCCATCATCACGTCGATGGCAGTGTGGTCATTCCTGTCGCTGCTCCCGGACGCTGACGTGTTGGGCTTTCGCTTTGGCGTCCGGTACGCCGATCCCTGGGGCCATCGTGGCGCGACACACTCGATTTTCTTCTCGCTCGTGCTCGGCACACTGATCGGCGCGGCTGCTCCGCTCTTTCGACTGCCTGCAGTCCGCACGGGCGTTTGCGCCGTGCTGGTGCTCTCGAGCCACGCGCTCCTAGACACGCTCACCGATGGCGGGCTCGGCTGCGCGCTGTTGTGGCCGTTCAAGCTGAAGCGGTACTTCGCGCCGTGGAATCCGATCCCGGTGGCGCCCATCGGTCGCCGCTTCTTCTCGTCCGCCGGACTGCGCGTCGCGCTTGCGGAGGCGCTGCTGTTCCTGCCGTTTTGGTTCTATGCGTTCTGGCCCAGGCCGGGACGCGCTGCTGTCACCGACCGTGATGACAGCGACACGCCTGAGTAGGCGCGCGCTGCCGAGCTTCACGCCGCAGCCGGCACGTATCCAGCTGAGCGATCGCGACGGCGGGCCAGCTCGCTGGCGTAGCGGACACCGAGCTCGTCTGCGTGCTCATGCGCCCACTCCGACAGCCGAATGCGACCTGCCGGCGGCGCGTCGGTCGCAAGCAGATCTGCTGTGAGGCCGAGGACTTCCTCCCAGGTAAGCATCGTGTCTTGCAGCAATGCACCCAGGAGGCGACCGACTGCGAAGCCAAACCAGTTCGGCACGTGCATGATCGGCCGCGGCTTGCCGATGCACTCCCCTAGCATCCGCGCCAGCCCTTCGTAAGTAAACGTCTCGGGGCCGGTGGCATCGATCACGACGTTGTCGCGCCCAGCGCCATGCTCCACCGCAAAGCGCGCGAAGTCGTCGACGTGGATCGGCTGCAGCCGATATCTGCAAACCACTCGTGCTCGCTGTTGCCGCACGTGACGGGAGCCTTGGGCCACGGCATGTGCAGCGCAGCGGCGAGCTTCTTGGTGACGCGAAGGAGCGGCATACCCGCTCATCATTCTGCATGCGAAAGACGAGCGGTCAACGCTTGGACGATTCCGGTGCCAGCTCCGCCTCGATCTCTTCGACCGTCGGCAAGCTGCCCTTCAACTCCTCAGGCAGCTGCTCCACCAGCATCGTCTCCCACTGCGCGACACCGATCGGTTTAGCGACACCGCGCAGCGCGTATTCGACGAGCATCTTGTTCTTGTTGCGGCACAGCAGGAGCCCAATCGTCGGCTTGTCGTCGGCGTGCCGAAGCAGGTCGTCGACGGCGGACAGATACATGTTCATCTGCCCGAGGTGCCCAGCTTGGAACGACGTGGCCTTGAGCTCGATGACGACATAGCAGCGCAGCTTCAAGTGGTAGAAGAGCAGGTCGATGTAATGGTCCTGGTCGGAGAACTCCAAGTGCACTTGGCGACCAACGAATGCGAAGCCTGCTCCGAGCTCGAGTAGGAAGCGTTGGATATGGTCGACCAACGCTTGCTCCACCTCGCGCTCTCGTCGCGCGTCGGCAGTGCCGAGGAAGTCGAACAAGTAGGGATCTTTGAAAACCTGAGCCGCCATATCGGAGTCGGCGGGCGGCAACGTAGACTCGAAGTTCGTGAGAGCCTTGGCATGGCGAGCGTGGGCGCGGTTGTCGATCTGCAGCTCGAGAATGTTGCGACTCCAGCCATGCTCGATCGCCTTGCGCGTGTACCAGTCGCGCGTCGGCCGATCCTTGATCCGCTGCAGCAACCGGATCACGTGGCCCCAGGGCAATTGTGAAACAAGCTGTTTCACTATTTGAGCGTCCGGGTATGCGGCGGCGAAGCTGCGCATGAAGAGCAGATTGCGGGACGAGAAGCCGGTCATGTCCGGGTAGGCGGCTTGCAGATCGGTGGAGAGGCGGTCGATCACCTTCGCGCCCCAGCCCTCGCGCTCCTGGCGAGCGAGGATCAGCCGACCGACGTCCCAGTACAGCAAGACCATCGCCGCGTTCGCCGCCATGACGACGCGCATCCGCTCTTGGCCGATGCGCTGCTTGATCTCGCCGAGCGTCTCGGCATACCTGCGAGGCAGCTCCGCCTTCGGGGGCGCGACGCGGAACGCGGCCTCTTCTCCGTGCGTCCTGCCGCGCGAGCGCCGGGCCGGCGCCGTGGCCTTGGGTTTCGCGAGCGAGCTCTTGGTGGCCTTCTTCTTCGTCGCCATTTGCTTGCGGTGTATCGGTGGCGATCTCGCCGGCCGAAGTCAATCGACTAGCTCAGCGGTGCGGCCTCCGGCTTGAGCTGTTGGAGAATTCAGCAGTGATTTCAGAGCAGGTATCAACCAACCACTCCTCGCGGCGAGCGAGCCTTGCGATCTTGTCTGCCGGTCCGCCGCCATTCCTCGGGCCGAGGTATCGCAATAGGATGATCCCCTTCGGCTGAATCAGCCACGACACCTTCTCGTCTGGGATCAAACGCGAGCGTCGGAGTGAAAGACGCCGGTCTTCGGAAGTGGCAACGTTCAGCTAACACCATGGGCCGCGCGCGCAAAGGTTGGCAGTTAGTCCCGGGTCGTCGCCCGGACGATCCGTTCTATCTGCGCTTCACCCACGAGGGCCAACGCCGCTACCTCTCGACCGGCGAGCGCAACAGAGCGGAGGCCTCGAAGCGCGCTGCAGACATCTACGCGCAGGTCGTGCACGGCCGGGTGCATGCGCCGGGCGTGCGGCCGGCCGATGCCTCGCTGAAGTCGCTCGCGAAGAGCTACCTCGAGTTCATCAAGGACACCGGCAGCGCCGAGCGTCACGCGATGCAGGAACAACATATGAACGCTCACCTGCTGCGGAACTTTCGCTCGCTCGAAGAGCTCACGTCGGAGGCTTGCTGGGCGGAGTACGAGGCGATGCGTTGTCGCAAGGGGATGGCGACCCGCACGATTGCGAAAGAGCTGTCGACGTTTCGGACGTTCGCGAAGTGGCTTCGCCAGCGCAAGCTCATCGATGCGGTGCCCGAGTACAAAGGGCCTCGCGTACGCAGTGACTTCCAAGCGCTGTGTCTCGAGCCTGAGCAGATCGAAGCGATCCTCCAGGCGCTGCCGGAGAAGGTTCGGTATGGGCCGGCGTGGGGGCAGCCGATCCGGTCTCGCTTCGTGTTCGCGTGGGAGACGTCGCTGAGACCGGCGACGATCGCGCGCATCTGCGCGGAGGACTACGACCGCAAGCTGAAGCGAATCCGCATCCGCGAGTCGGCGGACAAGGCGCGCTTCGGGCGCGAGCTGCCGCTGAGCGAGCGCGCTTGGAAGGCGCTCGAGGGTACGGGCGTGACGTCAGGCCCGTTCTTCGGCAAGGCGAAGCTGCGGATTACTCTGAAGACCGCGGCCCGCGCTTCCGGCTTACCCCCGGAGATCTCCGAGCGCGTCACCCCTTACACCTTTCGGCACTCGCGCATCACCCAGCTGGCCTCGGTCACGACCGACCTGCGGGGCCTAGCGTACCTGGCCGGGCACAAGGACCTCACGACGACCAGCCACTACATCCACGGCGACGTGAAGGCCGGTGAGCGGGTCCTCGCGGCCGCTGCCAGCGCCGAAGCAAGCCGCCGCCGCGAGCGCGGCCGCAAGCGCTGCACGAAGCCCCGCCGCGAACGTCCTCCGCGCCGACTTTTCGGGCAGTGGTGGCAGCCACCGAAATCGGTCCCTGGCTGGCCACGACCCTGAAATTCCTGGCCACGAAATTGCCGAAAAACTCAATGATGTTAAGTGGTTAGGTCCGGTTCAGGTTCTAGTTCCCGAAAGGGAGTGCAGGTTCGATTCCTGTCTTTCGCACCACGACCATCCCACCCCCAACGCCCCCAGCTCCAAGAACATCGCCACCGGCTGCGGCCGGTCGCCCAACTCTCCAGCCACGGTGTCGAGCTGCACGAACCCGAGCTTGCCGTAGAACGCGACAGCTTCCGGCTTCGCATCCACGACGACGCCCACGCATCCGAAGTCATCGGCCATGCGCTGCGCCAACACGAGCACGGAGCGCAGCAGCAGGCTGCCTATGCCGCGCCCTTTCACTCGCTCATCGACGCCCAGGCGCGCAAGACGAAGCACAGGCACGGGGTACTTCGGCAACCGCTTGCGCTTGGACACCGCCATCGCCTCAGGTGCAAGCTCGGATGGGCTCAGCGTTGCAAAGCCAGCGATCGCGCCGGCCTCGTCGATCGCAACGTAGGTCGTGCCGATGTGATGCCGGAATTGATTCTGGCCCGCGTAGCGGGCGAAGAAGCGATCGATGTCGACGTTGCCGGAGCGGAACCCGCTGCGATCGTCGTCGGCCTCGAGCCGGCGAACCTTGAAAGCCACGCTGACCTCAGGGCTCGCCGTCGATAGGTTTGCCAGCCATCAAGTCACGCAACGCCTTGCTAGGCTTGCGCGGCTTTCTGATCAGCTTCGAGACAGCCTCGAATGAGTTGGACGTGACGGTGAGCCGCGCGGGAATCACGATGTCCGCCGGGAGCTCACGCAACGCCTGTAGGTGGTGCAGGAGCGCTTCCTCGACAAGGTGGCCCTTCTTCACACCGTGGGCTTCCGCATAACGCTCGACCTTCTGCTTGGTCGCATCGCTGATGAAAGCGGAGATCTGGGATTCGGCCATGGTCAAGACCCTCGACTCTACAGAAATGTAGACCAGCGCGTCGACCGACGCAAGCGGCGGCCGAGCCACGCCAGGCTGGCCACCAGCATGATGCGACTTGGGCTGAGGTTCGCACGCATAGCACCGCGCGATGCATAGAGTGCGCCAAGGCATATCCAAGCGAAAGCAAGGGTAACGGCGCTGACGTGACGGCACAGTCCGGCACACGCCCGGCTTCAGCTGCGAAGACCGAGCGCTTGCTGCAGCCATGCGTAGCCGATGCGCTCCTGCTCGAGACGCACGCCTTTCCCAAGTTGATTCGACCGCAACTCGTCGTACACGGCGCGCTCCGATGGCGAAAGCCGCGCGAGAACCGCGTCGTGCTGAGCGCTCTCGTTGGACCAGTGTGGTTGATGTCGCAGCAGCGTTTCGCGGTCCATCAAGAAGGATTCGGCTCGCGGCAGCGTTGCACGCAGGCGATCGAGCATGGCGAACCCGTGCGTGTCGATGTCACCCCAATAGTGCACGACCTTGTCGCGCAGCCAGGCAATGTCTCCCAGGCGCTCGAGTCCGTAGCCCAAGCCAAAGATCACGACGCTCTTGGCTACGGCAGGAAACGCCAGACCGTTGATCTCGTTCTCAGTGATGAAGACACGCTCCACCGGAAGCTCTAGCCGCGCAAACTGCGCAGGCAGCGTAGCGATGTCGGAGAGCGGGCCGAGATGCAACTGCGGATCGAGCAGACGAAAGCGGATCAACGGGGGCTTCGCCAGCGCGCCATACCGCGCTTCGAATTGACGCGCGCCTTGTGCCTGCGCGTCGATCGCTGCCGGCGGAAGAACGATGTCGAGCAGCTCCGCGAGCAAGCTCTTGTGCGACTCGATGAACTTTGTATCGACGCCGGCAACATCGAGCTGTCGCAAGTAGATCCCCGGACGCGGGTGCTCTCGAAACCAGGCGAGCACGGAGAGCACGCGCTCCCAGTCTGCTCCGTATGAAAGCGCGGTGAGTGGTCGTTTCATCAACCAGTCGCGCAGCTGCGGCAGAACCATCAGTGATTTCTCGGCGAGTCGGGAGAAGCGCTCTGCATCTCGACGCTTGCCGATCAGACGCAGCGCGTCCTGCTCCGCGGGAATCACGATCGCCTTGGGGATCGTGTTGCGACCGAGCTGCCGATGACGAATATCTTCCCACTCGATGTCGTAGCCGAACCCACGCTTGCCGCGACTGCCGTCTTCGAGCGTTTGGATCCAGCGCTGCGCATCCGCGAACTTCGCGCCCAGCTCGCGCGCGTCCGGACGCTTGAGATTCAGCGTGTACGGGAACAGCGGCGCTTCCGCGCCGAACCGCGCCGCGAGCAGCGTGCCGCGATCCCACAAGCGCATGAGCTTGTTCGCGATGTCCGACGGCGACGTCCAGCGTGGCGCGTCCGTCATGCGCTGCGTGCCGCGCGCTCAGCGCGATACTCCTCGATGGTCAAGTTGCGCAACATCGATAGTTTGCCGCCTTCGTTGTGTACGAAACCGACGCCTGCGACGTATGGTTCGATGACGTGGATCTTCTGCAACGGTGTGACTACGAGTAGCTGCAGTTGCAAGCGCTTGAACAGCTCGAGGCCGTAGCGTGCAGACTCATCCGAGCCGCGACCGAAGGCTTCATCGATCACCACGAAGCGGAACGCGCGCGGCCGCGCTGCTGCCGCGTCGAGGCCGAACTGGTAGACCAAGCTCGCCGCGAGCACTGTGTACGCAAGCTTCTCCTTCTGTCCGCCGGATTTGCCGCCTGAGTCTTGGTAGTGCTCGTGCTCCCGATCATCCTCGCGCCAGCGCTCCGAGGCCGAGAACGTAAACCAGTCACGCACGTCGGTGACCTTCCGCCTCCAGCGCCGGTCCTCATCCGTCAGTCCCTCGCGCCCTCGAAACCGCTGGATGATGTGTTTCACTTGAAGGAATTTCGCTTCGGAGTACGTCTCATCCTGTGAACCGGTGAGCGCGTCCTCGGTGCACGCGCGGAGATCCTGTTGGAAGTCCCGAATGTCCGTGTCGAGGGCCGGGTTCGGTTCAAGCACGATGTACCGCCCGGGGTTGTAGTCGATATCGCGCAGCGAGCGATTGATCAGGTCGATGCGCTCTTTGATCGTTTGCCGTTCGCGCGCGAGCTGCGACTGGAAGTTCGCGACCTCGCGGATGGTGTTCTCGTTCAGTAGCTGCTTGAACCTGCTCTCGAAGCGGGGCAGATCGTCGCCGCGTAGGTGCTCGAGCATTCGACGGTACTCCGGCGCGGCCTCGATGCTCGCGTCGGCCTCCTGAGTCTCCACCGGATAGTCTTTGCGATAGGTCTGCATCACCTTGACGATGTGCTCGGCGAGGCGCGACACGACCTTCTCGATGGCATCGATGCGGGCCTGGAGGACTTCGCGTAAGGCCTTCTCGCGACTGTCGCAGGATTCGACCGTGAGCGTGTGAGGCGGCAAGAGCTCGGCGCGCAGCGCTTCCAGGCGCGGAAACAGCGCCGTCTTCGTCTCGCTCTCCCGCACCGACAGGAGCCCTGCACACTCCGAACGCTGTGCTTCGGCCGACTCCTTCTTCCCTTGCGCCTTGGATCGAGCGTCTCGTTTCTGCTCCAAGTCTGTTTCGATGGACTTGATATCTGCTTCGACTTCCGCCAGCTGCAGTTCGAGCTCTCGCAGCACGTCTGAGGAGTTTTCGAGATCTCGCCGCTCGCTTTCCAGGCGCTCGATCTCGCTCACGAGAGGACGCCAATCCAGGTCGCGGAAGCTCTCGAAGACCAGGAGTTGCTGCAACTTCGTCGCTCGGTCTTTTAGCTGCGCTTGTTCAGCCTGTACAACCGCGTATGCGCCGGCGGCACGCTGAATCTGCCCGACCAAACTCTCGGCCTCGCGCTCGAGCGCCTCGATCTTGGCTTCGTTCGACCAACCAAGCACATAGCGCGAACGGTCGTCGATGCGATGGCGGTCGTCCTTTTCGTGACGCTCACCTCGCGTCTTGATCTGCCCATTGCGCGTGATCGCCACTGTTTCGCGGCGGAACTGTTCGACGGAATCGCAGCAGGCATGATCGAACCGGTGCGCCAGTTCCACGTCGAGCCAGTCGTAGAAAGGCGAATCCGGCTTGACGCTGAGCTTGCGTGCCAGCGCTTCGGGGTGCAGCACGGGCGCATCCTTCGCATGCCGAGCGCGCACGCGATAGTAAACCAAGCGACCTCGCAGATGAGTCTGTTCGACCCACTGTGCAACGCGTGAGTAGTCGGCATCGTGCACGAGCAAAGAGAGCCCGAATCCACGAAGCAACCGCTCGATCGCGCCCTCCCAATCGCGTTCCGGCGGCCGGACTTGAATGAGCTCTCCCGCAAACGGAACGTCGTCGTCGTTCAGGCTGAGGTCGGTGCACAACCTCTCCCGCAACGAAAGCATGTCCCGTGGGATGTTGGAGCGACGCGTGCGAAGCGACTCCAACTCTGCGGCGATGTGCGCATGGTCCTGGCGAAGGGCACGCAACTCGACCATGGTGTCGGTGAGCTTATTCTCGAGCTCAGCTTGTCGTGCAGCGATGGGTGCCGTGCTCGCTTCGATCGCGCGCCTGTTTGCCACGAAAGCATCGGCGCCGTGCGGGGCCTGCAAATCCGCGGAAAACGCCAGGCGCTCATACTGGAGAGCGCGTTCGCGACGGGCGTCTTTGTCCTTCTGCGCTCGTTCGATCTCGTCCTTGATGCGGTCAAGGCGATCACCGCCGTTCTCCATGATCGCGCGCTTCAGCTCGTCTCGCGTAAGCTTTCTGGCAAGGTGGCGCTCGTGCTCGCTCGCGATCCGCGCCGAGAGCTGCAACACCTCGTCTTCCAGATTTTCGATGCGCTTGCCTAGGAGCTCTCGCTTGTGCCACGCGAAGAAGACCTGGAGTGCATCTCGGCATGCGCGCAGCTCCGTGCGGCGCGCGACCTCTGCTTCGTGTCGGTCGCAATCTACGACGAGGGGAGCGAGCACGTTGATCTGCTGCTTGGCCTTGAGCACCGCTTCGTGCGCGCGGTTGAGATCGTCGAAGTGGCCGATCAACGCGTCGATGCGATCTTGAACGGGGAAAGCCTCGAGCATGTGCTCTCGGACGAAATCGGTCAGGTTGCCGATCGACTTCATCGAGACCGTTTGATGGAACAGCTCGAGCGCCAACTCGTTCTCAATGCCGAAGCGTCGTCTGAACGCTGCGCCATAGGGCGGAAAGGTTTCGTGCAGCTCGAGCTTTGGCTGCTTGCGCAGCTTCTTGCGAAGGTCGGCGACTTCGGTACCGAAATTCGAGAAGTGCTCGGCAATTGAAAGCGCTCCGTCGGCAACAACGTAGAACCGCGCCGGTTGACCTTCCGTTTCGCGCTGCCAAAAGAACACCTGAGCTAGGGTGACAACGTCCGAAATTCCCTCGTTCTGGAACGTTGCCAGGAGCACGGAGTAGTCGTTTCGGTCGCGCAGGGGCACAGGACGCGCCGCTAACGCAGCGTCACCGCGCTCGGACTTGTAGTGGCCGAGCACATAGGAACGCAGCGAGCGCTCGCGAGCGTCCGCGCCAGCGGCTTTGTTGTACGCAAGCTTCTGCGGCGGAACGAGCAACGTGGTGACGGCGTCGACCAGCGTGGACTTGCCGGAGCCGATGTCTCCGGTCACCAGCATGTTCTTGTCGTCCGGGGTCAGCACCCAAACGCGCTTGTCGAAGGTGCCCCAGTTGTAGATCTCGAGCCTCCGCAACCGATAGCCCGGCCTGGATTCGTCGTGAACCAGCTCGAGTTGTTCGGGTTTCACGAGCCTTCCTCCGTGCCCTTGGGCGCGCCCGCATGGGCTCGGTACGCTTCGAGCTTACGGTCCAGCTCACCGAGCCACTGCGCATCGACGAATGCTTTCAGAATGCGGCGCACCTCGAACGCATCATCGCGTCCACGCATGCGCCGCATGAAGCCAAGGTCGACGATGCGATTGATGTGTTGATCTACCAGATCGACGAATTTCGCTTCGTTCGTCCCACCCGCGAAGAACAGTCGCACCATGTCGACGATCTCATCGCGAGTGACGATGAGCCGGGTTTCGCCACCACGAGTATCGAGCTCCAAGAGTCTCTTTCGTAGGAGCGCGAGCAGCAAGCTCTGCGGGTAACTGAGCGGACGCCGCGACACCAGGCGCGGAAGCTCTTGATCGCCTTCAGCCCGCGGATGCTCCCTGAGGTACGCGTAGCCTTCGGCCTCGTTGATCTCGAGCTCCAAGCCGACGACAGCGACGTACTCTCGAAGCTCCGAGGTGCTCGCTAGCAGCACTTGCCAGATTGCCGGGTCGGTGTCGCTGTAAACGACACCCTTGAACAGGGCGATGGTGACGTGCGAGCGCGTGAGCTTGGTGTCAGTCACGGAGCGACCCCTTCCGTGCCGCGGCGCGTGAACACCACGAGCGGTAGCGTCGCTTCGCGTGTCACACCGTTCTCGTCGGCCCAGTAGAGCTTCTGCTTCCGAGCATCGTCGATCTGAGCATCGTCGTCCTCCGATGCGATCGCCAGATACGCCACCAGCTCCGCCAGCCCGAGCTCGAGCGGATGCACGGCGATCAAGTCAGCGAGCGAAATTTGGTTGCGCGTCTGCAGCGCGCGGCGAATGTGGGCGTGCAGCGCAGCTCGATCGACGTACACCTGCGCGTAGAGCGCGCCAGTGTCTGCGTTGGATTCACCCACGCAAAGCGCTTGTGCAGTGATCTGCGCCTTCGCAGCGGGCGAGAACAGCGGTCTCTGCAGAGGCAGTGAAATCTCCGGCGCCAGGTCGTCAATCTCGATGAAGGTGCCTGCCGGGGGCTGATCGCGTAAGAGAAGTGCGTGCTGCTCGACGCTGCGCACAATCTCCATGATTCGCCGATTCTCGAGCACCACACGATCGTCGAGGTAGCGGCGAAGCTGCTGCGACAGTCGCGCGACCGTACGCTGTGCGACCTCGCCGGCTTCGAGCCAATCGTAGTGAATGCGCAGAAGGCGCCGCTCCGGCAAGAGCTCCTTCACGGGGTCGAGGGCGAGCACCTTCTCCAAGCGTGCTGTCAGCTCTTCTTGTCGGCTTGGCGACATCAAGAAGTCCCAGAACGCGCGAAAGCTGCGACCTTGATCCGAATCACTGATTTGGTCGCGTTGGCCGAAGACATCCTGAAGCAGCGCGCCCTTCCCGCCTTCCCACGTGGCGATGCGCTCGCGCACCGTGCGGTCGAGATCGCGAAAGCTCTGATCGAGCGCGCGGAAGTCCGAGAGCAACGCGCGCGCGGTGGTCGCCATCTGCTGAAAGCGGTCTTTGATCTGCGCTGCGTCCATGAGGTCCACATGCCCGGCACGCAGCCGCGCGATGTCGGCATCGATGACGGCACGGCGACGCTCGAGATCCGCGATGCGCGCATCGCCATCGGCCGACGTACCCTCCGTCAACTGCCGCAAGAGCTCGAACACTGTCAGTAGGCGAGACTCGGTGCTGATCAACTTCGGCGCCGACAGCGACGAGACGAAGTCCAGAGCCTTCTCGGATGCCGGGGTCAGGTCGAAGCATGGTTCGTCGCTATCCTGCTGGTAGTACTTCCGCAACCAGCCGTGCTCGTCATGCGCCCACAAGTCCAGATACTCGGACGCAGATCGCGGAAACTCGTCCGCGCCAACTTGCTGGCGCAGCTCGTAGAGGAAGTCATCGAGGCGCGAGGCGAGCTCGGAACGCGGCAGGGTGCGAACGTTCGGCACGATGAACGTGCGATGGAAGAAACTCGCGATCAGCGGCGCGTTGCCCGCAGCGAGAAGGCGCCACGCCGGGTGTGTGTTTCGCAACGCCTGTACGGCAGAAAAGTCCATTGGGTCCCGGCCAAAACTACCACCTTTGCACCAAGGAAGACGGGCCCGCGCCCGCTGCCTCGCGAGCGTTACAGGAAGACCTGCTCGACGTCTCGGGCGTGATGGAGCACGCGCAGAATGTGACAGCGCCTAGGAGTGCACAAGCTGGTCTCCACCCTAGGTCTCGAGGGTGTAGCTCTCGATAGAAGCGCTGCCTCGTCGGAGCTGAGCTGGAGCACGATTGTTCGCAGGCGAGCGTATCGGTTTTCCGAGGCAATTCCGACCCGGCGGCCGAGCCGATAGTGGGCCCGCAACCCTGGTCGCGCAGCCGCACCGCCAGCTCAAACGCACAGAACGCTGCTCGCTCGAGCATGTTCGGATTGGCTTCGGCAAGCGCGACCGCCCGCAACAGCGCCGCGCACTGCGGGTCGGAGCGACCATTCCAGATCACTACGTATTCCCAGGCAATTTTGACTTGGCCTGGGACCGCGGCGCGGGCGCAGCGCTCAGCGCGGCTTCAGACGCTGGCCGTGATCTTCCAGCTGCCGCACCGCGGCATCGAACGCATCGCGAATGGCGACGTAGACGTCGGCGTGGGCGGGGTTCTTGGAGCCGTCGCTGACCACGAGCGCGGCGCCGGGCACGTGGATGTCGATGCGCACGTCGTAGGCGGTGCCGTGGTGCTGATGATGATGCGGCGCCTCGACCACGACTCGGCAGCTCGTAATTCGTTCGGCGAAGCGCTCTAGCTTCTGGGCCTTCTCACGAATACGCGCCTCGACGGCGTCGGACTTTTCCATGTTCTTGAACGCGACCTCGAGCGGGATCTGCATGTGGCCCTCCAACGACTTCGACTTACGCACGAACCCCAGTTTCCGCAAGGGCTTACAAGCAGTTACCGCTCAGCGCGCGGCGGGCACGGCGGGCATCGCGGGCGTGAAATCCAGGTCGCGCAGCTTGTCCTCGAGCTCGATCTTGTGCTCCAGGCGCTGGCTGTTCAGCTCCACGAGCTTGCGGCCGATCTCTTCGGCTTGCTTGCTCAGCTCCTCGAGACGCTGCGTGAGGCGCTTGCGCAGCGCGCTGGCGCGGGCGTCTTTCTGGATGGCCGACAGGTTCTGCCGCTCTTCGTTGGCACGTTGGTCGAGCTGGGCCTGCTGCGCCGACAGGCCTTGCAGCTGGGTGTCGATGCGGCCGATCTCCTGGCGTGCCTGCACGATGGGTTCGAGCGCAGCACGTGCCTTGGCGTCGAGACCGGGCGTCTCGAGCAGCTGCTTCAGCAGCTCCGGAGCGTGGTCATCCCAGATCGTGAGCGTGGTCTGCGAGGGGGTCTGCTCGATCACCGGTAGCGTCGCCGTAGTTTGCTTCGGCGCGACCACGACCGGAATGAAGTAGCCGTCGGCGAGGGTCTCGGTGTCTTTGGGTGGGTCCACCAGCGTGTAGTCGTCGCCCGCGCGGCCCTGGCGCACGAGCACGCGGAAACCGGCGTCGCTCGCGGGGCCCTGCACGCTCCAGGTGGTGGTCACGCGGTGGAAGGCCTGCACCTCCATCACGCCGCGCACGATCTTGGTGATCTTCATGGCGTCGCCTGAGCTCTCGGTCGAGGAGCGCACGAGCACCGATGGCTCCGCAGCGAAAGGAATGGTCGCCATGTCGTGGCTGGCAATCGCCTCGGACAAACCTTCGCCGACGAAGCTGCCGCCTGCGTAGATGCTGATCGGCCCCGGTTCGAGCACGAAGTCAGTGTCGTTCTTGAAGCGCACGACGCGGTACGGATTCTGCTCGTAACCCAAGCCCGAGCCACCCGGCCTGTACAGGAAGGTCTGCTCGCCAGGCACGAGCTGATTCACCAGCGCTACCATGCTCGCGCTGCCATCGGGCAAGGTGACTTGCTCGGCAAGGTCGAAGCGCGTGAGGCCTGCGACCTGCTTGGCCGTGGCACGCGGTGCAACGCTGCGTGCGAGCGCGCCCATGTCGACCGCGGCGAAATCCGCGCGCGCGTCCTTCGCGGGCGCGACCATCTTGTGGCGCATGCCCATCGAAGCCATGGGCGCCAGCGCGCCGGCGCCGCCAACAGCTGCAGCGTCCATCTCGGCGCTTTCCTTCTTCTCGTCCTGCGACAGCTCGGCAGCCATGGGCTCTGCGGCGGGCGGGGGCGGCGGGGCGGCCGGGGCGGGCGTGGCGTAGGTGGTTTCGCCGAAGGCAACTTGTGCTTGCTTACGCACTGCGCTCTGCGTGAGGTCCGGGCGCTCAACGTTCTCCGGCGTGTGCAAGTCGTAGCGGAACGCGAGGGGTGCGCCCGAGGTGAGACCGAGCGAGACCTTGTCCCAGCTCTCGCCGCTGACGTTCGACACCACGGCCCACGCCTGCAACAGCGCCTTGCCCGAGCCGTCTTGCGCGAGCACCACGCGGTAGGTCGGTTTCCACAAGGGCGCAGCGGCCACGTAGCTCACCGCCAAGTCGTGCTTGCCTTCGTCGGACAGGCGCACGACCACTTCGACCTGTTGGAACATGCCTTCGCCGGAAGTCGCGTCGAGGTGACGATCGAGCTGCATCACGAGATCGCCTTCTTCGAGGCTGATGCTGCGGATCTGCGAGACCTTCACGATCTGCAGCGCATCGCCGTCGAGCAACGTGAGCTTGTGGTCTTCGTACTCGGGGGTGGGCATGCGCAGTGGCTCAGGCCGCGGCTCCGGGTTCATGCGCTCGACCATCACGATGCGGCCGTGCACCGTTCGCGACGCCGTCTCCACGCTCACGTGCACGCCGCGCAGACCGTCGAGCACGTCGGCCAGGCGACCACGGCCGGGCATGA
This sequence comes from Pseudomonadota bacterium, assembly GCA_017881185.1. Taxonomy (GTDB): domain Bacteria; phylum Myxococcota_A; class Polyangia; order Polyangiales; family JAFGIB01; genus JADGRF01. Next base: position 5,383 of record JADGRE010000066.1, on the reverse strand, counting down.
GCAACGACAGGGCTGCGTCTTGCCAGGCTTGCGGGTCGAGCGGAATCGAAACGCTCAGCGCCTTGCCCGAGCTGCGGTCGATGACCGTCAGGCTCTTGAGCAAGTCGTTGACCTGATCTTTGCGAACCTTGAGGGTGAGCTTGTCGCCGTCGATGACGCCGTGACGCTCGAAGTAACCCACGCCGTTGCGGTAGAGCACCACGCGCGAGAGCGCGAGTGGGCTTTGAGTGGTGGCGTAGGCCCCCTGGGTATGACCGCAGCCGGCACTGGTGCACGACGCGTACAGCGCACCGAGCAAGACACCAGCGCGCAACGGTGAGAAAGCAGAGTGGTTCATGGGGTCTCCGCGGACGGTAGAAAAACCGGGGCGAGCATACACGCATCTGGCGATGAACGCCGAGCCAGGCACCTGCAACTCATCTTGCAATGACGACTCTCAGCGCAAAAGGTTCTTGCGTGCCGCGCGTTTATGGGCATTTGCGCGCGGCCTGCTTGGGGTTGCTGCTTTGTCCGGGCTGGGTTTGCGCGCAGGGGCTAGGCGGCGACGGTGGCGCTCGGGCCAAGACCGCCGCCGCTGCCTTGAGCCTACGCGCCAGCGCTGCGAGCACCAAAGTGCTTGCGGCGCTGGCCGACGCGCGGGCCGCTGGCAACACGCCGCTCGCAAGCTGCCTCGACGCGCAACTCACCCAACTCGACAGTCTGGTCCGCACGGCTCAGAGCGGTGCAGCTGACAGCCCCGTCGCCAAGCTGAGCGAACGCCTGAGCACGCTGCTAGCACAAGCCAACGCCTGCACGGTGCACCGCGCAGCCAGCGAGCGCACCATCGTGGTGATGACGGTCGATCCACCACCGCCCGCGACCGAGCCGCGCTGGACCGAGTGGGCCAGCGCGCACTGATCGGCCGGCGGAAACAGGGTCGCATGGCGTGCGAGCCGCGAGCGAGGCGTCGTCGGTTTCGAGGAGCGCGCGGAGCCTACGTTGCGTAGGTGAGCACGCACCGCAGAAAGCGACGACGGATCGCGAAGTGGATCGCGCGTCAGACGACCCTGTTTAGAAGCGCAGACCGCCGGTGACGCCTAGGATGAAACCCGACTCGTTCTTGCCGCCGAGCACCAGCTGCACACGCGCGTCGCCGCCGATGAACACGCTGTTCATGGTGTAGAGCACGGTCATGCCGGGGGCGAGCAGGAAGCCCTTGTGGGTGAAAGGGCCGTTCACCCGTGGATCGGGATCTTGCTTGCCGAGACCAAGGCCGAGCAACATCGATGGCCGCAGGATGATCTTGTCGAACCACACGTCGTAGCCAACTTCGCCATAGATGAACATGTAGTTCGCCGACGAGGTCAGCGTGGGACCGACGACTTGCGGCGTATCCTTGCTCGAGCCCAGGAAGTACTGGTAGCCGACAGATGCGAAGAGATGCATGTCGAACTCGTAGCCGACATGCAGGCCTACACCGAGCCCGTAAGGATCGGTGTTGAACGACTTCTCGGTGCGAAAGCCGTAGCCGAGCATCAGGCCGATCTCGAGCGAGCGGCCGTCACCGACTGGCTTTTCGGCGGGCTTCGCCTTCTTGGGCGGCGCCTTCTCTTCTTCGGCGGGCGGCTTCTCCCAGGCGTCGGGCTCGGCGGCCGCTTCTGCTTCCTTCTTCTTGGTTTCGGCGGCCTTGTCGGCGGCCTTGTCGTCGCTGTCGGCGTCGCTGGCCTTGTCGGCCTTGGACTTCTTCGACGGCTTCATGGAGTCTTCCATCAAGTCGTCGGTGCTCTTGGGCTGCGTGCTCTTGGGCTGCGTGCTCTTGGGCTGCGTGCTCGCGGCCTTTTTGCCCTTGGGCGCAGCGAACGCCGACGTCGTGACGCATAGCAGACCGAACGCCCCCAACCAGACCGCCAACACCGCAACGCTGCGAGCTCGCATTCCCGATCTCCCGGTCAGCATGAGGCCCTGTGTGTACTTCATGCGCATGGCGAAGGGAAGAGCGATCCATGCGCGCGCGCCCGTGTCCGGATCTAGTGGTCTGACCGAGGGGTTTTGATCGGTTATCGTGCAGGACCGGGCGCGTAGGGGTGGCTGCGCGCGGGCAGAGCGAGCGCGGCAAGCACCTGTGCCATGTGATGCCCGGGCATGAGCCAGTGCGGGGGCGTGCCCGAAGCGATGACGATGGCATGCGTTGCGAGCGCGGCAGACAGGCCTGCGGCGTCGGTGAGCACCACGGCCTCGGCGCCCAACTTGCGCACGAGCATACGCTGCAGGCGCAGGTCTTCGTGCGCTGGGCGACCGCCGGACAGGTGCAGCGCTACGAAGTGCAAGCCGCTAGCGGCGTGTTGCGCGACGTAGCGCGCATACGATTCGGTGTCGCCGTAGAGCGCGTCGAGCAGCACGACCGCATGCACCAGCGACTCGACCTGACCGCGCTCCAGGATGGCTAACGCCGTTTGGTAGCCTGCGCTGTGTGCGACCAGCGTCAGGCTCGCCACCTCGCGCAGTTGCCGGGGCCCGCCCAGGGCCTGCGCCAGCGTCTCGGAGAGCAGCTCTTGCAGGAACTGCGCAAACACGCCTGCGCGACCGAAGGCGCCCGGCTTGCCGTTGCGTTTCATGAACGCGAGCTGCGGCACCACCAAGAGCGTGTGGGTGCCAGCGCGATCGTGGACCGTGCCGAGATCCCAGCCCTCGCGCGGAGCGTCGCCCGGCCGGCAGCGCGCCTGCCCTTTGCCCATGAGCACTGGCAGGCAACCACTGTAGCCGTGCAAATACACCACCAGGTGCAGCGGCGCCGCCGGATCGAAGCCGGGCGGCGCGTGCACGATCACGCTGGGCACGCCGGGCATGCGGTAGGCAGCCGCGCGCAAGCTGGCGGCGATGGTGAAGCCAGCGTGCGGCGACGCAGCGCCCGCGCTTGCAGCTGTTGGCGGCGGTAGTGTCGGCGCCGACGGCGCGACGTCTTGCGCGCTCGCGCTCGCCGCCACGACCCAACCCAAGAGCGTGCACAGCGCACGGACCGCGGCACGCCGGCGGACACCCGCATTGCGCGCACGCAGCGCTTTCATCCCAGACGCTTGGCGACCGCCTTGAGCGCGGCCTCACCCATCTCGCGCGTACCGACCACAGGCTCGCCGCGCTTGGCGATGTCGCCGGTGCGCACGCCGGCGTCGAGCACGTCTTCGACCGCTGCGTTGACCGCGGCCGCCAGGTCGCTGCGCTTGGCCGTGTGCTCGAGCAACATCGCGATGGTCATGATGGCCGCGAGCGGATTGGCTTTGTTTTGGCCGGCGATGTCGGGCGCCGAGCCGTGGATGGGCTCGTAGAGCGCGAGCTTGTCGCCGAGCGCTGCGGATGGCAAGAGCCCGATGGAGCCCGTTGCAGCTGCCGACAGGTCCGACAGGATGTCGCCGAACATGTTCTCCATCACCAGCACGTCGAAGTCGGTGGGGCGCAAGATCAGCTGCATCGCAGCGTTGTCGACGTACAGGTGGCAGAGCGCGACGTCGGGGTATTCTTTGCCGAGCTGCACCATCACGTCGCGCCACAAGCCCATCACTTCGAGCACGTTCGCCTTGTCCACGCTGCACAGCTTCTTCTTGCGGCGACGCGCGGTCTCGAAGCCCACGCGGCCGATGCGCACGATCTCGGCTTCGGTGTAGGTCATCGTGTTGGCACCGACACGCTTGCCTGGCTCGCCTTGCACGTAGCGCGGCTTGCCGAAGTACAGGCCGCCAACCAGCTCGCGCACCACCACGAAGTCGAAGCCCGCGGCGCGCTCGGCCTTCAGCGGGCTGGCGTCGGCCAGCGCCTTGAAGAGCTTGGCCGGACGCAGGTTCGCGTAGACCTCCATGTGCTCGCGCAGGCGCAAGAGGCCCTTCTCCGGGCGCTTGTCGGTCGCGAGGTTGTCCCACTTCGGTCCGCCGCAGGCGCCGAGCAATACGGCATCGGCCTTGCGCGAGCGGTCGAGCACCGCTTGCGTGATGGGTTCGCCGTGCGCGTCGATGCTGCAGCCACCGAACAGGTCGTGCGACAGCTCGAGGCTGATGCTGCCACGCTTGCACGCGAGCTCCAGGACCTTCAGCGCCTCGGTCGTGACCTCGGGGCCGATGCCATCGCCTGCCAGCACCAGCACATCCAGCTTCGCCATCGTCTCTCTCCTGTGGGCGCGGCTTGTAAGCGCCGCAATTGCCAGCCTGTCTTTAGTGCAGAATGGCGCGCCGGTAAAGCGCGCGGCAAGTGCTCAGGTGGGCGCCGAGGTCGCGCGTAAGCGTGCGAGCACCACGGCAAGGTCGGGCGCTAGCGGCGCCGACAACACCAGCGGAGGCGCAGCGCCCAAGCCTGCGAGCTCCACGTGCGCCAGATGCAGGAAGGTGCGGTCGAGACCGTGCTTGTGCTCGAAGTGTCGGTTGCTCGCTGGGTCGCCGAAGCGTGCGTCGCCCAGCACGGGGTGGCCGATGGACGCCAGGTGCTTGCGCACTTGATGGGTGCGCCCCTGCTCGGGCCGCACGCGCACCAGCGAGTGGCCTCCCACCAGCGCTTGCCGTGTGTAGCGTGTGGTCGCCTCGCGGCTCATGCCGCCGTCGCGCAGGGGCGTGCGGATGGTGCCCTTGGCGTGCACGATGCCGCGCAAGAGCGCCAGATAGCGCTTGTGTCCAGCCGCGAGCGCCGCAGCCACGGGAGCCACTTGTTCGCTGCGTTTGACGAACAAGCACACGCCGCTCGTGCCGATGTCCAGGCGATGCACCGCGAACAAGCTCGGCACACCGAGCTGCGCGCGCAAGAGCTCGAGCACACAGCGCACGTGCTCGCTCTGCGGAATCGTCGGCAGGTGCGGCGGTTTGTCGACCACCACCAATTGCTCGTCTTGATGGAGTATTTGCAGCGGGCTAGGCGCCGCCGCCGTCAGCAGCACCACGCTCTCGACGTCTTCGCAGAGCGGCATCATGTCGAAAGGCGCGACGGCAGCCGCGCGCAAGCCACGCAGCGCAAGGTCGGAGAGGTCACGCGCCAAGGTCTGCGGGTCGCACGACACGTACACCAGCGCGCGCGCACCGAGCTGGACGAGCTGCGCGCGCACCAGCGGCGAGAGCCCGCGCCGCGGCGGATTCACGATCACCGCATCGAAGTGCTCGCCGGCACGCACCAGATCTCCGAGCACGGTCTCGGCGTCGCCGGCGCGGACGGCGATGCCTTCGAGATCTTGTTCAGCCGCCGCGCGCGACAAGAGACCGAGCGCAGGCTCGTAACGCTCGACCAGCACGGGCGCCGCGCCTTCCTTGCGCAACAAGAGCCCCAGCGCACCGGAGCCAGCGTAGAGCTCGAGCACACGCACCCGCTGCAAGCTCCCGAGCGCGCCTCGCAATTGCGCCAGCACCCGCAACGCCACCGCCTGCGCCTGACCGCG
>JADGRE010000065.1 GCA_017881185.1 Pseudomonadota bacterium | reverse complement strand
TTGCTTGCGGCGCTGCGGCGCTCGCTCGGCATCGTCTGTGGGCTGTGCGCGCTGCTGCATGCCGCGCTCAGCTTCTTCGTGCTGCTGCACGCGCGCGTGCCCCTGTTGTGGACCTGGCCACACCTGCGTGCGGGTGAGTGCGCATTGCTGATCGTGCTCGTGCTCACCATGACCTCGTTCAGCGCGGTCGTGCGCGCGATCGGCCTGCGACACTGGAAAGAGCTACACAGGCTGGTGTACCCAGCGCTCGCGTTTGCGACGCTGCATGTCCTGCAATCGAGCTTCGCCGCCACGTGGTTGGCGCTCCTCAGCGTGGCGGTTGCTGCCGCGCTGCTCGTGGTGCGGGTGTTGCGGCGTAACGCCAACTGAGCTGCGTCCGCAGCGCTCGGCACAGCGCGTGCATTGGTCAACACGCTCATGCCGACAGCGCCCGCCGCTGCCGGCGCGGGGCGCGGAATACCAGCGCCAGACCGTTGTTCCAGTAGGCGTTATGCAGAAAATTCTCGAAGCCATACCCGGGGCGTTTCGCCCATTCGTCGCCTTTTGCCCCATGTTCTTGCTCGGCCTCGGGTGCTCTCACGCAGAGAGCGAAGCGCTCAAGTTCAGCCCCGGCACTGCACAAACCAGCAGCGCAGGTGTGGTCTCGCTGCCGGCGCAGTCGCAGAAGTTCGTAGAGGTCGCAGCCATCGGCGGCGACGCCGCGCCGGCGTTGGTGCAAGCCCCTGGCCGCGTCGCGTTCCGCGATGGTGCAGTCGCGCGTGTCGGCGCACCGGTGCACGGGCGGGTCATCGCCATCAACGTTCACGTCGGCGACCCGGTGCACAAGGGTCAACACCTGATGACGCTCTCGAGCCCCGACGCGGCCACCATGAACGCCGACCTGCAACGCGCGGAGGTCGGCGCCCGTGCAGCGGCCGCCGAGGCGCAGCGTCAGCGCGACATGATGTCCAAGGGCGTCGGCATCCAGAGCGACTTGGTCGCAGCGCAAGCGCACTCCGACGAAGCACGCGCCGAGCTGGTGCGCGCTCGCACCTCGCTCGCGTTCTTGGGGCAGGAGCACGGCGGCATCATCGAAATCCGTGCGCCCATCGCCGGCAATGTCTTGTCGCTGCGTGCGACCGTCGGTGGCACCGCTCAGCCCGATGGCGATCCACTGCTGGAGCTCGGAGATCCGAACGCGCTGTGGATGGTGACTGAAGTCTTCGAGCGCGAGCTGCCGTTGGTGCGCGTCGGCGCGCGAGCGGCCGCGCAGGTCGCATCCATGGCCGACCCCGTGCATCTGCAGGTGCTCAATGTGGGTGCCGCGGTCGACCCTGCGACGCGACGCGCGCCCGTGTACCTGGCGTTCGACGAGCTCGAGCCCGCGCTGCGTTCGGGCATGTACGCACGCATCGCCATCGAAGCCAAGTTCGAGGGCGGTGTGGCGGTGCCTGCAACTGCCGTGCTCATCAAAGAAGGCGGTCGCACCTTTGTCTATGTCGCGCAGCCAGACGGAACCTTCCGCTCGCGTGAAGTGACGATCGGCCATCCGGTCGACGGTCGAGTGGCCGTGTTCACCGGGTTGCGCCCCGGCGAGCGCATCGTAGTCAAGGGCGCACTTCTGCTCGATACCGCGGCCGAGCAACTGCTCTGAGCCGAAGTCAGGTTCCATGTTATCTGCACTGATCAGTTGGTCGGTTCGGCGCCGCTTCGCGGCCTGTCTGCTCACCGCGGCGGTCGCCGCGTTCGGGCTGCACGGCTACTTGAGCACGCCCATCGAAGCATATCCCGACGTCACCAACTACCAGGTGAACGTCATCTCGCAGCTGCCGGGCCTGGCGCCCGAAGAGATCGAGCGTCAAGTCACCGTGCCAATCGAGCGCGTGCTCAACGGCACGCCCGGCATGCTCAGCATGCGCAGCGAGAGCCTGTTCGGCTTGTCGCTGGTGTTCGTCACCTTCGACGACGACGTCGACGTGTTCAAGGCGCGCATGATGGTGGGCGAGCGCATCCGCGCGGCGAACGTACCCGAGGGCACCGACGTGGGCCTGGGCCCCGAAGCCACGCCTCTGGGCCAGGTGTTCCAGTACCGGCTTGCGAGCGACCGTCACGATCTGTACGAGCTGCGTGCCACCGAAGACTGGACGATCGAGCGCACCTTCAAGCAAGTGCCGGGCGTGGCCGACGTGGTGAGCTTCGGCGGCTACGTGAAGGAGTTCCACATCGAGGTGATTCCCAACCGCATGGAAGCGCACGGTCTCACGCTCGAAGACGTCATCCAAGCGCTGCAGCACTCCAACTTGAATACCAGCGGCGGCTTCCTGCGGCAGGGTGACCAGGAGCTGACCATCCGCGGCATCGGTCTGATCGCCGACGCCAAGGACATCCAGCATGTCGTGCTCAAGAGTGACGAGGGCCTGACCGTCACAGTGGGTGACGTGGCGCGCGTGGTGCAATCGCGCACGCCGCGCCGCGGCACCGTGGCCATCAACGATCAACGCGAGGCCGTGGAAGGCTTCGTGCTCTTGCGCCGTGGCGAAAACCCCTCGCTCGTGCTCAAGGGCATCCACGACAAGGTCAAAGAGCTGAACGAGAAGATCCTGCCCAAGGGCATGAAGATCGAGGCGTTCTACGACCGCACCACGCTCGTCAGCAAGACGCTGGCGACCGTGCACCACAACTTGCTCGAGGGCTTCGCGCTGGTGGTGGCGCTGGTCTGGTTGTTCCTGCGCACGCTGCGCGGCTCGCTGGTGGTGGCCGTGGTCATCCCGCTCGCGCTGCTCTTCGCGTTCGCCGGGCTGTATCTACTGAAGATGCCTGCGAACTTGATCTCGATGGGCGCCATCGACTTCGGCATCTTGGTCGACGGTGCCGTGGTGCTCGTGGAGAACGTAGTTCACGAGATGCATCACAGGCGACCCGACTCGCGACGCGCGCTGCTCGGCATCATCGCGCGCTCGGCAGTCGAGGTGTCGCGGCCCACCTTCTACGCGATGTCCATCATCATCGCGGCGCTCATCCCGGTGTTCACGCTGCAGCGCGTCGAGGGCCGCATCTTCCGCCCGCTGGCGCTCACTTACAGCATCGCGCTGGTCGGCGCGCTCATCTTCGCGCTCACTATCGTGCCAGCGCTGCTCGCGCTGGTGCTACGCCCCAAGGATTCCGAAGTCGAGGAACCCAAATTCCTGTCCACGCTGCGCACGTACTACGAGCGCACCTTGCACTGGCTGTCGCGACGCAAGCGCGTGGCGTTTGCCGTGGGCGGCGCGGTGCTGGTGCTGGCAGGCGTGGTCGGCGCCACGCTGGGCACCGAGTTCTTGCCGGAGCTCGATGAAGGCGACTTCGTGATCTTCATCGAGATGCCACCGAGCATCTCGCTCGAGGAGGGCCAGAACCTCTTGGTGGAGATGCGCAAGCGCATCATGGCCTTCCCCGAAGTGATGGCCACGCTCAGCGAACAAGGTCGCCCCGAAGACGGCACTGGCGACTACGGCGTGAACATGAGCCAAACCTACGTGCGTCTGCAGCCGAAAGAAAAGTGGCGCGCCGGCTGGGACAAGGACAAGTTGCAGAACAAGATGCGCACGAGCCTCGAAGAGATTCCTGGCGTGCACTTCAACTTCTCCGGCCCGATCAAAGACAACGTCGAAGAAGCCGTCAGCGGCGTGCGCGGCAAGGCCGTGCTCAAGGTGTTCGGCACCGACTTCAACGTGATGCACGACACCCTCGACAACGCCATGGCCGCGCTGCACAAGGTCAAGGGCATCGTCGATCTCAACATCTACCGCGAGACCACGGTGCCGCAGCTGCAGATCCAGCTCGACCGTGGCGCGCTGGCGCGCGAGGGCATCTCGATGGAAGACGCTCAGCGCACCATTCAGACCGCGCTCGCGGGCTACGTGGTGACGCAGGTGTGGCAGGGCGAGAAGATCGTGCCCATCCGCGTGATGCTGCCGGCGAACGAGACCATCGACCAGGAGCACATCGCCAGCGTGCTGGTGCCCACGCCGTCCGGTGCGCGCGTGCCGCTGCGCGATCTGGCCGACATCCAGGTGAAGACCGGCCGCGCCACCATCAACCGCGAGAACAACAGCAAGGTGATGGCGCTCAAGTTCAACGTCGAGGGCCGCGACATGGGCTCGGTGGTCGACGACGCCATCAAGGCCGTGGCGAAGTCGGTGAAGGTGCCCGAGGGCAACTTCCTGGTTTGGACGGGCGAGTTCGAGAATCAACAGCGCGCTCTGGCACGCTTGAAGATCATCGTGCCGCTGTCGCTGCTCGTGGTGCTCGGGCTGCTGTACTCGGCGCTCGGCTCCGGTCGCAGCGCGCTCGCCATCGTGCTCAGCGTGCCGTTCGCGATGACCGGCGGCGTGTTCGCGCTCAAGCTCTCGGGCGTGACCTTGTCGGTGAGCGCCATCATCGGCTTCATCGCGCTCTTGGGGCAGGTGTCACTCATGGGGTTACTCGTGCTCAGCGCCATAGAAGCGCGCAGGCAGAGCGGTGCGCCGCTGGCCATTGCGGTGGTGCAGGGCGCAGCGTCGCGGCTGCGCGCGGTGCTGATGACGGCGTTGCTCGGCATGCTCGGCCTCATCCCCATGGCGCTGTCGCGCGGCGTGGGCAGTGAAACCCAGCGCCCGTTCGCCGTGGTGATCGTGGGTGGCATGGTCACGACCTTGCTCGTGGCGTTGCTGCTGCTGCCGGCGGTGTACGCGTTGGTCGCGCGGCGCGAGCTGAAGGTCGACAGCGAGAGCGATCTCGATTTTGCGCTCTCGGAGGAGGCGCCATGATGCGCAGTTCGTTCCGGGTCGGCGTGGTTGGCGCATGCGCGGGGCTGTGGCTTGCGCTGCACAGCGAAGTTGCGCGAGCGCAAACCCAAGCCCCAGCGCAAGCGCCAACACAAGCCTCCATGCAGCCAGCTGCGCAACCGCTTGCCCAGCCGCAACCCGCGCGTGCCAGCAACGCACCGTTACCGGCCGAGGTCCGCTGGCAAGACGTGCTCACTCTGGTGCACGAGCGCAGCCCGCGCGTGCGCGCGCTGGTCAGCCAGAACGCCGTCGCCCATGCCGACGTGGGCGTCGCAGGCGTGCGGCCGAACCCTTCGCTCGGCTACACCGGCTTCGGGCGTATTGGGCACGGCGACAACTACGGCACGCAACATCAGATCGGCTTCGAGCAGCCCTTGTGGCTGGCCGGACAGCGTGGCGCGCGGGTGCGCAGCGCCGAGCAACGTGAGCGGGCCGTGCGTGCCGAGATCAGCCTCTCCGAGCTCGAGCTCGATCGCGACGCACTGCAGGCGTTCGTCACCTTGCAGGCCACCCAGGCACGGCAGCAGCAGCTGACAGCGGCGCGCGCCGACGTGGCCGCGGTGGCCCACACCGTGCACGAACGCGTCGCCGCGGGCGCCCAGAGCAGCTACGACGAGCGCCGTGTCGATCTCGAAAGCGCCCAGCTGGCCACACGCTTGGCCAGCGCCGACGCCGAGCTCGTCGATGCCAGTACGAGCTTCGCGCAGGTGCTGGGCTTGCCCGGCTGGCAACCGCGCGCCGCGGGGCAGCTGGAGCCGCTCGCGGTGGACCAAGCCCCAGACGCGCTGTGGCAGCGGGCGCAAAGCACACTGCCGGCGCTAATCGCCGCGCAACGTCACATCGACAGCGCCCGCAGCGAGATCGAGCTGGCCCGAGCCGAGCGCTGGGGCGAGCTGACCCTCAGCGGCGGCACCTTCTTGACCAGCGACAAGGGCAGCGTCTCAGCGTTCCTCGGCGTGTCGGCCCCCCTACCCATCTTCAACTTCGGCGGCGCTGCGATCGATCGTGCGCACGCCGCCCTCGCGCAGGCCGAGGCTGAAGGCGCGGCCACGCGTGCGTCTGCGCAAGCCAGCTTGGCCGGCGCGGTGTCCGTGCTCGCCGCCCGGCGCGCTGCGCTCGCGGACTACGACACCGCCGTGTTGCAGCACCTGCCCGAGCTGCGCACGATGGCCGAAGACGCCTACAAGAGCGGCAAGGCCAGCCTGCTCGAGCTGCTCGATTCGGTGCGCTCCAACATCGATGTGCAGCTGCAACGCGTCGATTTGCTGAGCTCGGTGATGAGCGCCGAGGTCGACGTGCTCGCCGCTGCAGACCTCCTGCAACCGCCCACGAAATGAAGCGGTCTGCGTGACTGTGTGCGTGGCGCTCAGATGCGCGCGAACAACCCGAACATGATCTGGGGCTGCAGCATCGACATCGGGATGCGATAGTGGCCGCCCGTGCTCGGCACAATCACGTGCTCGAAAGCGCGGTGCATCATGCCGAGCTCCACGGCGAAGCCTGTGGAGGGTGAGGTCGCGAAGCGGGCGCCGGCCAAGGCGCCGATGCCCCAACCGAGGCCAATGCGCGTGCGGCCGCCGAACGCGCCGTCGTCACCCGAGTTGATGACAGCGCCGAACGGCATGCCAGCATAGAATTCGGCACGATCCGGAATGGGGTAGCGCAACTTGGTGAGCAGCTGGAAATCGAACAAAGTGCTGTGGCCCGCGGCCGGTGCGCGGCTCCAGGGCGCAGTAGTCCACGACTCGAGATCGAACTGGCCGCCCAGCACGAGGTAGCGCATGAGCGGGTGCTCGTAGCGCATCGCGAAGCCGTAGGCGGGCTCCAGGTTCACATCGGAATGCGGCAAGTGGGCCGTGCCGCCGAGCCCGCCCAACAGGGCCAGCTCGATGCTGCGGTGCAGCAGCTTGCGCGCGTTCCATTGCTCGGTCTGCCGACGCTCCTGCTCGAGCGTGAGGCTTTGTGCGCAGGCGCGAACCGGCGTGAGCACCCCAAGGGCAGCCGACGCCGAAAGGCACACGAGGCACGCGACGCACGCGACGCACGCGGGGTACACCAAACGAGCAAAGCTGACGTTGAGGAATCTGTGCATGAGCGGCTGGCGTCCGAAAGGCGTGTGCCAGGGTAGCTCACGCCAAACGCTTTGACGACGGGCGCGCAACCGGACCAGCCACGATTCGTTGCCCCTCGCCTGCCGCGCGCCCTTGACTCTGGGAGGTTGGCGCAGCACGCTGACCGCGCTTGCAGCGTCGTTGGGTGGCCCAGTGTGGTGGTCATCTCGCGCCAGCGCATGCTATGTCGGCACGCAGGCAAGCAGGTTCGAGAGGCACCGATGAACGAGGAACAACTGCACCGCAATCTGGCCCGGAACCTCGAACGCCTGCGTGAGCGCGAGGGCATCTCCCAAGCCGGCCTCGCGCGCCGCATCGGTGTGGCGCACATGACAATCTGGCGCATCGAAGACGGTCAAGGCTGCCGCTTGCCGGTGCTCGCCAAGATTGCCAAGGCACTCAAGACCTCGCCCAACGAGCTGATCGGCTGGCGCTGAGGCGCAAGCCGCAGTGCGTTGGTAGAGTTGAAGAGTTGAAGGGCGGCGCGTGTCCATCCTAAGCGCGCGCGGTCTGCACAAGGCTTACGGGCCCCAAACGCTGTTCAACGACCTGGCGTTGACCGTCAGCGAGGGTGAGCGCGTCGGTCTGCTCGGCGAAAACGGCACGGGCAAGTCCACGCTGCTCAAAGTGCTCGCCGGCGAGGAGCCCACCGACGAGGGGGTCATCGAACGCCAGCGCGACGCGTCGATCCTGTACCTGCCGCAGGAACCGAAGCTGCCCAAAGACGCGACCCCGCGTCAGCTGGTGGAAGCCGGGCTCGCGCATTGGTACGCGGCCTGCGCGCGCTACGAGGCGGTGAGCGTCGAGCTGTCGTCGCCAGCGCGGCACTCCGATGAAAAGTTGATTGCCGAGCAGGCGCAGCTGGCCGAGACCATCGAACACCTGGGCGGTTGGGATCAGGGGCATCGTGCAGCCGACATGCTGCAGCGCTTCGGCGTGAACGACGTGGACCGCCCCGTGGGCGACATGAGCGGCGGCGAACAGCGCCGCGTGGCCTTGGCGAAGATCCTGGTCGCACAGCCCGATCTGGCGATTCTCGACGAGCCCACCAACCACCTGGACGTCGCGGTCATCGAGTACCTCGAGGAGTATCTGGCGGAGCGCTTCCGCGGCGCGGTGTTGCTGGTGACGCACGATCGCTACGTGCTCGACGCCGTCTGCAACCGCGTGCTCGAGCTGGAGCACGGCGCGCTCACCGAGTACCGCGGCAACTACTCCGACTTCCTCGAGCAAAAAGCCGAGCGGCTTGCACACGCCGAGCGCCACGAAGACAACCGTCAGAACCTCTTGCGACGCGAGCGCGCTTGGCTGCAACGCGGTGCCAAGGCACGCACCACCAAGCAGAAGGCGCGCATTCAACGCGCCGAGGCGCTGATCGCCGTAGAGGCCCCGCGGCAAGCGGCGCGCGTGGATCTCGAAGGCCTCGAGACCGGCGCGGCGCAGACCGGCAAGACCATCGTCGAGCTCGATCACGTGCACATGGAGATCGCCGGACGCACGCTGATCTCCGAGCTGTCGCTGCATCTGGTGCAAGGCGAGCGCATGGGCATCGTCGGCGACAACGGTGCCGGCAAGACCACGCTGCTCAAGCTGGTCTCGCAGGAGCTCACGCCCACCAGCGGCAAGGTCGTGGTGGGCACCCGCACCAAGCTCGCGTACTTCGATCAGGCGCGCGCCGGCCTGCGTGACGACTGGTCGGTGTTCGACAACGTCGCCGAACGCGAGGGCGCCGAGCGCGACGGCGGCGGACAGGTGCAGATCGGCGAGCTCCGCATGGATCTGCGCACCTATCTCGAACGTTTCTTGTTCGACGGCAGTAAGCAGAGACAGAAAGTCGGCGCGCTCTCCGGCGGCGAGCGAGCGCGCGTGGCTCTGGCCAAAGCGCTGCGCTCGGGCGCGAACTTGCTCTTGCTCGACGAGCCCACCAACGATCTGGACATCGCCACGCTCGGCGAGCTGGAAGAGCTGCTGTGCACCTGGCCCGGTTGCGTGCTGGCCGTATCGCACGATCGTGCGTTCCTCAACCGCATCGCGACCAGCATCCTGGCGCTGTCGCCCGGTGGCGGCGCGGTGCGCTACAGCGGCGACTACGACACCTATCGAGCGCTGTCGGCAGCGCGCAAAGCACAAGCGGCGCAAGAGGCGCAAAGCGCGCGGCAATCGCAAGCACCGCGCAGCAGCGCTGCGCCTTCTGCCAAGACCAAGTCGAATGCGCCGCCGCCAACAGCTGCAGCCAAGCCACTGAGCTACGCCGAGCGCCTCGAGCTCGACGCAATCATGGCGCTCATCGAGAAGGCCGAGGAGCGCGTGACCCTCGCGCAGCACAAGGTGGGCGACCCGGCCACCTACGCCAGCGGGCCCGACGCCGCCAAGCGCGCACAGGCCGAGTACGACGCCGCCCGCGCCGAAGCGACCAAGCTCACCGCACGCTGGGAAGAGCTCGAAGCGCGCAACCTGAAACGCTGAGCGTGCGGCTCAGTCGAGCCCGCGTTCGAGGCCATCGAAGTCGGCACCGTCGATCGACGGCAGGTAGTGGTCGACCGCCTCGCGCAACAGGCGCCGATACACCTTCGGCACGAAGAAGTGCTGACCACCGAGCACCACGTAGTTGAGGATGAAGAAGCGATAAGCCTCGCGCACGAACGACAGCTCGCGCTGCGTGAGTGGGAACACCGCGTGGTACGCGGACAAGAAGAGCGCGAAGCGCGGCTCCATCAGTGGGTCGACCAAGTACGAGAAGCTGCTCTGGTCGCCCTCGGCACGCACCACGCGGCTCAAGAAGTAGAAGTCCAGGGTGCGCGGCTCGATGCGGAACCAGTCGTAATCCCAGCGGCTGAAGAGTGAAAAGCCTTCTTCGCTGAGTTGCACCGAAAAGTTGCCGCGGTTCCAGTCGATGAGCACTGGCATGCGGTGAAAGCGGTGGTAGCCGAGACTCTCGGCGTTCGCCAAGAAAGTTTCGCACTGCCTCTTGAGAAACGAGGTCTCCGGGCGCGTGAAACCGCGGGCGCTGCAGAAGGTCGCCTCAGCGAGCTGGTCGTACAGAATCGCGACGTCGGAGCCGAGCGTCTTCCAGGTCGGGTCGAGCGAGCCGCGCAGCTCGTCGCAACACAGGTGGAAGCTCGCCATCTCCTGGGCGAGCTGCGTGATGTCGGCTTCGCGGAAGATCTTAGGTGTCGCACTGCGCCGCGCGATCTCGCCGTAGAACACGACCCAAGTGCCCGCCGACTCGTGGGTGAACACGTTGCCGTCGTGGCCGAGCACGGGCGCGAGCAGATGCTCGTAGCGGGTGCCGTGCAACAGCTCGACCCAGCGCGCGATGCGCTGGTGGTCCTGCCGAAAGTGCACGTACGAGCCGTAGCTGGAGACCTTGACGAAGACACTGCCCGCGGGCAGCTCGCCACTGCGCAGCTCGAGACGAAACACGCGATTGGTGGAGACGCCCGGACTGGTTTCATGACTGGCGGCGATCGCGCGCGGATCGCCGTAGCGAGTCCAAGCTTCCAACACGACCGGCGGCAGGTCGGCGGGGTTCATACAATCGAGTATCGCACGCTTTGATTCTTGGCCAATGGGGCTTCGTTCGCCAAGCGCTGCTGTCACGCGCTCTACTGCGCCGCTTCCGCAGCCTCGCGCGCATCACGCCACGCAACGAACGTCGCCCTGCGCCGGCACGCCGCGGCATACACCACTGGCAACACGATCAAGGTCACCAGTGCTGCTGACACCGTGCCTGCTACCACCACCACGGCGATCGGGCGCTGGGTTTCGCTGCCGATGGCGTGCGATAGCGCGGCGGGCAAGAGGCCGAGGGAGGCGAGCAGCGCGGTCATCAGCACTGCTCGCAGGCGCTCACGCGTGCCGTTCATCACGGCGGCGTCCACGTGCTCACCGGCGGCGAGCCGCGTGCGGATCGCCGAGACGATCAACACGCCGTTGAGCACGGCCTGGCCGAGCAAGGCGATGAAGCCGACGGCGGCAGACACCGACAGCGGCATGCCGGTGAGCGCCAGGCCTGCAACGCCACCGAGCAGCGCCAGCGGCACCACGGCCATGATCAAGAGCGAGTCGAAGAGCGTGCCGAAGGTGGAGAACAGCAGCAGGAAGGTGAGCACGAGGCCCACCGGAATCACCAGGCGCAAGCGCGCCATCGCGCGCTGTTGGTTCTCGAACTCGCCGCCCCAGGTCATCTCGTAGCCCGCTTGCAGCGGCACGGCCTGATTCACCTTGGCCTGCGCGGCCGCCACGAACGAGCCGAGATCCCGCCCGCGCACGTTCATGCGTACGCCCACGTAGCGCTTGCCGTTCTCGCGCGTGATGGCGGCGCGGCCGGTGCCGAGCGAGACTTCGCTCACGGCAGACAGCGGCACCACCGAGCCGTCGTGCAACGGAATCTTGATGGCGCGGATGGCGTCGAGGTCGGAGCGACTCGAGGGCGGCAAGCGCACGGTGACGTCGAAGCGGCGCTGGCCTTCCCACAGCTCGGTGGCCACGTGTCCGCCGAGGCTGGTCTCGACGTAGTCCTGCACGTCACCCATGTCGAGGTCGTAGCGCGCGAGCGCCTGGCGATCGAGGCGCACCACGATCTGTGGCGACTCACTGGCCTTGACCACGCCCACGTCGGCGGCGCCGGGAACACTGGCGATCGCGTCGCGGGTCGCATCGGCTGCGTGCTGCAGCACGGCCAAGTCGTCGCCGTAGATCTTGACGGCGATCTGACCGAACTGACCAGAGATGTTCTCGGCGACGTTGTCGCGGATCGGCTGCGAGAAGTTGTAGTCGATGCCCGGCACGTCGCTCAGGTTCCGCGCCATCTCGGCCGTGAGCTCGTCGAGCGACTTGATCTTCTCGCGCCACTGCGCGAGCGGCTTGAGCTTCACGAAAATCTCGAGGTTGTTCGGCAGCGTGGGGTCGGTGCCGTCTTCGGGCCGCCCGAGCTGGGTCAGGAGCTCGGTCACTTCGGGTGTCCTGGCGAGCTTCTGCTTGAGCACCGGCGCCAGCGCCCTGCCCTGATCGAGCGAGATGTTGTCGGGCAGCGTGAAGGTCACGTAGAGCGCGCCTTCGTTTAGCGCCGGCAAGAACTCCGAGCCCATGCGCGGCACCAGCGTGAGCGCCGCGATCAGCATGCCGCACGAAGCCACGAGCACCGCAGGCACGTTGACCATCGCCCAGCGCAGCACCGGGTCGAGCCCGAGCTGCGCCCAGCGCAAGAGCGGCGACTCCTTGTGCACCTTGGGCCGACGCAGCGCGAAATACGCCAGCGCAGGCACCAGCGTGAAGCTCACGAGCAGAGCCCCCAGCAGCGCGCTCACCACGGTATGCGCGAGCGGCGCGAAGATGCGGCCTTCCACCCGCTCGAGCGAGAAAATGGGCAGGTACGCCGCGATGATGATCAGCATGGAGAAGAGCGTCGGTCGGGCCACCTCTTTACTCGTGTGGATGATCCGGTCGGCAAGCTCGCCGGGGCTCAGGTGCTGCTTGGCGTGCGCAGCGTCGTGCGGCGAGAGCACGAAGAACAAATGCTCGATCAAGATCACCGCGCCGTCCACGATGATGCCGAAGTCGACCGCGCCCATCGACAACAGGTTCGCACTCATGCCGCGCAGCTTCAGGTAGATGAAGCTCGTGGCGAGCGACAGTGGAATGGCCGTCGCGACGATGAGCGACGCGCGCACCGACAGCATGAACGCGAACAGCACCAGGCACACCAGCACTGCGCCCTCGGTGAGGTTCTTGAACACCGTGTGCAGCGTGGTTTCCACGAGCTCGGTGCGGTCGTAGAACGCATGGATGCGCACGCCCTTGGGCAAGAGGTGGTCGTTGACGTGGTCAATCTTCTCGCGCAGTGCAGCCAGCACCACCGAAGGGTTCTCGCCGCGGCGCATCAGCACGATGCCCTCCACAGCGTCCTCGTTGTTGCCGCGGGTGACCACTCCCTGGCGTGGCGCCCAGCCTTCGCTCACGTGCGCCACGTCTTTGATCATGACCGGCACGCCGTCGTGCACGCTGACGCGCACGTGACCGATGTCTTCGATCGAGCTCAGGATGCCGATGCTGCGGATCACGAACGCCTCGGAGCCACGCTGCACGTAGCCACCGGTGGCGTTGGCGCTGGCCTTGGAGAGCGCCGCGAACACGTCACCGAGGCCCACGCCCAACGCCGACAAGCGCGTCGGCTCGGGCTGCACGTGGATCTCCTTGACCAGCCCGCCGTACGACACCACGTCGGCGACGCCCTGCACTTGCAAGAACTGCGGCCGCACCGTCCAGTCTTGCAAGGTGCGCAGCGTCATCGGGTCGGCCTGCACGCCGTCGAGCGTGTAGCGATACACCTCGCCGATCGGCGTCGCGAGCGGTCCGAGCTGCGGATGGATGCCTTCGGGCAGCGCCACGCCGTTCAAGCGCTCGGTCACCTGTTGCCGCGCCACCAGCGGCTCCACACCGTCACCGAAGGTCAGCGTCACCATCGCCAGGCCGAAGATCGAGATGCTGCGCAGACGCACCAGGCCCGGCGTACCGTTGAGCTCGCGCTCGATCGGTATCGCAACCCGGCGTTCCACTTCTTCGGTGGGTTGCCCCGGAAAGATGGTGATGACCTGCACCTGCGTGTCCGTCGGATCGGGAAACGCTTCGATGGTCAGGCTGCGGTACGAGTAGAAGCCCCACACGCCCAGCACCGCGGCGAGCACGAACGCGAACAGGCGCGTCTTGACCGACAGCTGCAGCAGTTGTTCCAAACCGGAACCCTCCTTTCAGTGTGCGATCACGATCTGATTGTCGAGCAAGATGCCGCCTTGCACGACCACGGTCTCGCCCGCCTGCAAGCCCTCGGTGATGGCCACTTTGCCGTCACGCACCGGGCCCGCCACCACGGTGCGCCGCACGAACTTGCCGCCGCCACCAGCGGCAGACGCGCCCGGCTCTTGCACGTACACGTATTGCGTGGCGCCGTCGGACACCAGCGACGACTCCGGGATCTCCACGGTCGCCGCCGGCATCTCCACGCGAAAGCGCATGTCGGCGTACTCGTTGGGGCGCAGCTTGCCTTCGAGGTTGGGCAGCCGCACTTTCACCGGCACGCTGTGGCGCTCGGCATCGACCACCACCGAGACCGACTCCACCTGCGTCTCCACGGCGAAGCCGGGCAGCGATGGCAGCGTGATGCGCACGGGCGTGCCGACATGCAAACCCACGGCGTCGCTCTCGAACACGTCGGCCAGCACCCAGACGTCGCTGACGTCCGCGATCTGCAGCAGCGTCTCGTCAGCGGACACTTCCTGCGCGGGCAACACGTTCTTCGCCACCACCACGCCGTCGCGCGGCGCGCTCACGGTGAACTCGTTGTCATGATGCGTGACGACCTTGAGCGCCTGCAGCTTCGCCTTCGCGGTGGCCAGGCGCAGCTCGGCCTCCCGCTTCTGTGCGGCGGCGGCCAGCTCTTCCTTGCCAGGGGTCAGGCGCGCCAACACCATGTCGTGCACGCGCTGGTACTGCGCGCGCGCGACCTCGACCTCCACGCCCGCCTGGTCGACATCGCTGTGCAGCGTCGCTAGATCGGGGCTCGTCACCATCAGCAGTGGCTCACCCTTCTTCACGCGTTGACCGAGCTCCACCAGCACCGCCGTCACGCGCCCGGCCAATGGCAAGCCGACACGCGCGGCGCGCGCTTCGTCGATGCGTACACGCGCGATCACCGGATCGGTCCAGTGCGGCACCGCCGCCTGCGCTTTGCCCAGGCGCAGCACGCTCCACTGCTGCGCGCCGGCGGCCAAGGTCACGTCGTGGTCGCCCACACGCATGCCCGCGGCAGGTTGGGCGAGCTCGGGCGGTTTGCGCGAAAAGTTCGAGGCCGCGACCACCGCGACCACGGAGAGCATCAGCGCCGCTCCCGTGACGATCAGCGTGTGGCGCCTGCGCGCCGGCGTCGATTCGGCAAGTGGAGGAGCAGGCTGCGACGTGCGTGACATGACTTCACCTTTGCGAGGACGCGGCATCGAGGCCGAGCGCGTGCCGGAGATCGTTCTTGAGGTTGAACAGCTCGAAGCGCAGATCGAGCGCTTGCGTACGCAACGCGATGGCTTGGCGCCGCGCCAGCAGGAGGTCCGTGATGTCGAGCTGCCCTTCGGCGAGACCTTGTTCTTGCGCTGCGAGCACGCCGTTGGCGCGCGGCAACATGTCGTTTTCGATGGCCGCAAGCGCGGCCTCGAGCGCGCGCTTGCGCGTGAACAAGCTGTTGACCTCGCCGCGCGCCATGACGAGCGTGGCGGTGCTCGTCTGCTCAAGCTCGTCGGCACGCGCCAGCGCTCTGGCCGCTTCGTGTTGACCGTGGTCGAACACCGGAATCGGCAAGGCCACCGACAGCGAGAGCGTGTTCAGGTTGTCGCCCGAGATGGTGAAGGTGTCGTGGGTGTAGCCCAGCCGAAAGGTGAGGTCGGGAATGGCGCGCCGTTCGGCCAGGATCGCGTCGTGCGACGCGGCATCGCGCTCCAAACGCAGCGCCTCGAGATCGGCGCGCTGCTCGAGCGCCGGCAGCGCAGGCGACTCGGGCAGCGTCACCGCGGCATCGAGGTCGGCCACGCTGGCGTCGCTGGCATCGCACGCCGACAGCAACGTGGCGTTGCAGACCTCGAACGCCGAGCGCGTCTCGGCCTGCGCACGTGCCAAGTCGGACTGCAAGCCCGACAAGTCGATGAGCAAGCGATCGTAGTCCACGCCGCTGAGCGCCTGGTGCGCGAGCCGACCCTTGGCCACGTCGGTAGCGGCGGTTGCGGCGCGCAGCGATTCACCGAGCACCTGCTCGCGCGCCGCGCAGTACACCACGTGCCCGAGCGCCTGACGTGCGTCGGCGATGCGATCGGCCAGGGTGACCCACACACGTCGCGCTGCGGCGCGCGCACGCAGGTCGGCCGCGCTGGCACGCGGACCACGCTTGGCGAGCTCGACCGTCTCACTCAAGCCCGCGCCGTAGATGAGCGTGCGGTCGAGGCCGAGCCCCGCTGGGTTGGTGCGACCGAGCGCGAGGTTCGCGACCGTGAAGTCGCCGACGGGATTGGGTAAGAGGCGCGCACCTCGGGCTTCGGCGTGAGCCGCCCTCACCTGCGCGCGCGCAGCGGCCACGTCGTTCGAGTGCGCCGACATCCACGCCCGAAGCTCAGCGGGCGCGCGCAGCAAGCTCGCGACCCGCGCGCTGCGGGCCGGGCCGCTTGCCGATTGAGCGCGCGCTGGCGTGGCGGCACCAAGTGCGCAGAGCACGCAGACGAGCACGATGGCGCGAACGAAGGTCTGCATGGCGATGAACGGCAGGCGCAAGGGCGACGAAGCGGAACGCGACGCTCCGACCGTGGCAAATAGCCTCTTGCGCTGCAGTATGCCACTAGGCTGCGAAACGCGACTCTCTTGAGGCAAAACGCCGCCGGTCCGCGTCCTACTATGGCATGCTCGGAGTCGAGCCCCGGCGGAGCGGCCGCAACCCACGCTTGGCATCCGACCGACTTTCGGCCTAAGCACCCTGCCCCGATGGCTCGTCTCCCCGAAGAAGTCTCGCTCGAGCTCGGCCTGGACGAGCCCTCCGACGACGCGCACCTGCGGCAGCGCGTGTCGAAGTTGCTGGGTGTGCCCGCGGCCGAGCTGCCGGCCCTCGTGCTGCGCAAGCGTTCGATCGACGCGCGGCGCGGTGCGGTGCGCTTTCATCTCTTGCTCGAGCTGGGCGCACAGCCCGCAGTCGATCTCGGCGCGCCCCATCCGCGCGAGGTTCGGCCCGGCGGCGTGGTCATCGTCGGCGATGGGCCGGCCGGCCTCTTCTGCGCGTACGAGCTGGCGCGCCACGGCATCGGTTGCACCGTGGTGGATCGCGGCAAGCTGGTGCAACCGCGGCGACACGACCTCAAAGGCCTGCAACAAGGCGGAACCGTCGACCCCGACAGCAACTACTGCTTCGGCGAAGGCGGCGCGGGCACCTACAGCGATGGCAAGCTCTACACGCGCGCGCACAAACGCGGCAGCGTGCGCGACGTCATCGAGATCTTGGCGCGACACGGTGCGCCAGCGTCGATTCTCACCGACGCCCGGCCGCACATCGGCAGTAACCGCTTGCCGCAGGTGGTGAGCAGCTTGCGCCATGAGCTGCAGAACGTGGGCGTGGCGTTTCGTTTCGGCGCACGGGTGGTGGAGTTGCTGCTGACGGAAGGCAGCGCGCCGCGGGTGCGCGGCCTGCGCCTGCAAGACGGCAGTGAGCTGCCCGCGCAGCAAATCGTGCTCGCCACCGGGCACTCGGCGTCGGACGTGTACCGCATGCTCGTAGCACAGGGTGTGCGGCTGGAAGCCAAGGCCTTCGCGCTCGGCGTGCGCATCGAGCATCCGCAGGCGCTGATCAACCGCATTCAATACGGCAGCGCGGCCGAGCACCCTGCGTTGCCCGCTGCGCCGTACCGCTTGGCCGAGACCGTGGAGGGCCGCGGCGTGTTCTCGTTCTGCATGTGTCCCGGCGGGTTCATCGTGCCTGCGTCCACCGAGCCGCAGGGCTTGGTGGTCAACGGCATGAGCTTGTCGCGGCGCAGCTCTCACTACGCGAACTCGGGCCTGGTCGTCGCGGTCGAGCCGCAAGACGTGGTCGCTGCGGGCTTCCATGGCGTGCTCGGCGGCATCGAGCTGCAGCGGCGCTTGGAGCAAGCAGCGTTTGCAGCTGGCGGCGGCATGCTGCGCGCCCCGGCCACGCGCGCGACCGACTTCCTCGAGGGCCGCGCGTCGTCGACCTTGCCACAATCCAGCTACATCCCGGGACTCACGGCGACCAATATCGCAGAGGTGCTCGACAGCGTGGGCCTGCAGGTGGCCCCGCGTATCGCTGCAGCGCTGCGCGCCTGGAACCGGCGCATGCGTGGCTACCTCAGCGCCGAGGCCGTGCTCGTGGGCGTCGAGTCGCGCACCAGCTCGCCGCTGCGCGTCCCTCGCGATCCCGACACGCTGCAGTCACCCGACGCCGCGGGCTTGTTCCCTGCGGGTGAAGGCGCAGGCTACGCGGGCGGCATCATGAGCGCCGCGATGGACGGCATGCGCATCGCGCGTGTGATTGCAGGCGTCGAGTAGCTTAGAGCTTGGCCAACCGACGCTCGCCCAGCGCAGTCAGGCCCGCGATGCACAGCTCCTGCCGGTGCGCCGGCAGCTGACGCGCCTGCGGATCGCAGAGGCCCAGCTCGCGTGCTTGCTGCAGGAAGCTCGGCAGCGAGTCCACGAACGACCAATCGTTGAGCTTGAGCGTGAGCACCGCGCCCAGGAGCGAATGCCGGAACGCCGAAGCGAAGCGGCGCACGCCCCGCAGCGCAATCTGCGGCGGCAGGTGCACGTCCATCAGCAACCATTCGAGCTGCTCGGGCAGCTGCTCGATGCGGGTGGCGTTCATCGAGATTTGCAGGTGTGACAGAGCCGCGCCACCAGGCCCGGTGAAGCTCAGCACTTGCGGAGCCATGGCACCCGGGTCGACACCGATCACGTGCACGCCGCGGCGCAGCAGCGCATACGCGGTGCCGCCAGGAGCTGCACCTAGCTCGAGCGCGCGATCGCCGGCGCGCACAGGCAGCTGGAACGCTGCGATGGCCTCTTCGATCTTGCCGTAGGCGCGTGACGGCGCGTCGGGCGGAAGCTCGTACGGATAGCCACCGCCAGGCCACGGCGAACGACCCGCGCCGTGCACATGCAGTCCGAGCATGATCGGATCGCCGGCTGCAACCAGCACACTCAGCACGAGCTCACCCTCGCGCGCGGCGCTGCCCGGCAAGAAGCTGTTCGGCATGGCGGCGCGCAACGCTTGCTCGCCGTGCTGTGCCAACGCGCCGGGCGCGTGCAAAGGCGGCGCCTCACCCGGGCGGAACGCTTCGGGCTCCACCACGTGCAAGCGCAGCGGAGCTGGCAAGCGCGCGACCACGGCTTGCGCCGCGGCCAAGTCCGCCACGCTGCCGAGCGACATGCCGAACGCCCGCGCCAGCGGCGTGTGCAACGGCGTCGCCGGGGTGACTGTGCTCGCGCTGCGGAACGTCACCAAGCCCGGCCGTTGATACGCCGAGCGCAAGCCCAGCGCTGGCCGACAAAGCATGCGCTTGAGGGCCGACTCGGCGCCCCGCTGGCACAACACGAACAAGAAATCCGAGCTCAGATCCACGGGCTAGGGCATCCCCGGTTGCTGGCAATTCGCCACCGATGCGGGCGTCGGCAGAGCACGGGTGCCCGCACTCGAGAAGGTCTCACGACCTAGCGATCCAGCGTGCTTTTTCGTGGCGCAGCAGGAGTTGCGCTGGCACAGTTCCGGCGTTTGTCACGCCTTTAGCTGGGGGAAGCGCGATGCACCATCGCCACACGAGCTGGCCCGTCACGCTGACGGCCATTGCCGCCATCGCTACCGTGTCCGTGGGCCTCTCTGTGGGCCTGATGGCCTGCGGCGGCACGAAGACCCCTGTAGGCACTTGCGCCCAGGGCATCTGCGCCGCCGTCGACGGAGGCGCAACGCCAGATGGTGGTGGTAGCGCAGGCACCAAAGGCAACGCAGGCAACGGCGGTGCAGGTGGCGCTGCGGGCAATGCGGGTGCGGGCGGTGCGGCCGGTAACGCGGGCTCGGGCGGTGCAGGTGGCACCGGCGGTAGCGCGAGTTGCAAGCCGGGCGCGAGCTGCGCAGAGAGCTGGCTGTGCAAGCCGTGGACGACCAACGGCAGCAACGACATGGGCACGCGCACCTGCACCGATCAGTGCAACTGCAACAACGCGACCGTGAAGAACAAGAAGCCCGTGGAGCGCGCAACGCTTCCCGCGCTGAGCTTCGGCTACTACCAGTGCAACGTAGAGCCCGTGTTCGACAAGTTCTGCGCCATGCTCGGCTGCCACGGCACCGAAGCCGGCCGCGCGTTCCGCGTGTACGCTCGCGGCCGCTTGCGGCACGCCGGTGAATCGCTGCCAGCCAACAACGGTTGCAACGTCGACACCACCGACAACTGCGTGGGCTCGGTCGAATGCGTCTGCACGCGCGACCCACACACCACGACCGAATGGCGCGCCAACTTCGACGCCGCGCGCGGACTGCTCTTGGACGACGCCGGCAGCATGTTGCCATCCATCGATAGCTGCGGACTGCTGAAGCAACCGCTGATCGGTGGCGGCTTGGCGCACGCCGGCATCCACATGTTCAAAGACAGCGACGCTGGCTACATGGCGATTCAGGGCTGGCTCAACGGCCACACCTCCACCTGCACCGGCAATACGAACTGAGACGCAGGCGCATCATGAGAATTTGGATTGGCATCTTCGTCGTACTGAGCATCTCGAGCATCGCGGGCGTGTCGCACGCGTTCCCGCGTCACAGCTGGTTCAACTGGTCAGCGACCGGACAAAGCACCGACAGCAGCCTGCGCGCGGGCGGTGGTGGCATCTTCGGCACGGGCGGCCAACAGGACTACGGCATCAAATGCTCGCACTGCCACATCAACGACAAGAAACAGCAAGGGCACATCAAGCTCGTGCTGAACGTCTCGTACACCAGCGGCGGCGCGAAGACGGGTTGGCCCAAGAAAGGCGGCGTCGACTCGTACGTTCCCGGCACGACCTACACCATCAGCGCCGTGATGATGGGCGAGCACCTCGGTGGCATCATCAACGGAGTCGACAACGGCGATGCCAACGGCATGGTGCTCACCATCGAAGACGCCAACGGCAAGCTGGCGGGCACGCTCACCAGCGACAGCGGACAGAGTTCGGCCAACGCCGCCTGCAGCACGCCGGCCGGCCTCACCGACCCGTTCCCGTACGTCATCAATGGCGGCACGAGCTACCCTGCGGGCAAGACCACCGTGATCTTCGGTGACTGCCACGCGGTGATGTCGCTCGACCAAATCAGCTCACCGAGCGTCGCGATCACCTCCTGGACCTTCACCTGGACCGCGCCTGCGGCGGGCGCTGGGCCACTGACCATCTTCTACGGCGCAGTCGACGGCAACTACGACGCCGTTAGCTCGCTCGGCGACGACGTCACTGAGCTCGCGATTGCGCTCGACGAAGGCCCCTGAGCCCCGCCAGGTTGCGATAACGCGCCTACGCGGGTGCGCTAGCACGGCGCGCTTGCGTGGCGCGCTTGCGTGCGCACTACGCGCGCGCATACGATCGGCCTCCACCTTGGAGGTCCGCGTGCCCAAGAAGATCGCCCCCACCGCCAGCACCACCAAGTCCTCCGCGTCCTCCGCGTTCGAGCTGCTGGAGAAGAGTAGCTGCTCCAAGGTGAAGGTGGCGATCACCGACATCGACGGAGTGATGCGCGGCAAGTACCTGCACCGCGACAAGTTCCTGTCGGCGACCAAGAGCGGCTTTGGTTTCTGCAACGTGGTGTTCGGCTGGGACTCGGCCGACGTCTGCTACGACGACGCGAGCTACACCGGCTGGCACACCGGCTACCCGGACGCCCTCGCCAAGCTCGACGAGAGCACCTTCCGGCGCGTGCCCTGGGACAACCAGGTGCCGTTCTTCCTGGCCGACTTCGAGACCAGCGACGGCAAGCCGCTGGGCATCTGCCCACGGCAACTGCTCAAGCGCGTGGTCGGGCGCGCGCGCGAGCTGGGCTTCGAAGCGTTCTTCGGCATGGAGTTCGAGTGGTTCAACTTCCGCGAGAGCGCCGAGTCACTCGCCGCCAAGGGACACCACGATCCCGAGCCGCTCACGCCGGGCATGTTCGGCTATTCGCTGGTGCGCATGGCGCAGAACGCCGGCTTCTTCAACGCCATCATGGACGAGCTACCGGCGTTCGGCGTGCCCATCGAGGGCCTGCACACCGAGACCGGACCGGGCGTGTTCGAGGCCGCCATCTTGTACTCGCGTGCGCTCGAGGCAGCTGACAGAGCGGCGCTGTTCAAGACCTCGGTGAAGGAGCTGGGCACGCGCTTCGGGGTCACGCCGAGCTTCATGGCCAAGTGGAACGCGCGCCTGCCCGGTTGCAGCGGACACTGCCATCAGAGCCTGTGGACCACGGACGGCAAGCGCAACGCGTTCTACGACGACAAGGCCGAGCACAAGATGAGCAAGGTCTTCCGCAGCTACCTCGCGGGACAGCTGGCCCTCTTGCCCGAGCTCTTACCTTTCTTCGCGCCCACGGTGAACAGTTACAAGCGCTTGGTCGATGGCTACTGGGCGCCGACCAAGAGCACCTGGGGCGTCGACAACCGCACGGTGGCGATGCGCGTGATCCCGGGCAGTGCAAAGTCCACGCGTCTCGAGACGCGCGTGCCAGGCTCCGACGTCAATCCGTACCTGGCGATCGCCGCGTGTCTGGCGGCGGGTCTGTGGGGCATCGAGCAGAAGCTGAAGCTGAGCGACGCGCCGGTGATTGGCAGCGGCTATCTCGCGAAAGACGCCGTGCGTCTGCCACGCACGCTGCAAGAGGCCACCGAGAAGCTCGCGCAATCCAAGGTCGCGCGACAGATTCTCGGACGCGAATTCGTCGAACACTACGTCACCACGCGCCGCTGGGAGTGGCGACAGTTTCAAGACGCCGTAACCGACTGGGAGCTCAAGCGCTACTTCGAGGTGATTTGATGAGCACGTACCGTTTCTCGTTTCCGACCACCATCCACTTCGGCCCGGGCGTGCGCGGCAAGGTGCCCGCCACGCTGTTAGGCGAAGGCAAGAAGAAGCCGCTCGTGGTCACCGACAAAGGCGTGGCCGCGTTGCCGATGTTGCAAGAGCTGGTGACCGCGTTGCGCGATGCGGGTCTCTCAGCTGCGGTGTTCTCCGGCGTGTGGGGCAACCCGGTAGGCTCGCAGGTGCAAGCAGGCGTGGAAGCCTTCAAGGCGCACGGCGCCGACAGCATCGTGGGGCTCGGCGGCGGCGCGGCGCTCGACGTCGCCAAGGCCATCGGGCTCATGGCCACACACCCCGGCAGCATCTTCGACTACGAAGACGACAAGCCCGGCGCGCTGCCGTTCGGCAAGGAGATCCCCTACTGGGTCGCGCTGCCCACCACCGCCGGCACCGGCAGCGAAGTCGGTCGCAGCACGGTGATCGCCGACGAACACACGCACGTCAAGAAGATCATCTTCCACCCGATCTTGCTGGCGCGTCAGGTGTTCGCCGATCCGGAGCTGACCTTGGCGCTGCCGGCCGCGATCACCGCCGCCACCGGCATGGACGCGCTCACGCACTGCGTCGAGAGCTACCTCGCCAAGGGCTACCACCCGATCTGCGATGGGGTCGCGCTCGAAGGCGTGCGCTTGGCGGCGCAGGCGTTGCCCGTCGCGGTGAAGAACCCGAAAGACCTCGAAGCACGCGGCTCCATGCTGATGACCTCGATGATGGGCGCGATCGCGTTTCAGAAAGGTCTCGGTCTCACGCACTCGTGTGCGCACTCGCTCGGCACCGTGGCCGACCTGCACCACGGGCTCGCCAACGGGGTGATGATCGATCACGCCTTGGCGTTCAACGTGCCGGTGGTGCCCGAGCGCTTCCGCGTGCTCGCACAGGTTGCTGGCCTGCAAGACACGAGTCCCGACGCCTTCTTGCGCTGGCTCACGCAGCTCAAGGCACAGCTGGGCATCGCCGCCAAGCTCTCCGCGCACGGCATCAGCGCCGACCAGATCGCGCGGCTCGCGCAGACGGCCTTCGAAGACTCCTGTCACTTGAACAACCCGCGCGCCGTAACCCGGGCCGACTTCGAAGCCATCTTCCGTCAAGCACTGTAGGGCCACATGAAGATCTACAATCCTGCCAACGGTCAGCTCATCGACGACGTCGCCGAAGACTCCGCCGAGAGCATCGCGCGCAAGGTCGCCGCAGCGCGACGCGCGCAACCGGCCTGGGCCGCGCGCTCGCTCGACGCGCGCACTGCTATTCTCAAACGCTTCCGCGAGCTCGTCGTGGAACGCAAGGAGACGCTCGCGCAACTGCTCACGCGCGAGGTCGGCAAGCCGATCTCGCAAGCACGCAACGAGCTGAACGCCCTGCCCGGCCGCCTCGATTTCTTCCTGACGCACACGGAACGCGCGCTGGCTGACGAAACCGTCTGGACCGAACCCGGACTCACCGAGCGCATCGGCTTCGAGCCGCTCGGCGTGGTCGCAAACATCTCGGCGTGGAACTACCCGTGGTTCGTGGGCAGCAACGTCTTCTTCCCCGCGCTGCTCACGGGCAACGCGGTGGTGTACAAGCCCTCGGAATTCGCGACCCTCACGGGCCTGGCGATCCGCGATCTGCTCTACGAAGCGGGTGTGCCGCAGGACCTGTTCGCTGCAGCTGTCGGCGGTGGCGACGCAGGCAGCGCGTTGCTCGAGGCGCCGATCGATGCCGTGTGCTTCACGGGTTCGTACCCGACTGGCAAGCGCATCGCCGAGGTGGCCAGCAAGCGCCTGCTCAAGGTGCAGCTCGAGCTCGGCGGCAAAGACCCGGTGTACGTGACCGACGACGTGGATGTCGCGGTGGCCGCTGCTGCCGTGGCAGACGGCGCGTTCTACAACACCGGCCAGAGCTGCTGCGCCGTGGAGCGCATCTACGTGCACGAGAAGATCCACGACGAATTCGTGAAGCACCTGGTGGCCGAGGTAGCGCGCTTCAAGCTGGGCAACCCGCAAGACGACAGCACGTACATCGGGCCACTGACGCGCGCCGCGCAGCTGTCGGTGCTCGAGCGTCAGGTGCAAGACGCCGTCACCAAGGGCGCCGCACTGCTGCTCGGCGGCAAGCGCATCGATCAACCCGGCAACTGGTTTGCGCCCACGGTGCTCGATCGTGCCGACCACACCATGGAGCTGATGCGAGAGGAGAGCTTCGGCCCGGTCATCGGCATCGCGAGCGTTGCAAGCGACGAGGCCGCGCTGCGCTTGATGAACGACACGGAGTACGGGTTGACCGCAGCGGTGTACAGCAGGAGCTTCGAGCGTGCGCGGCCGATTCTGTCCGGCGTGAACGTGGGCAGCGCGTACTGGAACTGCTGCGACCGCGTGAGCGCGCGCTTGCCATGGTCGGGGCGCGGTCACTCGGGGCTGGGGGCCACGCTGTCTACGCTGGGGATCCGCGCGTTCGTGCAACCGAAGGCTTGGCACTTGCGCGGGTGAGCGCGCGGCGAGAACGAGAAGCTGAGCATTCGGCGCGACCTGCCGGGGCGTGCTGGGAGGGCGGGTCGCTCCCGGGCTCGCGAGAGTGTCCTCGGCACAACGGCCGCGGCTTCGCACGATGCGCCTAGCGCCTGCGAAAGCGAGCCCAGGAGCGACCCGCCCTCCCAGCACGCTCCAGTAGCAATGTCGGACGCAGCGTGACCTGCCTTGGCTTGCGCATCGGCAGCAGTCACCGCGAGCAACTGTGTCGTGTCAGCTGACAACACTCCCTGCGAACCGTCGCGCCGTCGGCTCACTCAGTGGCAACGTTGAAGCGTTTGGGGTCGGTAGGTTGTGATGAGTGCCCAGGCTCGGACGCCCCACGCACGCAACCCGCCGGCCCCCGCGAAGCACCTGCGCATCAGTCTGCGCCGACTTCTTGTTTCTCTGACTTGACTTGAGCGTCGCTGGCCTCAGCCTCCGCCTCGTACTGCGTCGCCAAGTCCTCGAGCAACGCGATCGTCTGTGGCCACTGACCATCGGGTCGGAGCTTGGACGCTCCAGCACGAAACTGCGCAGCGAGATCTCGCTCTTGTTTCCCGCCCTCGTACATCTCTTTGGTGACCATTCCACGTAGATTCCGCTTCGCGAGACTGACTCCGTCTCGCAGGGATTGCCCGCGCTTCTCAATCAACTCGCGGGCTGCCTTGCATGGCCACACGCCATCCGATCCCACCGGAACGCGCGCCAAGATGCGGGCGATCTCTGCCTCCGCGACTCGCTCCCGATGATCAATCTTCGTCAGGTCGAGCGCTTGTGTGCACCACTCGAGCAACCGGACTTGACGCGCGTCGTCACCCAAGTCGCGTCCGGGGTGACTTTTCCAACCATGGAGAACGTGGTGGGCGGTGCGAGCGAAGTTCGCGCGCTGGTCGTCAGCTTCGTCCGCGACGTCGTTGTCGCCGCGATACAGCGTGTGCACGAGCTGTGCAAAAAGTTCGGGTTGCTCCTCAAGAGCTCGATACAGTCGAAGCTCGGTGTTCGCCCCAAAGGGCCCCGTGAGCCAAGGCAAGTACGCGATCTCGAGCTTCACGACGTCGTTGGCAGTCA
>JADGRE010000217.1 GCA_017881185.1 Pseudomonadota bacterium | reverse complement strand
TCCGGCTGCAAATAGATCGCGTGCCTGTACGACCGATTCAAACAAGAGATGCGGGTACTCAGCCAGGCGAGCGGCGGCCTCCTTAGGATCCTACCTATGTATGCCGGCTACCGCCCCTCTTGGTGCAAGCGGTCGAGACCGAGCGTCGACGCGGCGCACGCGCCTCATAGCTCCCAGCTGATGCCGAGCGTGGCGAACAGGCTGTCGCGCGAGGGCAGTAGGAAGAAACCCTGGTACTGGTAATGGGCGCCTTCGAGCTGAAGGTTCAGCAGCGTGCGGGTGTCGTTGGGGCGACGCGGCTCACCGAGCACGAACGCCAGGTCGAGCTGCAGCAGATGGCCCGTCTCGTCGCCGAGCTCCTTGTCGGAGGTGTAGTAACGATAGCTGCTCGAGTCCTTCGTGTACTTGTCGTGGAAGAAGCTCGCGTGCTGCTGCAGGTAGAGGCGGTAGCCCACCTGCAGGCGCCACGTGTCGGCTGCAAAGCGCAGATCGAAGCCGGCCGTCAAGCTCTCGATCTGCCAGTTGTCGCGCGACACGCGCAGCTCCGGATGTAGGCCGAGTCCTGGCGCCAGCGAGTGCAGCCACTCCACCACCAGCGCGTGACCGACGCGGCTGTCGGGGACCCGCTCCGGCAGTCCGTCCGCGGAGCCGAGGGTGCCGATGAACATGATCTGGTGTGCTCCGGAGCTCGCGGTCCAGTCGCCAAAGCGCACCGAGCGGTAAGGCGACGCAAGGTAGCCATTCGACGCCTTACCGTCGTAGTGCAAACGGAATACATCGGTTCGCGTCGATACGAGGGCGAACCCTGCGGACCAGGCGCCGGAGAACATCTTCTCGTGCAGATTCGTGTCCAGAACGCTCGACACCCAGTTGTCCGTGAGACTGGCGCCGCCGAGCAAGGTCAGTTGCCGGTCGAGGAGATCGAACGATCCGTTGAGGCCACCGCTCAGGCTCTGGTAATCGGTCTCGGTCGCTGCGGCCGTGGTGAGATTCACCGCGGATCCGGCGTTGCCCTTCCAGCCTGCGCTACCGGTGAACTCGACGCGCGTATCGGTCATCTCGCCACCGGAGGTCGAGGTGCCACGCGAGGCGCTGGTCACCACGTCGACCTTGCTCAACGCCGGCGACGAACGCACGTCGACAGACGCGCTGCTCACCGAGTCGACGCCGAGGCTGCCGCGCAGCGTCCAGTGCTCCCAGCTGCGCGACACCGCCCCGAGCCCCCGCAGCACCAGCGTGTGATCGCTGTCGGTATAAACACCGGCCCGCAGCACACCGGTGATGGGCGGACCCTCGTCGTCCAGGCCGTGGTATTCGGTTACTTCGTCGCCGGTCTGCTCGTTGGGCAGCATGTCGATCGGCTCGTCGCTCGCTCGGGGCAGGGCGGGCGCAGCGCTCGGAGCGGGGCCCGCAGCACTCGCAGGTGCAGCTGCGGGCGCAGGTACTGGCGTAGGCGTCGCGGTATCGGCGCTGGGCGCGCCCGGCAACGGGTCGGCGTTCACTGCGCTACTCGATGTGCCCAAGAGAAGCAGCAAGACTGCCAGCTTCAGCGAGGGCCTCAATTGCATCCACAGCCCGCGCCAGCGTTGCCCGGGCCCGCGCTCGGGAAGGTTCCGCCTTCGGTGATCTCGTGGACCGAGTCGCGCTGCCCGACGGTGACCGGGTCCATCTCGAAGCGCATGGCCGGGCTCGCCAGCTGTTCACGCTCGAGAGGTGGCACGTGCGCGCAACCAGCAGCCGACAGTACCAGGATAGCAAGCGCGAGGGCCCGCGACAGCACACGCAGTCGGGCGGTGCGCACGCGTTCCTCGCGAGCTTCGAACGGCGGTCGTGATCGCAGTCGCAGTCGCGAAGACATGAACTGAGTACTCCTTGGCGAGCTCGAGTCGAAACGCCGCAGCATGGTGGCGCGCGGCCTCAGATGCGCTGGCGAGCACGAACCCCGAGCGTGATTCTGGGCTCAGCGCGCGGGCTCGACATGTTAGTGGCCGGCTACCGCAGATTCCAGCAGCGCAGCTCAGGCGAACTACGGCACCGCCGGCGGCCGCCGCATCCACGTGAGCTCGGCCGTCAGTCGGCTGCTCGACGAGGCGACGGCGCTCGGACCGGTTGCGATGCTTTTTGTGAGGTTCCAGCTGACAATGGCTCCACGCAACGCACGCGCCGACCTGGAAGCGGGACGGCCGGCTGGAACGTGGCCTAGCGGTGCTCGACGAAGGCTGCCTTTCTCCACCCCTTTGGGCGTCGTCAAGCGCCTCCCGTAGACACGGCCGGTTCAGCAGAAGTAATCTGCGGCTGCACGCGATTGTGCTGATCTTGGGAGCGTCGAGCGGTAACGCCGGATGTCGATTGGATGACGCACTGGACTTGGCGGACGCAAGGGTCGGCGTTTCGCCGGCTTTCCACGGAAGCATTCGGGTGGTCGTTCGCAGAGGCTCTCACGGCGGCCATCCGGTGCACTCAGGCTGGCTCGAAGGGCTCGCCGAACATTTGCCCGGACGGTGGCGCCGGATTGCCCGCAAGCCACAAAGACGCTGGGGCGGCGGGCGACAGCGGCGCCGGCAGCGCGCCGGACGCGGATGCAGGGGCCAGGCCGGACGCCAATGTGAAGGCCGACGCGGGCCCCACGCCCAGGGTCGATGCCGGGCAGATCCGCGACGCTGGCACCTCTGACACCGATGCCGGTGGCGACGGTTGCACGGGTGCCTGTGGAACGCCCGCGTGCGGCAGCGCGATCAAGGAACCCAGCGAGCAGTGCGACGACGGCAACGTCGTGAGCGGCGACGGCTGCTCGTCGACTTGCCAGTATGAGCGCTGCGGGGACGCCATCGTCAACGACGGCGAGCAGTGCGACGACGGTGCGGAGAGCGCCACGTGCAACCTCGATTGCACGCTGCGCGCGTGCGGCGACGGAAAGGTCAACCACACGGCCGGTGAGCAGTGTGACGACGGTGCCCAGAACCGTGACAACGGGGACTGCACTGCCGGCTGCAAGATCAATGTCTGCGGCGATGGCCACATCGACGTGTACGGCCCGCTGCGGATGGAGTTGTGCGATGACGGAAACGCCGTCAACAGCGACGGCTGCCGCAACGATTGCGTCGTGGCGACCTGCGGCGACGGCGTGCTTGAGAGCGGGGAGCAGTGCGATGACGGCAACGTCACGACTTCGGACGCGTGCGTCAATTGCAGCGATGCCCGCTGTGGCGACGGGGTCGTTCGTTCGGGTGTCGAGCAGTGCGACGACGGCAACCTGAGCAACAGCGACGGATGCCTGAACACGTGCGAGCTTGCCGTCTGCGGTGACGGCTTCATTAACTCCGGCGTCGAGACGTGCGACGACGGAAACACCGTCACCGAAACATGCGCCTACGGCGTGGCCTCCTGCATGGTGTGCGACGCGACCTGCCAGGCGAAGACAGCCTACCCCAGCAGCGCTTGCGGCGACGGTGTCGTCGATCCGACCTACGAGGTCTGCGACGACGGCAATAGCTCGTCTTGCGGATCGTGCGGCGCGACGTGCCGCACGGTGACCTCGGTCGCGGCGACAGGTTACATCGCCGCCGTGGCGGCTGCGAACCTCAACGACGGTGCGACCGGCACCTTGGACGATGGCTACCACGCCAGCACCGTGCTCGAATTCGACAGCAACGCGTCCATCAGTGCCGGCAACGTGCGAGTCGCATTCACGCCGGGCCAGCCGGCATCGACCGTTGCCAACGCCATCGCGACCGCGATCGGCGGCAGTGGCCTGTTCATCGGGGCCAGTGTGAGCGGCGCGCTCGTCGTACTCACCCATCAACTACCGACTTCCCTCGGTAACCAAGCGCTCATGGAGACCGTCTCGGATGCGAGCTTCACGGTCATCGGCATGTCCGGGGGCCGGGGTGCCGACTGCACTGCGGGAACGGGGTGTGTGTCGAACGGCGATTGCGCTTCCTTCAGCTGCAACCACGCGATCGCAACCGATCGATACGACCGCCGAGGCCAAGGCTCACCAACAGCGCGTGGGCCGAGCTTGGCTCACGGCACTTTCCTGGAGCGTACGTTCGAGTGCCATCCAGTCGAAGAGGCGAGGTGCGCGCGGTCGGCGGCGTGCGTGTAAGTCTCGCCCAGCTGGGCCGTGGCCATGCGCAGGGCGATCTCGCGCTGGGCGCCGTCGCGCTCGAACACCGTGCCTGCGTGGTAGAGCAGTGAGCGACCCGCGTCCCTCGGCAGGCTACCGGCGCCGGGGCGCATCAGACACGTTAGTTCACTCAACTGAGACCACGGTTCCCGGTGCAAGACTGGCACGGTGTGTTCTTCAGATGCGGGAACCAAGTAACATGCGCGTGTTAACGGCGCCGGCAGAGCTCGAAGTACTTGGCGGGCGTCGCGCGTCCCCGCCGCGACGC
The DNA here is from genome assembly GCA_017881185.1 of Pseudomonadota bacterium. Lineage (GTDB taxonomy): Bacteria > Myxococcota_A > Polyangia > Polyangiales > JAFGIB01 > JADGRF01. The sequence continues at coordinate 4,500 of JADGRE010000217.1, read as the reverse complement.
TGGGCTGCACAGGCTGGTGACGTGGGGCTGGGAGGTTGCAGCCTGGGGTGCGTCAATGCTGCCACTCATGCGGGAAACGCACCCACGAGTTCTCGCGGAGAGGCACTTTCGATAGGCGCGCCGCCCTCGGGGATTCTCGCGATGCGTTTTGGTGAGCTCATCGGCTCGCACCTGCCGCGCTGACCGTCGCGACGAGATCCTCTGTCTTCATCCAGAGGCGCTCGGCGAGCGCGTCGTCGAGCGCTGCTGCGCCCGGCTTCTTTTCTTTCGCGTCCGCGAAGTAGCGCCCCGAGATCTCGGCTGCCTCCGGCGCGGTCGCCAGGTAGAGCGACGTCTGCGCGCCTTGCTCGGGCGACTTGAAGAACCACTTCGCCATCAGTCGGATTGGCGCGGAGTATTCGCGCGCGAGACTCGTCGAAATCACGCCGGGATGCAGTCCGTTCACCACCACCTTGGTGCCCTCGAGTCGCTTCGCCAGCGCGCGAACGAAGAGCATGTTCGCGAGCTTCGACCGCGGGTACGAGCCACTCCAGCTCTTCTCCATCGCGAGATCGTCGAAGTCGATCTTTCCGCTCGCGTGCATGTTCGAAGACACCACTACGATGCGCGAGGGCGCCGAGGTCTGCAGGAGCGGCAAGAGCAACTCGACGAGTAGGAAGTGTCCGACGTGGTTCACACCGAAGTTCATCTCGAGGCCGTCGACCGTCAGCTGCCGCTGCGCGGTCATGATGCCCGCGTTCGCGACGAGCACGTCGAGCCGTGTGAATTTCGCGATGAACGCCGCCGCGAATGCGCGCACCGACGCGAGCGACGCTAGGTCGAGCTGCATCACGTGCAGGTCCTTCGAGCCGGTGCTCGCTGCGAGCTCGTCGAGCGCGGCGTTCCCCTTATCGACGTCGCGACACGCGATCACGACCGTGGTGCCTCGCTTTGCGAGCCCGGCGACAGTCGCCTTGCCGATGCCGGTGTTGCCGCCCGTGACGATGCAGATCTTGTCTTTCATGTTTGCCCTTCAGCGAGCAGCCGCGAGCTTCGCGAGGCTGTCAGCTGCACGCAGCGCAAGGCTTCGCGTCCCTCGGCAGGCTACCAGCGCCGGGGCGCATAAGATAGGTTGCGTTCACTCAACTGAGACCACGATTTGTGTGCCTTATGCGCCGCCTCGACGCAGTGACTACCTGCGCTTCTTGCCGCCCTGAGCGCCGGCCTTGCCGCCGCCCGACTTGTTGCCGCCGTAGTTCGGGTGCTGCGGGTTGAGCTGGCCCCCGCGATTTCCGTTGTTGGCTGCGTTCTGTGCGTTGTTCGGATTGAGACCGTTGCTGCGGTCTGCGCTCGGGTTGTTTTCTGCTGCCATTTTCTGCACTCTCTTTCAGCGGACGGCCCGGGATTCGAGCCGTGTCGCCGTAGTGGCGACCGTCCCAGCCTCGTGGCAGAGCGGGGGCGGCACGACCCAAGTTCAGACGACAGCGACCGATGCCGATTCGGTGCACACGGATGGTCGACGCGTGACCGCCGTGCGTTCGGGCCCACCATGCCCAGGATGGTGCCCGCCTCGACCTCGAAGCTGAGTCCGTCGACGGCCATGGCGCGCGCGCGCCCGTAGCTCTTGCCCAGCTCACGCACGCGGATGAGTTGCTGAGCGCTCATGGTCGACAGGCTACGCTATGCGAAGTGCGCGCCGCGAGCTAGGTGCGAGCTGTGAGCAGGAGCGTGGGGCGTGGGGCGTGGCGAATCTCTGAATGCCCGGCGCGTCCGTCGAGAACTTGAGCTTGATGCACGCTCTGCGATGATGCGCGCATGAAGCGCTCCGCACTCTGCACCGTTGCTCATGCCTCGACCTTGATCACGCTCGTCGTAGTGGCCGCCTGTGGCGGCTCGCAGCCGCCCGTAAACACCGCGCCGCCCGCGTCCGCCGCGCCGGCACAGGCGCCCCAGAGCAGCGCGTCCGCAGCACCAGCTGCGCCGGGCGAGAGCACTACCCCAGCCGCACAAGTGGCACCGCCTGCCGCCGACGTTGCGAGCCCCGCGGCAGGCACGCAGCCGCCTTCGCCTGCCTGGAAGGACATGACCAGCGAGCAGAAGAAGGCGTTCATGAAGAGCACCGTGGTTCCAACGATGAAGGTCGTGTTCCAGGAGCTCGATGCCACGCGCCACGCGCAGTTCGGCTGCAAGACCTGCCACGGTGCCGATGGGGCGAAGAACGACTTCAAGATGCCCAACCCCGAGCTGCCGAAGCTCGGCCCGCCCGGCTCGCACAAGGGTGACCCGAAGGTCGCCAAGTTCATGAAGGAGCGCGTCATGCCGACGCTTGCCAAGACGCTCGGCGTGTCCACCTTCGATCCCGCGACACACGAGGGCTTCGGCTGCCTCGGTTGCCACACGGTGGAGGGTCACGAAGGCCACGAAGGCAAGTGAACGCGTGAGCCGCAAGCCCGCGATCGGAGCCTAGTCAGCATGAACGGGCTCTCGGCATCCCAGTCCGGTTGACCGGCCGGATGCACCTTCTGCGAAAGAAGAATGCCTCGGCCCTCCCCGCTTCTGCGCCGCAGAAGTTCTTGAGCCCGCCCTACGACACCGCGAGGCTCAGGCAGCGGGTAGCTGAGAAGGAAGCCACGCGGATACATGCGTGCCACCGGCGTGCGGGTGCCCCCTTCGAGCTACGCACGCTTCTAATCAGGCTCTAATGAGTCTGCTTCGACAACTGGCTCTGGACGCGCTGCAGTTGCTGTGCGCGCGCTGGCGGACCGAACCTTGGCGGACACCGACCGACCGCTGGGCGCGCGCAGGGGTAGTCTACACGCGCAGCAGTCGAACGCTCGGGAACCTTGCGCGTAAGCGTTCGAGGTCTTCGATGTCCGACGTGTAGACGATGTCACCGCGTCGCGCCGCGGACACCATGACCATGGCATCGACGAGCGTCGAGCCGCCCACAGCGGCGAGTGCTTCGCCTGCGGCTTGAGCAAGCTCTTGCGTCATCGGCTCAACGTCGATGGCGGTGAGGATCTGCTCGCGCAGGTCCGTGCGCCCGCGCCACCACTCTCCGATGACGGCGGCCGGCGCGGTGATGCGCAAGCGGTCTTCCGTCGCGGCCTTCCACACAGTGCGCATGCGCTTGTCGCCGCGCTCGAGCGCGATGAGCGCAGCGGTGTCGAATGTCACGCTTTGCACGCGTTAGGCCTGACGCCACTCGGCGCGCACTGCGTCGAGATCCGCGTCGGTGATGTCGTCAGTGCCGAGCTCCGCGAGCACCTTCGCGCGCGCCCATGCTTGGCGTTGACGATGCAGGGCGTCGGACATCACCGAGGACAGGCTCTTGCCACTCTCGGCCGCGCGCGCACGCGCCCACGCGAGCTCTTCCGTTGTGAGCGACACACTGACTTTCGCAACCCCGGCCATCGAACACCTCTTCGCACCAATGGTAGGAAGATGCGTGACTAGATGCAAGCCGAACGCCTGGAGCCCGCCGGCTCTTCGACCATTTCTTCGACCATTTTGGCGTGCACATGCGTGATCGGGCGTGCGCGTCTGTGATGGTCAATTGGTTGAAATGATTGAAAAAGCCAAGTGGTTACAAGGGCTTATGGGGTGTTGCCAAGGTTGACGTCGAGGTGGAGGCGGTCGGCTCGTTTCCCTGTCCAGGGCTCTTTGACTCCTGCGTCGACTCCATGAGTGACTCCGCCGGAGGTTGCAGGGACTGCGCGAGACGCGGTCCGCCGCGTCGACCGCCTCGCCGACGCGCACGGCCGCAGAATTTGGCGGCGCATGCGCTCGGTCTCCCGCACTGCAGAGCTACGCCGCTCGCTTGCCGCGCGTTACCGTGAGCTTCACCCGCGAGCCCGCCGCCGTCAGCGCTCGGATGAGCGACTCGATGCTGGCCTGCGGATCGCCGCCTTACATCTTGGCCACGCGCGCTTGGCTCGACTGAACCAGCTTGGCGAGCTGAGCCTGCGTCATGCCCGCCTGCAGCCGGCGCTGTCTCACCGCCTTGGCAAGCGTGAGCCGCGCTTCGATCACCGCCATGTCCTCCTCGCTCAGCCCGAGGAAGTCCGCGACGCTGGTCACGCGACCGCCCATTTGCTTCAGCTTCTTGGTCTTCTTGGCATCCATGTTCGACCTCATTCAGCGTCCCAGTTACGCAAGCGTTGCTTGCACGTGTCGATGACGTCTTTCGGCGTGGCGCATGACCGTCTCTTTCAGCAGCAGCCAGACTTCTTCTCCGACGACGACTCGCTCTTGGCGGAGGGAGCGCAGCAGCCGCCGGACGTCTCCTTGGCTTCTCATTCGTGGAACGAGCGGGCCGCTTGACGAGACCGCGACATGCGTATATGCGCATGTCTGTCTCCACTCAAACGTGGGCGTGTGACATCTGTGTGGCGCCGTGGCGCCGCCCTGGGACGAGGAGCTTGACCGTGATATCGAATGCGGCGTCGCTCGATGTTCAACCGATTGCAAGACTGTTCCGCGCGCTCGGCGACGAGACGCGTGTGCGCGTCGTCGCGCTCC
>JADGRE010000064.1 GCA_017881185.1 Pseudomonadota bacterium | reverse complement strand
ATTCCAGCGGCCGTACGCACTCAAGCGCTTTTCTCTCGCCGCGCCCAAAGCCCTAGCAACTTCGATCGGTTACGCGACGCGATCGCGTGCGTAAACGAGGGGATCCTTCAGGCGCGGCGTACTTCACGTGACGGACCTGGTCGCGCCGCTCGCGTAGCTCGTGATTCTCCGCGAGGATTCGATGCATCGTGCGCACCGCCCCGCGCACCCCTCGTTTTCCTGGGTCGCGGCCACGCCGGACGGAGGCTTGAAAATCCTCCGGTCAGGGGATCTCGTGGACGACAGCGCGCGTGGAGGACGAAGAGACAGCGGAGGTCTTCTAACCCAGCTGCGCCATGGTGCACCGATTCTCGCCTGGGCTAGCTTGTGCTCAGAAAGCCAACACGGAGACTCGCCGCATGATCTCTTACGACGCGAACTACGACAGAGAGAATATCGCGATCAGAATCTGAAGCGTGCCGCCGTGGGCCACCAATCGCATGGAGTACTTGCGAGCAGTCGCCAGCTGCCTCGGGGCCGAAGTTGCCCGGATGTGCAACGCGAACACGAGCGTTACGTACGGGCCTTCCTCGGTCGATGACTGCGGTCCCGTGGACCCGAGCGTGATCGCTGAGATCCGCGCTCGCGTTGATGCCGGCCTGCATCCATACGCACAGCGATCTGCCGCGGGCGGGCCTGCCGCCGGGCCTGCACGCTCTCGACGCCGCCATGTGCCGTCAGGGTCATGTTGACCCCATTGCCGTGTTGAGTGGACATCAGTTTCACCCCGGCCCAATCCTCGGCCGACCACCAATGCGCCAGAGGACGCGCCGGCCCCAGTGGCGCGCGCCCTGCGTCGCGTGCGCCACTCCTTGCTTGGCTGGCGGCGAAGCCCAGCCGCGTTGCGCGAGTCGAGCGGTCCATGTCCGGGGTCTAGCACCTGAACGGGCATGTGCTACGGCGCGACACACTCATGCCGACAACTTTCACCAAGGGCGACCTCTTCGACAAGACCTCGTCGCGCGCGCCAAGCGCGAGCATGACGCCGCCGCCGCCGACAGCTGCGCTGCTCATGCCATCGCCGCCATCAGCAACACCCGGATTCGTAGATCCAGCATCACCGGCCGAGCTCGCCCACGTCGCGCTGGCGTGCACGCCACGCTGCTTCGTGACAGCCGGGTCGACTGAATGCGAGCCCGCCTTCGTGCGAGCGGTGCATCCGCAAATCGACGATGCGAAGGCGAACAGCGCCGGCCGGGTGAGCGTTCAGATCTTCGTTTGAGTGCTCGTCATTTCGTTCTCGTTCACGCCGCTTGTTGCCAGCAGACGAACAGGCGGTCCTCGCAACGGGCCTGAATGCATGCGCCGCAGTCGCACTGGTCGTCGGTCGTGCACGTGCGCTGCACGCAGTGGTGTTCGTCACCCGCGTTCGGATCGCAATCGTAGTTGGGTGAGCACTTGAAGCCGTCGTTGCACGAAGTGGCAATGCAGCCGTGTGCATCGGCGGAGGCGCCGGATTGGCAGCGATAGCCGGACGGGCAGGCGTAACCATCCGACGCGCACAGCGCCGTGGCGCAGCCATGTGCATCGGCGCCGCTGCGCGCGTGCTCACACACGGTACCGTCGGGGCAGTTGTTGTTGGCGGCGCACAGCTTCGGTCCGCACAGACCCGTGCTCTCGCAGACTTCGTTCACTGCGCAGGAAGTGCCGGTGCAGCGTGGCACGCACATCGTGCCGGTTGCCGAGCCACCGTTGCACAGGCACGGCCCCGTGACGGTCACCGGCGCACACACGAGAGGCGCAGCGCAGTTCGCGTCGGTGTCACATTGGTGGCCCGGGCCAATGTTGCATGCCCCACAGCCAGGCGAGGCGTCGTGCGAACAGACGTACCCGAGGCTCGGGCAATCCGCGGATGTTCGACACGCTGAACCCGACGGCGCGACCACGCCTGGACAAGCGCGGATCGAGACACCGGAATCTGCGCCCGCAGCACCGCCGGTCCCAGCCGAGCTTGTCCCAGCGGAACCTGTCCCAGCCGAGCCTGTGCCCGCAGCTCCGCCGTCGGCGGCAGCACCGCCGGTGCCGGTGCCGCCGTCACGCGTGCCGCCTTGACCTCCCGATCCACCCGCTCCGCTCGCGCCGGCATCTGGACGTGCTGTGACAGGTCGCGATCCGCATGCACCGCATGCCAGGCACGTCGCCATGAACGCTGCAAAAGCAACAGCTTGTGAGGGAGTTTGGTGCGCGAGCATGGGACCTCTGCGTGTCGAGTCAACTCTGCGTTGGCTCATTTCGGCGCACGAACGTGGGCGCACCCAAGTTCCAAGCACCTGGCGTGCCAGACAGGCAAACCCGCTACCCCCGCACTTGCAAGGGGGCGTGGGGATCCACGCTACCTGGCGGCTGAATCGACGGCTACAGTCCGGGCGTGAACACCAAAGTGCTCATCGACTCCATCGTGCGGCAAACCACGGTGTTGATCGCGCAGCTTGCCACCAGTGCCGGGATGCGCGCGCCGCTGGCGCACATCGCCAACCAGACTTTCTTGTCGCTCACCCGTGAGCTGGAGGGCCAGGGCATCGGCCAGAAGGTCATCGCCGACATGTTCGGGCTCGCGCTGCGATCGTATCAGCAGAAGGTGCAGCGCTTGTCGGAGAGCGCAACCGATCGCGGGCGCTCGCTCTGGGAAGCGATCCACGACTACCTGCAGAGCAAGCATGTCGTCTCGCGTGCTGAAGTGTTGGCCCGCTTTGGTCGCGACGATCAAGCATCGGTGCGCGGCATCTTGAGTGACCTCGTGGACACCGGCCTCGTGTATCGCAGCGGTCGCGGTGATGGCACCGTGTACCGCGTGGCTTCGGCCGAAGAGATCGCCGCAGCTTCGAAGGCCGATGTCATGGCCTCCGCCGAAGCACTGGTCTGGGTCACGGTGTACCAACAAGGCCCGCTGGCACAGCGCAAGCTGGCCGAGTTGCTGCCGTTGGCTGCAACGCAACTGCGCGCCGCGCTCGCTGCGCTGGTCGGCAATGGTCGAGTGATCGAGGACCACAGCGAGAGCGAGCCACGCTATCGTTCCGAGCTATGCTTCATTCCACTCGGGCAGAGCGCCGGCTGGGAAGCGGCGCTGCTCGACCATTACCAGGCCGTCGTACGTGCGATCTGCGTCAAGCTGGAGCAAGGCGCGAGCTCTGCGTTGCCGGCAGACCGGGTCGGCGGTAGCACGTACGCCTTCGACGTTTGGCCGGGCCACCCGTATGCCGAACGCGTGTATGGGCTGCTGGCGCAGCAGCGCGCCGCACTCTCCGCACTCTGGAACGACGTGTCCACGCACAACAACTCGGTTCAGCGCAGCAGCGCGTACGACAAAGTCACTTTCTACTTTGGGCAGATGCTGACATCGGAAACTGACGAAGCTGATTGATCACCACGAGGTAAGCCATGTCTTGCAAAACATCTATCGCGTTCTTCTTGGCAGCTATGCTGCTCTTCGCATGCACTAAGGCCACCACCGTCGCGGGCGGCGGAGCCAACAGCCAGACGCACTGGCTCACAGCCTGCACGGCCGATGACGGTTGCGGTGGGTTGTCGTGCATCTGCGGCGTGTGCATCGCGCCCTGTGCTGCAGACGCCAGCTGCAACGTTTCCGGCCTGACCACCACCTGCCAGCAGCCCAGCGCCGGCGCCCCGATCTGGCTGTGCGGTGCCGCCGCGCCCAAGCCGCTGTGTTTGCAGCCGTGCGGCGGGGGTTGCTCCAGCGGCCTGAAGTGCGTGGACGGTGCTTGCGTGGGCAAGCTGCCGCCGATCACGAAAGACGCTGGCACTGCGGGCGCGGGTGGCGCGGGCACGGGCGGCGGGTCCGATGCTGGCGGCACGTGCGACTACAACGGGCAATCGCACAAAGTCGGCGACAGTTTCAAATCCAGCGACGGGTGTAACGATTGCAGCTGCACCGTTAACGGAGTGGTGTGCACGCTGCGAGCTTGTGCTCTGGATGGCGGCGCCGCACCGGGACTCAGTTGGTACCGCACCTGCGGGGCACCGCTGTGCCGGACCGGCGGCGACGCTGCGACCGGCCAACCGACGTGCACGACCGAACAGGTGGGTGCAGCGTGTGCGACCGTAGGTACCCAATGCGACCCGTCTCTCGGTTGCGGCGTGAACTTGGTTTGTGCCAAGACCGACCCGACGATGGGCACGGGCGGCTGCCCGATCTCGCGGGCGCGCTACAAAGAAGACATCCACTACCTGACCCAGCGCGAAGTCTCGAAAGTTGCCGAGCAGCTGCTGGCTATGCCGCTCGCGACCTTCCGCTACAAGCACGACATCTCGAACCACGAGCAAGTGGGCTTCATCATCGACGACGTGGAACCAAGCCCCAGCGTGGACGGGGACCATGTCAACCTCTACGGCTACACGAGCATGGCCGTAGCCGCGCTGAAGGTGCAGGCCCAAGAGATGCAGGCGTTGGAGCGCGAGGTGCTTCAGATGCGCGCACGCATGCTCGAGCTGGAACAGCGCTGCAGCCAAGTGCAGCACTGAGAAGGATCGCCTCGTCGATCGCCCGCGCATCCCTTGTCTTCTTGGGTCGCGGCCACACTGGGCGTAGGCTTGAAAATCCCCGCGTCGGCCGTTCGCAAGGTGCCTGCCGCTGATGCTCGCACCCTCGAGCGACCTGGCGGCGGCGACTTGCCCGCCGTGTTCTCCGGAACACTGGTGACCTCGGGCCAAGGCATCGTCGAGATTGCAGCCACAGGCCCTCGGACGGAGCTTGGCAAGATCGGCAAGCAGGCCAAGGCAGAGCCGACGATGTTACAGACCGAGACACGGCGCATCGTCCGCCTTCTCGCGATCACAGGACTCGGGGCTTGTTGCGTGGTGGTCGTGGCCTTTGCGCTCACCCGAGATCCGATCACGTTCGCCAACGTGGCCAGGGCCATCGGCGCGTTCGAACGCAAGCTGGTAACGCCGGGCCGCTTCGACAAGTTCCTGGGCGGCGACACGAGCGCGCTCACGGACCCAGAAGCCAAGGGCCTGGCGGCGTTCATGGACGCCGGCTGCGTCGCGTGCCACATGGGCCCAACGGTCGGCGGCACGATGTACCAGAAGCTCGGCCTGATGAAGCCGTACCCCACCAAGGACGAAGGCCGCTTCCAGGAGACCAAGAACGAGGCCGACAAGTTCTTCTTCAAGGTCCCGTCGTTGCGCAACATCGACAAGACCGCGCCCTACTTCCACGATGGCTCGCTGCCGCAGCTGGAAGATGCGGTGAAGGTCATGGTCGAGTACCAGACCGCGAAGGGAAAGTTCAGTGACGAAGAGCTACAGAACGTGCTCGCGTTTCTGAAGAGCCTGACCGGCGAGCTGCCTGGCGACTACATCAAAGAGCCCGCGGCTCTGCCACCCAGCAAGACCACGCCCAAGCCAGATCCGAGCTGAGACGCGTACGGCGCGGCTCTCAGCGTCGCGGTCTCGCCGAGACTCAGCGCAACTCAAGCCTGCGTCGCGCTTGGTTTGCTTGCCTCGATCCCCACGATTGTGCCCGCGAGCCCGCCGGTGATGCCGTTTGTCCCGCCGAGGTGTCGTGTCACCCGCGCACGCACAAAGACGTAGCGTGGGAATGCAAGCTGGACGGAGCTTCGTGGCCCGGTGCGCCGTGTCGGGTCGAAGGGACAAGAGAATGAGCGCGAAGATGAAGGCCAAGAGCTCGCAGGCGAGCTGGCAGCCGAGGAGCGCGCTAGAAATCGATCACGTCGACCACGTGCTTTCGCCCAAGGCAATCGCTCAGCGTCTGGCCTCGAGCGAATGGCGTGACTCATGCATCGCGACGAGCCCGTTCACAGTGCTCTGGTCAGCGTTCTGATACGCGAGGTTGCTGGTTCGCGCGATCGACCAGCCGATTCGTCGAGTCAGTTCTTGGAGGGCGCGAAGCGAAACGACGCGTCGAGCAGACCGCCAACCACGATCCCTGCGTGGTTGGCGGGATCGTTCACGCCAAAGAGCGGAATCAGGTACGGCGTCAGGCCGAGCTCGAAATTGAAGATCTTGCCGGGCCGCGGAAAATCGAGCCCAACGTAGCCACCGACGATCGGGCCGATAGCGAAGAACTTAGGGCCGTCGAGATCCGAGTGGTAGTCCGGACCGTAGTGGAGCGACACGCCGAGCGTCGGTCCAACGACCCAGCCGACCTCGCCACCCTTGGTGTCGCGGAACTTGAGGGTTGCGCTCGGTTCGAACTGCAACATGTGGAACGCGGTGGCAAAGAGGATCGGCCGCATGAGCGGCAGGTCCACCTGCAGCGCTTGGCCGACGCCCAGGGGCAACTCCACGAATGCGGAGATGTCGGCGGCTGGCCCGCCCGGCGTGCCCTTGGAACTGGCCACGCATCTACGAACGTTGTCGTATCTCCCGCCGACGCGAAGCTTGACGCCGACGACGAAGGGCTGATCAGCTTCGGCCGCGAACGTCGTGGTTGCGGAGAGCAGCAGCCACACCACGACACTTCCGGCCCGGACCATTCTACGAGTGACCATGATCTTCTCACGCTTCTCAGCTCTGGGATTACCGCTGCGCAGAGCGCCGGCGCCGCCAAGTCAGCACGCCAAGCAACAAGCCGAATCCGCCAGTCGGAGCGCCGTGCTCTGCACGCTCTGCCCCGGGTCGGGTCACGCTGCACAAGCCTTTGCTGTTGGCTTTGATGCTGCCAGACGCAGTGCAGACACCGGCGTCGTCGCAGCTCGAGCTGCCGCGGGCTGTCGCGCTGATCTTGATCTGATACTTCGCCTTCAACGCGTCGATGCACTTCTGCAAGTTGTCGCCGCGGTCGACGTACTGGCCATTGCAGAAGAGCGAGCCTTCCTGCTGCTGGCATTGGGTCTTGCAGCCGCCTTCGATGTCGGCTTCACACTTCGCTTCGCCTTGTGCTTGACACTTCAGCTGACAGTCGAGGTTGGTGTCGACCTCGCACGAGCCCTGGCAGCTTGCCTTGCAGCTGGCATCGCAGTCGGCCGTGGGCGCCTGCGCAGCACAGCTGGCCTGGCAAGACGTGGCGCAGCAGCCGTTGCAGCTGGCTTCGCAGCTCGCCGAGTTGCTGTCGCTGCTGCAGCTGGACGAGCAGCGTCCCGAGCAGTCGCTGCGGCACGCACCGGTGCATTCGAACTTACCGGGGTCGAGCTTGCTGCAGTCGGCTTTGCACGTGGCGGTGCAGGCACCGCTGCAGGTCACGCTCGGCAGCTTGTTGCATTGCGCGTTGCACTCGGCTGAGAGTCGCGCGGCGCAGCTGACGCGCACCGACACCGGCGTGCACATGGTTTCGCATCGAGCGCTCGGCGGGACCACTTCACACTGCGCGTTGGCTACGATGAAGATATTGTCGCAGGCCCCGAGGTCTGCGTGTGCCGTGCCGTGCCAACCTGCCCAGACAGCAAGCGTCGCGGTCCCGAACAGGACGAGGATTGGTTTGATCTGGCTCATCGTGCTCACCCCTTGATAGGTCCGCGGCGCGCGCGGCAAATACCTGCTGACATGCACGATCTGGGCCCAGCGAGCATGTTTGCTAGATTCGCACTGGTGCAGGTTGGAAACGCTCTCCGGTTCGTCAATGCGCAACCGCGCCCCACGCGCACGGGCACTGGGGCGTTCTTGCGAGCCACGCTAGCGCCGCTCACCGCAGAAAGCGTGGACTTCCGCCTGGCACGTACAAGCGCTGCACGTGATTCCGGATGACTCAGTTGCCGGCGAGGCGGTTTGAAGCGGATACGCTCAAGACAGGCAACGCGCTGCTGGAGCTCGACTTTCACCACGAGAACTACCCGGAGGGCGTTCGCGACAAGCGGTACCGCTTGGAAGTGCTCGTGCGAGGCACCACCTACGTGCTTGCACGAAGCGTCGAGCACAGGCCTTCCGCGTGCTGCTGATCTACGAGCTGACGTGGCCGTGGCTCACGGAGCACTCTGGCTACGCCCGAACAACGATGAGACCGGTCCGCAGAGTGCCCTGGGCCGGCGTTAGCCGACCGGAGGGCCGCGACTCGACGGGGCCACGGATCTGGCAGGATTCAGAGCCCGACGCTCTTCTTCAGCTCGGCGAGGAACGCATCAACCTTCGCGAATCCGTGCTCGAAGACTGCGCGACGGATGGCATTGAGGTCACCGGCGATCTCGGCCTTGATCGTCTTGCCGCCCTTGGGTCGGCCGCCTTGACCCTTCGGCGTGCTGCTCTTGCCGGCCTTCTTCGCGCTGCTGCGTGCCGTGTAGACCTGAGCCACCGACAGTTTGATGCCCTCGGATTTCGCCTTCTCAAATACTTCCTTGGCGGACATGCTGGCGGGCTGGCTGCGGATCCACGCGCTCTTGTTGATCTTGGCGGCGGCGGACTTAGGGGCGGTCTTCTTCTTGGCTCTTGGCATGGCGGGGATATCAACACTCCTAACAGCCGGGCGTCAAGAACCGAAGGGTGGTGCACGGTGGCTGCCTAGCATCGGTTCAAGTCTGGTGAGCCTTCCGAGCCCAACCGAGCGCTTGCTCCAACCGATCGTTTCCCCAGAACAGATCGTCACCGACCACGAAGGTCGGTGCACCAAAGATGCCTAGAGCGCCGATCAGGTTGAATTACGCAGGAGTTTCGATCGCTTGGCCGCCCCGATCGACAGACGGCGTCGAGTCGTGATCTGGTGTTCTCCTATCCAGGAGGCCCGTCATGAAGCGATGGAACCCACCGCGCGAATTGTCACATCGAGAGCAACTGATCATCAAGCGCTTGAAGCGCACCCGCAAGCTGTTTGCGTTTTTGCGACTGCAGCGCCACGAGCTTTTCGACCGGGGCTTTGAGGACGACTTGGAAGGCATGTACCGGCAGACGGGTGCGGGCGCGGAGCCGGTGGCGCCGGCGCTGCTATGCATGGCGCTGTTGCTGCAGGCATATCTCGGCACCTCGGATGCAGAGGCGGTGGAGCTGAGTGTCGTCGACCTGCGCTGGCAGATGGTGCTGGGCTGCTTGGGCGCCGAGTTGCCCGCGTTCAGTCAAGGCGGGCTGCAACAGTTCCGCGAACGGCTCATCGCAAATGACCTGGACCGCCGTTTGTTGGAGCGCACGATCGAGTTGGCCAAGCAAACCGCGGAGTTCGATTGGATCTGGAAACCATTCAACGACGAAAAGCCGCGGCTTGACGATGGAATCAACCTGTTCGGCGCTCTAGCTGTTAGGGAGCTCGCTTCCGTCTCTCAGTTTGCGTCGCCGGCGCCGCCGTCGTCGGCGTGACCGGTGCAGAGGATCTTTCTTCGCCACGATCTCGGGAGGGATGCGCGACCCGCTGTGGTCGGCGCCGAGCACGGCGCGACACGGGTCGCCTTTCTTCCTCCTGCACATGAATTCGATGTGAAAACGGTCACTTTGAAACGGGCGCTGACGCAGGCCCGCCCACGCGTCACGCTACATCGCGGGGTCGTTTCGCGATCGCCGGATAGGTCTTCAGCACCTTCTCGTCGAAGGTCACCATCGGCACGCCCTCGCGCTCGGCCAGCTCCACGTAGAGCGTGTCGTAGACCGCGACGCCCGACGCCAGTGCACGCGTGAGCGCGCCCTGCCATAGCGTTCGGTTGTTGACCGAGTGAACGCCAAGCCGGCCGGCAAGCGCCAACTTCGCGGTCGCATCGTCGGTGGTGATGACGTTTGATCGCGCAGCCATCCAGATCACGTTGGCTATCTCGGCCTCCCAGATCGACGGGGCAAGCAACTCGTCCGCTTGATCCCAAAACGAGCGTGCCTCCGTTGCGAATTTCGGAGTGCCCAACAGGAAGTAGGCGATCACGTTCGTATCGACGACGGCTTTCACCTCTTGCCCGCCGCAATCCACTTCTCGACCTCGGCAGCCGATGGCCGCCGAGACTGCGACTCCCAAGAAGCCTCGATCTGTTTCAACACGGCGGAGCGCTCGCCAACGTATTCTTCAAGAAGATCACGAACTTCCTGTTCCATCGAGTGGTGGCGACGTTTCGCGATGGATTTGAGAGTACGGACGACCCGCAGCGGCACGTTCCGGATGGTGAGGGTTGCGGCTGTCTTGGCCATGCTGGCACAATGCTAGCACGGCCAGAGCAGCCCAACCAGAGCTTGCTGCTGACGAAGTTCACTCCCCGCGTTGGTCGCATGACCAAGCCGAACTTAGAGCCGATCTCGCAGTGATCCGCGCGCACCGCCTAGCTGAGTCGCCGCCGCGACGCGCAACGGCGTTACCCGCAGGGACGCGCTCTGCCCAGTGCGCGCGTATTGCCGGTGCGATCGCCTTGTCTTAGACTTCGAACATGGACTTGCAGGCCATACGCAACTTCGTGCAGATCAGCGACAGGTTTGCGACTGCGGGGCAGCCTACCGAGAACCAGCTCCGGGGACTCAAGGACCTGGGTTTCGATGTTGTCGTGAATCTGGGTTTGCTTGATCCGAGATACTGTTTGCCTGACGAGGCAGCCAGCGTCGCAGCCATGGGCCTCGCCTACCATCACATCCCGGTCGACTTTCAAACGCCGCTCCGATCCGACTTCGACCGGTTTCGAGAGCTGATGCGCGAGTCAGCGTTCAGCAAAGTGTTCGTTCACTGTGCGCTCAACTGGCGTGTCGCGTGCTTCACGGCGTTGTTCGGAGAGTTGGAGCTCGGCTGGTCGCGCGACCAAGCCAATGCGCACATCCGCAGACTGTGGGAGCCGAACGATGTCTGGAAAGGCTTTCTCGAGGCCGTGCGAGGAACCACGGAGATGAGCAAACCGGGGGCGCTGAGCGGGGCCGAGCGGGGCTGACCCATGAGTGCACACGAGATGGACGAAGCGCAGCCGCGGCGTTACCATCCTAGCGCCGACGCAGCTGCACACCCCTCCACACGTCATTAACGCAACAGGAGATTCTCATGGTCATATCCGTCCTCGAAGCAGTGGTTGACCCGGCTCGCGTCCCCGATCTCGAGCGGGCCTATCGTGACGCCAGCTTGGAGCTGACTCCGGGTATCGTGGAGAGCTTTCTCTCGCGCAATTCGCAGGACGGCTCGGAGTTTCGGATCGTCACGGTCTGGAAGAGCCGTGAAGCACTGGAAGCCATGCGCGCGTCCGGAGAGACACCCAAGGGGATTCAGGTCTTCCACGCCGCGGGTGCGCGTTCGAGAGCCGATGTGCTGGATGTAATCGCTCACAAACATCGGTGAATTTGGCTACGCTCATGCCCACCATGCCCCTTCGATTGCTGCTCGTGCTCGGTGGGAGCCTTGCTCTCTTGCAGGGCTGCGTTGAACAGACACGACACCGCAGTCTGCCGCACGCTCGCAGTGACGCCGGCTATGACGACGCAGGCGGTAGCGACGCGAGCGAGTCCGATGCAGGTCGGCTCGACGCGGCGCAGACCGATGCAAGTGGCACGGTGTGCTGTCCTCGCGACAAGGTCATGGGTTGGGGTTTCAGGCTCGGAGGTGCCAGCATCGGTCAGTGTTCCAAGGTCTTCGAGCTCTATTGCACCACGAACTGGCGTGTGGAGCGCGATGCTCATGGCTGCGAGCTGTGGGTGTCCGACACCCGGAACCCCGTTCCCGGCGAGAACGGCCAGTGCATCCCCGACCTCGACGCCGGCCAAGACACCGACGGCGGCGGGGGACGCGATCAGTAGTCACGCCGCGCCACGTTGCCACTGAATCTTGTCCCAGATCCGTTCGTGCGCGACGTACGCCGCGGTCGTGTACACGTTGCTCACGACCATGAAACCCAGCGCGATCTTGGCCCGACCAGTCATCACGTAGATCGCCACGAAGTCCAGGATGACGATCACGAGCCTGTACGTCAGCGCCTTCACCGCAGATCTTTTCAAGCTCGACTTCATCTTGGTCGGTTCCTTCTCGCCCGCGGCGTGCACCGCACGAATCTCCTTTGGGATTGTACGCCGCACGGCGTACTCACGGGCAGCCCCGCTGAGCGGCCGGTCGCTGAGCTTGGCGTCGGCGACGCTCGCCCTGCTCTTTGTTCGTAACGATTCGCCTCCTGCCCGTACGTCCTGGGCAGGAGGCTTTGTCCATGCCAGTGACCAACAGCGACTCAGGCACCAACGTCCACGAAATCGCCGCAGGCATCTACCGCATCAGCACGCCGGCGCCGCCGGGGCTCATTCCGGGTGGGTTCACCTTCAACCAGATTCTGGTGGTCGATGACGCGCCACTGTTGTTTCACACGGGGCCGCGGCGCATGTTCCCGCTGGTGCGGCAGGCGGTGGCGCACGTGCTCGGGGATGCCGCGAAGCTGCGCTACTTGAGCTTCTCGCATGTCGAGGCCGACGAGTGTGGCTCGCTCAACGAGTGGCTCGCCGCGGCGCCAAGCGCACAGGTCGTCTGCGGTCAGGTCGGTGCGATGGTGTCGGTGAACGATCTCGCCGACCGCGCGCCGATCGCGCTCGCAGACGGTGCCGAGCTAGAGCTTGGGCACAAGCGCGTGCGCTGGTTGGACGCGCCGCACCTGCCGCACAACTGGGAGTGCGGGTATCTGTTCGAGGCCACCACGCGCACGCTGTTGTGCGGAGATCTGTTCACGCAGCCGGGTGGCGCCGAGCTACCTGCGCTCACCGAGAACGATGTGCTCGGTCCGTCCGAGGCGTTGCGCAAGAACATGGGAGGCGTCGCGCTCGAAGCGGGCACGCGCGCACTGCTCGGCAAGCTGGCGGCCACCGAGCCCACCACCCTCGCGCTCATGCATGGCAGCTCGTACCGTGGCAACGGGGCCAAGCTCTTGCACGCATTGGCCGATGCTCTGGGCGCCTGAGCACGCGCGCACGCCGTGCTACGCTCCGGCGCGGATGCAGCAAGACGCGACGGACAGTGAGCTCGCGCGCGCCATCGCGGCAGGTGGAAGCGACGCACGGCAAGCCGAAGCCTTGCTGTGCCGTCGCTTCGGTCCGCGCATTCGCCTGTATGGCTTGCGCCATTTGCGTGACGACGACCGTGCGTGCGATCTCGTGCAAGCGGTGCTGCTTGGAGTGTTGCAGGCCGCCCGCGCGGGCCGCATCGAGGACGTGGACAAGGTCGATCGTTTCGTGCTCGGCACCTGTCGAAACACGATGCTGCGCATGCGCGAGACCGCAGGGCGTACGATGCAAGTGTCGGACGACGAGCTGCTTTCGGTCGCTGCACCGCCCAGTGCGCTCGCGGAGATCGGCGCGCTGACGCGCTGCGTGAAGGCGCTCGACGAACGTGCGCAGCAGATCGTGTGGCTGTCGTTTCACGAAGGCCATGGCGCCAGCGACGTGGCCGCCATGCTTGCGATGAGCCCCGGCAGCGTTCGGGTGGCAAGGCACCGCGCGCTGCTGGCGTTGCGCAGCTGTCTCGACGCCCACGGCAACTACGACAACAAGACCGAGCAGGAGAAGCGCTCGTGACAGCGCCTTGCACGAGCCGGCTTTCGTGGGAAACGCTGGTCGACTACTGGGCTGGCGACCTCGAGGCTGCGCAACTCGATACCATCGACGCGCATCTCATGGGCTGCGCCGAGTGCTCGGCAGACTCTGCGCGCATCGCCGCCATCACCGAAGCCGTGCGCGGCATGCTGCCGGTGCTGCTCACGACCGACATGCTGGCGAAGCTGCGCGCCAAAGGCGTGCGCGTGCTCGAGAACCCAATGACGCCCGGCGAACGCCAAGACTTCGTCTTTCCCGCCGCCGTCGACGTGGTCATCCATCGCCTCGGTGGGCTCGAGCTCACGCACGCCACCACGGTGCGCTTCACACTGCACGCCGAAAGCAGCGGTCAGCTGCTCGCCAAGGTCGATGACGCACCCTTCGACCGCGAGGCAGGCGTGGTGCTGTTGGCCTGCCAGCAGCACTTCGCGAGCTTCCCGCCCGACACCGTCGCTGAGGTGCACACGCGCGACGCCTCGGGCGCGGAACGCATGCAGCGCTACACGATCCTGCATCACTTCGCGCGGCGCCCGTGAACGGTGTCAGACCGCTGCAGCCTGGCGGCGCCCCATGACCACCACGGCCAAGCCGTCGTCGTGTGCAACGGTCTCGATGCTTTCGTAGTGGCCGGCGCGCTCGAAGAGCCGTGTCACTTGCTTGCTCTGGCCTTCGCCGACTTCGAACACGAGATACGCGCCGGGGCGCAGGTAGGGCGCGGCTTCATTGACCACGCGCTGATGAATGGTGAGGCCGTAAGGGCCTGCATCGAAGGGTTCGCGTGGCTCGTGATCCAGCAGGTACGCGCGATCTTTCGCGAGGCGTCCACTCGAGATGAACGGGGGTGCGCACACCACCAGATCGACCTTGCCGTGCAGGCCGTCGTCGATGAGCGCCGCAAACAAGTCGCCGGTCTCGATCACCACTCGATCGAGCGACCAGCTGGTGGTTCAGGAATGGACGGCGCACGCCACGCACGAGCGACCCGTGCTCGGGCGAAGCGGCAGCGTGCTGCCCGCCACCGGTCGGCGCCTGCGCTGGGATGGCGTGGACATCATGCCCATGCGCGGCGCGCTGGTGGTGCGCAAGGACACTTACCTGGACCAGGCCGCACTCTTGCGAAAGCTGCAGACGTCGTCGAGCTGAGCGCGCGTGTAGCCAACAGCCGCACCCCACACTCAGTCGTCGCGCCCTACGCGGCCGCGCAGCTCTTTCTTGCGGCCTTGCTTGCGCTTGTCGTCCATGCGCCGACGCTGGCTGCCGCGCGTGGGCTTGGTGGGCCGACGGGGCTTGGGCACGAACAGTGCTGCACGCACCAGCGCCGCGAGCTTGTCGCGCGCGTCTTGCAGATTCTTGCCTTGATCGCGCGTGGCCTGACTCACCACGCGCACGCGGCCCTCGGCGTCGAGACGGTTGGCACACGCCTCGAACATGCGCGCCTTCACGGCCGGGTGCAGCACCGCGCACTTGGCGAGATCGAAGCACAGCTCGACCTTGCTCGACACCTTGTTCACGTTCTGTCCGCCCGGGCCCGAGGCGCGCACCGCTGTCCAGGACAGATCGCCCACCGGAATCACGATGCGGTCGTTGACGACGAGCGCTTCCATTTCAAGCCGCAGCCTGTGCCCACGCGCTCAGAACGGCAAGCGCGCGCCGGCCGTGGCCAGCACGTTGTTACCGAACGAATTGGTGCACCACTGCCGGTCGAAGCTGAGATCGAGCCAGGTCTCCTTGGCGAAACCGAGCAGGCTGTGTTCCAGGAACGACAGCTTGTACTCGAGCTTCAGGCCAACCTGCTGCGACTCGAACTCGGCCATCTTCGGATCGTTGGTGAGTGGGCCCGCGTAGCCGCGCGGATAACGCGGGGACTCGTAAAAGTACGCGTGGTCTTGCACGTAGTAGCGGTAGCGCACGCGCGCCACGAAGTTCGCGCCCAGCTCCTGGTACACGCGCAGCTCCGGCGTGAGTGCCGCAACCGACCACGAGTCGACGTACGCGCGGTACATGAAGTGAAAGCTGGTGGAAGTGGCGGGCAGATACCAGGCCAGGTGCGCATCGAAGTTGTGGCGCAAGCGGTCGTGCGGATGATCTTCCATGTGCGGCAGCGGACCGATCAGCGCGCGCCGGTAAGGATTGCCGAGAAAGCCTTGCAGCTGCCCGAGCGTGTAGCCACCGCTGAGCACGAGTGTCGGCGACAAGACCTGCGAGGCGCCCAAGCGCGTGGTGAAACCACCCAAGCTCGGCGTGCGCGACTGCCCCGTGGCGAGCGGCCCGGCGATCTCCCAGTGGTCATCGACGCGCGTCAACCCGAGCGAAAGCGTGGTGTTCTTCTCATCGAGCGTGAGCGACGAATCGACACCGTAGATGAACGAAACGTAGTCGTTCTCGGTGCTGTACTTGCCATGCACCGTGAGATCGAGCTCGTTGTCCCCCACCGCGAGCCGCTTGCCAACAGCCGTGCCCACACCATGCCGCAGCTCGGTGAACACGCCATCCTTACCGCCACCCGTCTGCGCAATGCTCGCGCTCGAGATCACATCGACCAGATAGTCCGCCTTGAAGTGCACCCCATTTGGCGACTCCACCGTAGCCTTGAACGTAGGCACCACCACCCGAGTCGACCGCTCCCAAAAATAGTTCCCCCGACCCTCGAGCTCCCCCGACCACTTCCCCGAAGCCTCATCCGCCCGCGCTGGCGCCGCGACCAAGCTCACCGCCCCCGCCGCCATCAGCAGCAACACCACCACCCAAACTCTCCCCGCAAGCCACACCGCCCCAAACCCATCGCGCCAACGCCCACCGGACGCCGTCGCGAGTTGGGTTCCAGCCGCGAGCGCGCCCGCAGGGGCCGAGGGAGCGCTACTCACGTAGCGTGACCGAGGCCCCGAGGACGTAAGCCGCGGATGGAGCCCAAATCGCGTCGGCGTCCTCAGTTGCAGCCGCATCCGCCGCCTGTGCTGTCGCTGCTGCTGCCGGTAGCGCCTTCACGCGCGTCGTGAACATGCCCCTCGAACTCGCTCGCCAGCGCTTCGCGCTTCAAATCCATGCCCGGCCGCGCCAGATACTCGCGCTCGTACGGGTGCACGTGCGTGCAACCACCCAGCTGCAGGCACAAGCCAAACACTGCCGCGAAGATACCGATACGAGCTGACATGAAGATGCGTCGGGCGCGCTTTCAATCGTCGAGCGTGCGGGCCCAGGCTACCGCGGGTGCGAGCAAGCTGCGCGTAATGGAACGCAATTGTTCGCTCTTGGCGATCACTGCCGCAAGTTTCGGGCCGACGACGTCGTAGTACAGGTGCACGAAGGCTCGACCTAGCACGTTGCTGGAAAGATGGCGATCGCGGAAGCGCCGCAGCACCGAGATTTCATGCGCCAGCGGCGTGCCGTACGCGGCGGTCGCCACGAAGCACGGCGTGACAGTCGCGAAGGTGCGCTTGGGCGTGGTGTATTCGGCGACGCTGAGCTTGCCGGGCAGCGCGCAGTCGTCGATGGCGCGCACGCCGATGTAGTAGTGGGTCTGCGCGTAGAGCCCGCCCATGCTCAGCTGGATCATCTGCCCGGACTTCACGTCCATGGGCACCTGCAGCTCCTCGGCTTCGACCGATGCGCTCTTGGCCGGCTGACCACGCATGAACGAGGCGTCGTCGACCATCGGCTCGGTGGAGACGCGCACGTCGTAGCGGAACACGCCGGTGTCGTCGTCCGCCGCGCGGAACTGCAGTCTGACCCACTGGTGCGCGTGCAGCGCGCTCGGATAGGCGCCGAGCGCGAGATCCGTGACGGCCGAGGGCGGCATGTTGCCCTTGCACACGATGGGCGGCTTCACGGTGGCCTTCACGCGGTAGCCATTGCCGCTCAAAAGCAAGCGGTCGGCGCCGCTGCCGGGGGCTTTGACGGGATCGTCGCTCATGGTCGCGACGTCGGACAGCTTGCCGTAGTCGGCGTTGGCGGTATCCCAGCTCGTGACTGCGCCGGCCGGCTGCTCCACCGTGTAGCTCGTCTGGCCTTCGAGCCCCAGCTGGATGGGGACGCAGTAGCTCACCGAAGGCTGGCCGCGGTACGCGTAGCCGTAGTTGATCGCCCAGGAGTCCCAGTCGTCGGCGGGCGTGTGCGGCGTGGGGAACAACACACTGTTGTAGTGCTCGTTGTAGTCGCCTTCGACGTTGATCTCTACGCAGGCGAGGTAATGACCGGCAGGCCAGGCGTCGGGGACCAGGTAGATGAGACGCTTGAGCTCGCCGCCCTTGGGCGTGGCCATGGTGACGGCGTCGATGTCGGGCATGACGGCGCGCGCGTCGTCGGCATAGTGGGCGACGTCGGCGTACTCGTAGCAGCCGGGCGCGCAGCTCTTGAGGTCGCGCCGCGGCGGATACAGCGAGCTCAGTGACAACGGCTGCATGCGGCCGACGTGGTTTTTCAGGTCTTCGTAGGGCTCGCCGTAACCGTTGGCGGCATCGGCCTGGGTGAGGTAGCGGCCCTTGTCGCTGTTGAAGACGCTGGCGCAGCTGACGGCGTCGAGCGCGTCTTTCTGCGAGCGCGAGTTGTCGAACGACAAGCAGAAGTAGTTGTCGGGCGAGTAGTCGTCGCTGGTGCGCGAGGCGAGGCCCTCGGTGCGACGGTTCTGGAAGATGACGCGCCGGAAGGGCTGTGCACCTGGCGCGCTCATGCGTCGATGTGCCCACGCGGGCAGCACGCCTTCACGCCGCCCGTACGGCCAGCGAAAACCGCTGTTCATCTGCGAGGCGCCCGGACGGTTGCCGATGCCGCGCGTGGCAACGGAGTCGGTGAGGCCCATGGTCGCCAGGAACTTGCCGGTGCTGTCTTCGAGCCACACTGCGATCTGCGCGTGATCGGTGGGCGTGAACTGAAGCTCGATGATCTCGTGCGGCGCGGGCGGCGCGGGCGGCACCAAGTCCGCGGCCGCAGACTGCGCGTGCACGGGCAGACAGCTGGCGCCTGCAATGAAAGCCAAGACCCGCAGCGCTGCGGGCACACCGAACGAGATGCGCATCGTCGCTGAGGCTAGCGCGAGCGCCGGGGGCGCTCAACCCGGCAGGGCGTGATTGCGCCAGGATTTGCGCTGTGTCGTGGCAGTGACGCGCCTGCAAGCACCTGTCCCCCCACGGCGATGGCAGCTGCCGGTGAGCCCCGGCTCGCGTGCGGCGACACCTGCGCCAGCTCAACGCCGGGTGCGCGACTTGCTGCGCCTGGGCGGCGCGCTGGGCTTGCGCGGCCCAGCTTCGGGCAGGCCCTGTTCCTTCGCGAGTGCGTGGATCTTGTCGCGCAGCTTGGCCGCCTCTTCGAACTCGAGTTGCTCGGCCAGCAGCAGCATCTCGGCGCGCATCTCTTCGAGCAGCACCTCGCCCTTGCCCTCTTCGCCCGGTCGCAAGATGGGGACCGTGACGTAATCGCCGCCGCCCGCCTCGGGCAGCATGTCGTGGATGGCTTTGATCACCGTCTCGGGCGTGATGCCGTGGTCGATGTTGTACTGCGTTTGCAGCTTACGCCGGCGCTCGGTCTCGCCGATGGCCTGCTCCATGGCCTTGGTGCGCTTGTCGGCGTACATGATGACTTCGCCGCGCACGTTGCGCGCGGCGCGACCTATCGTCTGAATCAGCGAGCGCGCCGAACGCAGGAAGCCTTCCTTGTCGGCGTCGAGAATCCCCACCAGCGACACCTCCGGCAGGTCGAGGCCTTCGCGCAAGAGGTTGATGCCGACCAGCACGTCGTACTCACCGCGCCGCAGGTCACGCAGCAGCTCCACACGCTCGAGGGTATCCACATCGCTGTGCAGGTAGCGGCAGCGCACGTCGAGCTCGCCGTAGTACTCGGTAAGGTCCTCGGCCATGCGCTTGGTCAGCGTGGTCACGAGCACGCGTTCGTTGCGTGCCACGCGCTTTTGAATCTCGCCGAGCAAGTCTTCGACTTGATTGCCCACCGGCCGCACGTGGATCACCGGGTCGAGCAAGCCCGTGGGGCGCACCACCTGCTCCACCACCACGCCTTCACACTTCTTGAGCTCGTACTCGGCCGGCGTCGCGCTCACGTAGATGACTTGCTTGATCTTGGGCTCGAACTCTTCGAACTTCAGCGGGCGGTTGTCGAGCGCGCTCGGCAGACGAAAGCCGTACTCGACGAGCGTCTCTTTGCGCGAGCGGTCGCCTTTGTACATGGCCCCCACCTGCGGCACGCTCTGGTGCGACTCATCCATGACCAGAATGAAATCTTCCGGCATGTAGTCGATGAGGCAAGGCGGCGGGTCGCCCGGCTTGCGACCGGAGAGATGCCGCGCGTAGTTCTCGATGCCGTGACAGAAGCCCATCTGCTCCAGCATCTCGAGATCGTAGTTGCAGCGCTGCTCGAGGCGCTGGCGCTCGACCAGCTTGTTCTGCGCTTGCAGCTCGTCCAGCCGCTCGCGCAGCTCCTGCCGGATGGAGCTCATGGCGCTGCGGCGCTGCTGCTCGGGCGTGACGTAGTGCGAGCCGGGGTAGATGCCGTAGCGGTCGAGCTCGTGCAGCACCTTGCCGCGCAGCGGATCGATCTCGCTGAGCTTTTCGATCTCGTCGCCCCAGTACTCCACGCGCACGGCGCGCTCGTCTTCGTACACCGGAAAGATCTCGATGACGTCGCCGCGCACGCGGAAGGTACCGCGGTGAAAGTCGATGTCGTTGCGCTCGTATTGAATGTCGACCAAGCGCCGCAGCAGCTCGTCGCGCCGCAGCTCTTGGCCGCGTTCGAGACGAATGGTCATGTGGTCGTACCACTCGGCCGAGCCGATGCCGTAGATGCACGACACGCTGGCCACGATGATCACGTCGTGACGCGACAAGAGCGAACGCGTGGCGCTGTGGCGCAGCCGGTCGATGCGCTCGTTGAGGATCGAGTCTTTCTCGATGTACGTGTCGCTCGTGGGGATGTACGCCTCGGGCTGGTAGTAGTCGTAGTAGCTGACGAAGTACTCCACGGCGTTCTCGGGGAACAGCTCGTGCATCTCGCTGTAGAGCTGCGCCGCCAAGGTCTTGTTGGGCGCCATGATCAAGCACGGCCGGTTGAGCCGCGCGATGACGTTCGCAATGGTGAAGGTCTTGCCGCTGCCGGTGATGCCGAGCAGCGTTTGATAACGGTCGCCGCGCTCTAGCCCCGCGACGAGCTGGGCGATGGCCGCAGGCTGATCGCCCGACGGTTCGAACTTGCTGTGCAGCACGAAGCGCTCGCTCATGGGGCGTACACCGTGGTCCGTGCGGCGTGCCTTCGTCAAGCCGGCAATTGCGACAGACCCGGCAGCCACAGCCCGAGCATGCGGCCACACGCACGCACGCCGAGCGCGCCAAGCTCGGCCTCGGCGCGTGCAGTAGCGCCCAGATCGCCGCAGACCCGCGCGTGCGCGAGGCTGCTGAGCGCCGCGTGCATCGCCATGCCTTGCGCGTCGAGCTCCACGCGCGCACGCGTCAACAAGCGCTGAGCGAGCTGTGCGTCGGCCTCTTGGTGCGCAAGGTCAACCTCGAGCAGGGTCGCGAGCGCGCGTGCAAAGCCTAGACCTTCGCGCCCGAGCGCAGTCGCACCCGAACGCGCGCGCGCGAGCCACTGCGCACGCTGGGCTGGTCGTTGCGCCGCCAGCGCGAGTGCCACGCGCGCACGCAAGCACGAGAAATCGACGCGATAGAACTGCACGCGCAACGCCATGGTGTGCTTGAGCGTTCCCCACTCTGCGTCCAGGCGCTCCCAGGCCTCTTGCGCGCGTCCCTCGTAGAGGTCGGCCTGCGCCAGCATGAACAAGCCGCACATGCGCTGAAAATACGCCGAAGGGGCCGACCACATCGGCAGCTCCGCCTCGCACTCGCGCCGCACGCGCTCGGGCTCGTCGGCCGCCAGACCCACCATGTGCAGCGGACCGAGCGTCAAGGTGGACAGCGCGTAGCGATCGCCGCGCGCGCGTGCCTGCTCCACGATCGAGGGCAAGAGCTCTGCGATCTGCTGCAGACGACCTTGATAGCAGCTGGACCACAACAGAAAGGCGCGCGCGGTGACCAGCTCCCAAGCAACGCCGGTGCAGCGATCGCGGAAGCTCGCCTCTGCGTGCGCGCAAGACAGCTCGGCAGCGCGGAAGTCGCCAGTGCTCAGGGCTGCAATGCCAGCGTCGAGCGCGATCCAACCTTCGATTTCTGCCGAGCTCACAGCCGATGCAGTCTCGTGCGCCGTGGCCAAGAGGCGCATGGCGAAGCGGCGTGACGACCCGTCGACCAGGCTCAAGGTTGCCGCCAGAACCGCCATGCCTTTGATGCTCTGCTCACGCTGACCCAGCTCGAGCGCGAGCAGCAAGTGGCGCACCTGAAATGCCGTTGCGTTGAGCGTGTCCATCATGCTGAGCGCCGCAGCCACGGTCCACAGCGTGGACAGCCGCAGTTGCTCGTCCGGCGTGAGCGTGCGAGGCGCTTGCAAGCCGAAGCTCGAACCGCGCAGACGCAGACGCAACAGCCCCGCAGCCAAAGAGGCAAGCGTGCCCGGGCCGCTGCGTGGCACCTGCTCGCCCAGCTCGGCGAGCACGCGCGTGACGATGGAAAGGCCCCGCTCGAGATGCCCGGAGCGCAACCACTGCTCGGCCGCGCGCCGCTGCAATTCCAGCGAGTGCCGCCCACTCGCGGTGCTGGCTGCACTCGCGGCGCGCTCGAACGCGTCAGCTGCTTCAGGTCCATGGCCGGCATTCGCGAGCGCGCCGCCCAGTCGTTCCTCGAGCGTGGCGCGCAGCTCGTCGTCGCGCACCACCTCGAGCGCCAGGCGCAGCAGCTCGGCCGCGCGCGCAAAAGCCAGCTGTCCGAGCGCACGGTCAGCCGCCGCGATGGCGTACTGTGCAGCCGTATCGCGTCGATCGGCCAGCAAGAAGTGGTGGGCGAGCGCGTCGAGCGCGTCGGGCGTGTGCGTGCGCATGGCCTCGGCGATGTGCTCGTGGGCCAGCTTGCGCGCGGGCGCGTCCATGCGCGAGAGCAGCAGCTCACGAATACGATCGTGATACGCCTGCACTTCGGCGTCCGGGCCGAGCTCGTGGAAGGTCACCAGACTCTCGCCGCGCAAGGTGGACAAGAGCCACGGGTACGCGTGCGCGTCGAGCTGCGCCGCCGCGCGCGCCACGTCGTGACGCAGCGGCGCGGCAGCCACGCACACCAGCTGCAGCAAGCGATGGCACTCGGCCGGCAAGGTCGCGATGCGCGAGCCGAGCGCGTGTTCCAGACTGGGCGTCTGGTCGTTGGCCACGCCCGCGCCGTGCATCACCAGCTCGTGGATGAAGAGCGGGTGGCCACCCGAATGCAACGCCACCGCCAGCGTGTCGATACCACGCTCGTGTCGACTGCTCGACAGCTCGGCCGCCAGACGTTGACTGTCGGCAGGCGACAGCGGCCCGAGCGTGAGCGTGGTCGACGGCGGCGCCGCTTGCAGCAACACCCGCAACGGCTCGGCCACGACGCCCGCTTCCGGTCGTTGCGCGAGCACCAGCAGCATGTGTGGCGAGTCTTCCCCGTGCACGAGCGACTCCAAGAGCTGTGCGCTCTCCGCATCGAGCCACTGCGCATCGTCGACGTGCAACAACAGGGGCGCCTCGTCGCCCAGCTCCGCGAGCAACTCGCGCAGCGCAGACAAGCCCAGGCGACGCGCTTCGAACGGATCGAGCTCCGACAGGCGCGACGGCTCGGCGCGCGCGAACTGCGGCAGACCCCGCAGCACCGGAAACACTTGGCCGAGCAAGCCCGCGCGCCGCGGCACGAACACGTACTGGCCACGCTCGTGACGCGCACGCAGGTGCCGCGCCAGCGCGTCGACCAGGCTGTCCACACCGCGGTAAGGCACCGCTTCGCGCTCGTAGCAGCGCCCCGACAGCACGATACTCTCGCGCGCGCGGCCGCCGAGCTCTTCGGCGAAGCGTCGCATCAGCGCCGACTTGCCCACGCCGGACCCACCCACCACGCGCACCACCACGCAGCCTTGCGCGCGCGCCCGCTCGCTCTGCGCATGCAGCACGGCAAGCTCGGCCTGACGGCCCACGAAGGTGCCGCGCGAGAACTGCAGGCGTGACCGGAAGCTCGCGCGGCTGCGCTCGGCCGTGGCGTCCAGACCCAGCCGACGCGCAATCTCGTCGTCACCTGGCCGCTGGGTCGGATCGGCGTTGAGCAGCGCGAGGCACAGCTCGCACAAGTCTTCCGGCAGCCCCGCGCTGTAGTAGCTCGGCGCCACGGGAGGCTTCGTGTGTTTCTGCACCAGCGTGTGCAGCGAGTGCCCGCGGAACGGCAACCGGCCCGTGAGCGCCTCGTAGAGCACCACGCCAAACGCATACCAATCCGCGGCGGCACTGACGTCTTGCGGCTCGACTTGCTCGGGTGCCATGTACGCAACCGTGCCCACCAGCTCGCGCCCCGCCGAATCGCGATCCTCCGGGTCGATGGCGAGCCCGAAGTCGAGTAGCACCAGCCGCTGCTCGCGCGTCACCAATACGTTGTGCGGCTTGACGTCGCGATGCACGAGCCCCGCCGCGTGCAGCGCGCACAAACCCGAGGCCAGCTGTCGCAGCACCAGGCGCAAGCGCTCTACGTCGAGCGTGCCATCGTGCGTGTCGCTGTGATCCTGCGCGCTCTCCTCGTCGCTCAGCGTTTCGTCAGCTGCATTCACACCGAGGCGTTGCGTCTCCACGGCCACCGCGCGGCTGTGCACCGAGGTCGTGGGTGCCGAGGTGCGCACTGGCTCGCCCCCGCCACCCGGCCGCACGTAGTCGAGCAAGTTCTCGCCCTCGACCAGCTCCATCGTGAGGTAGAAGCGCCCGCCGTCGGCGAACAGCTCGCCGAAGCGCACCACGTTCGGGTGCGAGACTTCCTGCAGCGCGCGGAACTCCTGCTTGAAACGATAGAGCGTGGCGCCTTCACGCCCGTGCAGCATCTTGAGCGCCACGCGCGCACCGCTGCCACGCTCGCGCGCTTCGAACACCGTGCCCATGCCGCCCTGGCCGAGCGGCTGCAGCAGCTCGAAGCGCGCGATCCCTTGCGGCGGCCGGGCGGGCTGCACTGCTTCTTCAGCCTCGTACGGGGCGAGTCACCGCCACCGGAAACACACGCTGCAAGAACTCGTTCTGCAAGAGACACTGGGCATCGAGCGTCTGCTTGTGTCGCAGAAAGGTCTGCAGCTCGGGATACATCTTCGCGAGCAGCTCGTCAGCTGCGTACACGTGCTTCACCAGGTGCACGCGACCACAGTACTTCTCGTAGCAGAGCTGCGCGAGATCACGCAGCGCGCGCTCTTCTTCGGCAAAGCGCGCCGAGACGATCTTCTCGAACGCGATGCTCACCGCGAAACCCGCCATGCCGTGACTGGACGACAAGAGAAACCCATCCTGCGTGTCGTCCGGCAGAAAGAGCACGTCGATTAAGGTGGGCAAGATGCCGCGCGCATCGAGCAGCGCATCGACATCGTCGAGGAAGTTGCGCAAACGCTTGCCGGAACCATCCGGATCGGTCGGCTCCCACGGCACGAGGAAGGTCTGCTGACGTGTACCCATGGGCAAACCAATCGCGCGACCCCAACGCTTGATGGTGTCGTTGCCGTCTTGGAAGAAGGTGTAGCCCTTGAGCTCGTCCACACAATCGCGCTGCTGCGGCTGCTTGAACGCGATGTTGAACGTGTACCAGAAGCCGATGATGCGCGGCAGCTCGAAGAGCGCCAAGACCTGCAGCACCAGGTGCCCGAACGAGTACGGCTGGTGCAACACCGTGCCCTTGCCCTCGCGCTGCGCAGGAGTGCTCTGCACGTACTTGGAGGTCATGATCAGGCCCTCGCGCCGCGCGTTCATGTACAGCGCAGCCGACACCGCACCCGACAGCTCGGGCTCGCTCGCGATCGCGCCGCGCCTTTCGTGCAACGGCTGCACCTGCTCCACCAACTTCTTCGCCAGCTGCTCGATGCCCACGAAGGGCTCGAAGTGCGTGGCGACCGCGATGTCGGGCGCCTTGTACGGCAACCGCAACAGCGCGTAGCAGATCTTCAAGATCACGCCGAGGTAACCAAGCCCCGCGATCACGGCGCGAAAGACGTCGCGGTTGTCTTCGCGCGAGCAACGGATCAGCTCGCCGTCGAGCTTCATGAAGTCGAACCACAGCACGTGGTGGCCTTCTTTGCCGTGGGTCGGCGAGAAGCGCGACAGACAGTCTGCGGAGAGCGTGCCGCCGGCGGTCGCCTGGCTCGAGGTCGCCATGGCATGCGGCACGAGCCCTTGCGCCGTGGTCTCACGCAAGATCTCACCCCAAGCGTCGCAAGCGCCCACCGTGACGGTCGCGGCCTCGACGTCGACTTTGATCCCCTTGAGCTTCTCGAGCGAGATGACCTGCACGTCGTTGAGCGACTGGGTGTCGAACGACCGACCGCCCGAACGAAAGCTGAGCTTGCGTCCGGCCGAGCTCGCCTGCTGCAATACGCGTCTGAGCTCGTCGCTGTCTCTCGGAATGCAGACTTCAGTCACCTGACGCGTACCACCAAAGCTCCACAAGGTTTGCGTCTGCCGCTGCAGCGGCGTGCTCGTTCGTGATCCGTCTGGCATCGTGACCTCCCCCTGGTAGTGGAGCGGCATCTTACACCAAGCGGCCTTCTGCTAAGGCGTTTCGGGCCGGGCCCTAGTGGTCTGACCGAGGGGTTTTGATCGGTTATCGCGCAGGACCGGGCGCGCAGGGCAAGGCGCGACGAGGAGCAATAGCCAGCGCTATTGTGACGAGGAGCAAC
>JADGRE010000005.1 GCA_017881185.1 Pseudomonadota bacterium | reverse complement strand
GGGGTTTGCAGCTTGTAGCTGCCGTAGAAGTCGAAGCAGTCGTGCACGTAGCGCGAAGCGTCGCGCGAGTGACGCAGCGGCTGCTTCAGGAACTCCTCGATGTACTCGTCGAACGAGAGCACGCGCTTCTCGAGCAGGAAGCGCTCTTTGATCGAAGCGCTGAGCGCTTCCAATTCGCTGCCGGATCGGCTCGGCATGGGCCTAGTTCACGGCCACGGCGAGCACGAGGTTGCGCTCGTCCGGAACGCAGTTCTCGGGCGTGCACACCGCGAACTTCACGTTGGCCAGCAGCTTGTGCTCGCCCGCGACCTTCGCCGTGAACGGCGCCTCGAACTTGGCTTTCTTCTCGCCGAATTCGGCGGCGTCGGCGCGTTCGAGCTTGGCCTTCGGGAACGCGGTATCGGCGTCGCCGCTGAGCGCGATCTCGATCGGGTATTCCTGGTTCACGTGGAACACGCCGTGCGGCTCGAGCTGCACCACCACGCGGCCGAGCTCGCCGACCTTGTACGGACCGGCAGGCACCAGATGCAACGAGAAGCTGGGATCATCGATGGCGCTGGTGGCGGCTTGTGCGACCGGTGCTGACGGCGCGGGCGCCGCCGGCGCGGGCTTCTCTGCGGCCGCGGTCGGGCTGGGCGCGGGCGCCGCTGTCTCGGGACTCGACTTGGACCCGCACCCTGCGGCGAACATGACACCAGCCAGCCCTGCAGCGACACACAGAACGTTGAAGCGGATGGAACGCATTTGGGGTCTCCCTGCTAGCTGCAGAGCATACATGACCCAAGTGCAAAGCACATGCGCAGCGAACGCGGCTACTCCTGCACGTTCTTCTCGATGATGATGCTCTTGCTCGGCTTGTTCCTGTCGAGCCGCTGGCGCACCTGCTGCAACACGACGGGCGATGCGATCGACAGGTGAAAGTGGGTGCCCACCGTGCCGTCGTGCTTGGCGTACCACTTCACGAACGCGACCAGGCGCTCGTTGAGCAAGCGCTGGCGGTCCCGATCGATGGTGGCGTAGCCGGGCGCGTCGCCGCTGACCGAGAGCGTGATGGGGTCGCCGCCGAGTGTGCCCTTGATGTTCTCGACGGTCGTGGTCGCGATGCCGTAGGTGGTGCGCTGCTGCGGATCGATGTCGGTGCGCAGCGCGGTCACGGTGACGACTGTGATCGCATCGGCGGCGTCGATGCGGCCAATGGCTTCGCGCTCGGCCTCTTCGGCCCAGCGACCGCCGAGCGCTGCTGGATCGGAGACGAAGTCGACGCCGTCTTCGAAGAGCTTGGCGTCGGCGTCCGTGAACGGTGAAGTCGGGTGCACGCCACCCGCCGCCGTGCTGCTGCCGCAGGCGGTGCCAAATGACAGCAGCAGCAACCCGGTTGCACAGATGGCGAGTGTGGAGCGCATGTCGGTCTCGGACTTTGCCACAGCCGTCCGGGGCGTCAATCGTGCAGCAGCGCGCGCGTCTGCGCCGCCGCGACAGCACTCGTCGTAGCGGCGTGCCAGGTGCCGCCCAAACGCGACCACAGTGCTTGCAGGTCCGGCGCCAGCTCCGCCACTGCGACGTGCTCTTGCCCCGTGCCCGGGTGCTGGAACATGAGTCGATGCGCGTGCAGCGCCTGCCGGCTATGACCCAACCGCGCTTCGAGCTCGGGCGTCATGCCCGTCTCGATCTGCTCGAGGAACGGCGCCTCGCGCTCGGGGCCGTACAGCTTGTCGCCCACGATGGGATGACCGATCGATGACAGGTGCACGCGCAGCTGGTGCTGGCGGCCCGTGCGCGGAAACAGCTCGACCAACGTGTGCCCGGCCACACGCGCGTGCACGCGAAAGTGCGTGTGCGAAGGCAGGCCGTCCTCGCGCACCTCCATCCGCACGTGCAGTCCCTCGCGCACCGGCCCGATCGGCACCGCGATCTCGCCGGTGTCTTGCGCCAGCTCGCCGCGCACGATGGCGAGGTAAGTCTTGCGCACGCCGTGCTCGGCAAACTGCCGCTTGAGCACGCGCTCCGCTTCACGCGTGCGCCCACACACCACGAGACCACTGGTCTCGCGATCGAGGCGATGCGCGATGCGCGGCGCGAAGCTGCCCGCGTACTTCTCGCGCAACAAGTAGCTGAGCGTGTGCTTGTGGTAAGTCGCAGTCGGATGCATCGGCAAGCCCGCAGGCTTGTCGACGATCAACACGCACTCGTCTTCGTAGACGACGCCGTAGTGCAGCGGCGTGGTCGGCTCGACGAAGCGCTCGCGCACCAGGTACACGGTCTCGCCCTGGTGCACGATGTCCGAAGGGCGACGCCGCACGCCATCGAGCCGCACGGCACAGCCACGAATGATGGCCTGCGCACGCGTACGCGACAGCCGCGGGATGCGATGCTGGATGAAGCGATCCAGCCGCAAGCCCGCAAGCTCGGACGGAACCTTGAAGGTGAGCACGACCGCGTCGGGCGGACTACCCTCGGGCCGTGGCGGCAGCGGCTCGTCGATGTCGAGCCCCTCGCTGTTGACGCGAGGGTCGACACGCACTGGGCGAGCGTGCCTGCGGCCGCTCGCTAGCCTCAAGCCGCCTTGCTCACACGGCCCGTGCGGATGCAGCGCGTGCAGGCGCGAACCCGCACCACCTGGCCATCGCGCATCGCGCGCACCGGCTGGAGATTGGGCTCCTGCCACTTGCGCGTCTTGATGTTCGAGTGGCTGACCTTGTGGGCCTTTTGGCGGCCCTTTCCACAGTAATCACAGACGAAAGACATGCTGTTACCTCACCAGGGGGCAGCGTGTAGCACTGCACGACGCGGGTGGCAACCTTGACGCGCAGCAGCGTACGCTCTGCCCGCATGTCCGAGACGCCCCAGCCGCCCCGACCCAGCCGCGCCCGTGCGCGCCTGCTGGCAGCCCTCGCGACCGTCGCCGTCGTGGCGATCGGCGTGGGACTGCGGTTGCGGCAGGCGCCGGAAGTGCCCGTTGCGGGTCCGCACCGGCTGGGCTTGCGGAGCGGCCAGCTGCTGCTGCTACTGCTGGTGGATAGTGATGGCCACCCCGTCGCCGGGGGGCTCGTCAACGCCAGCGCCGGCAATGCCTTTCGGGCACAGGCCGCCGCCGACCCGACCGGCCATGTGCGCTTCACGGACTGTCCAGACAGCCCGCTCGAGGTGTCAATCGACCACGCGGGGTTCGTGCGCACCGTGCTGAGCGCTCAACCGGGTCCGCGCACGGTTCGCGTGGTGCTGCCACCAGGTGCACGCATCGCAGGCACGGTGCAAGACGAGACGGGCAAGGCACTGCCCGGCGCGCGGGTGCGTGCCTCGCCCGGCAATGCCGCAGGAGCAGAGACGATCCCAATTGCATCGGAGACGATCACAAACGACACGGGTGCATTCGCCTTTGATACTCTTCCGCCAGGGATGATCGACCTGGATGTTTCGCTGGAGATTCATCAGCGCAGCGTGGTGCGCAACGTGGCAGCGCCCGCGACACAATCCGTAACCGTCGTGCTACCTCGCACGGCCGCAATTGCCGGACGCACCCTCGACAAGGCTGGCGCTGCTATCGCGGGTGCTACCGTCACGCTGGCCGGCAGCGGCGTCTGGCCGAACGCGAAAGTGCAGTCGGACAGCTTGGGCAGTTTTCGCTTCGAGCCCATTCCGGAGGGCGTGTACGAGCTCCGGGCTGAGCACGCAGGCCAGGTGAGCGCACCGGTCGAGGGGTTGGCGGTCGACCCCGGTGGGCTCGTGCAGGTCGACCTGCAGCTGGCCCCGGGGGTGCTGCTCACCGGCCGCGTGTACGACGCGCAGACCGGCGGAGCGATCGCCGGCGCCAGCGTGCAACTGCAAGAAGAGGCGCTGAGCGCCCCCACGCGCGGGACCCAGACCGCGGCGGACGGCGGCTTCAGCCTGGGTGGGTTGCGCGCTGTGACGCAACGCGTGGCTGCGCGCGCGCAAGGCTACGTGGCGTTCGATGGCTGGGTGCGACCGGGTGGCCAGGCGCTCCCGCTCGCGCTGCTTCGGGCCGGCTCGATCAGCGGGCAAGTGCTCGACGACGATGGCGAGCCCGTGCCGGACGCCAACGTCGTGGTGCGCGGCACGAGCATCACAGGCACCAACGTGGATCTCAGCGCGAGCTCTGCCTGGGCACCGCGCGACGCCAACGCGAGCAACAGTCAGCAGGCGACCGGAGGCGAGAACCTCGGCGTGATGCATGGCGGCATCCCAGCCATTCCACTGGCTGGACCGGTCACACCGGACGCCCGGGCAAGCGCCGAAGCTGACACCCAGGCCGCAGCGTTCCGCAGCGATGCCAAGGGTCAGTTTCAACTCAACGGCGTGCCGCCAGGGGCATTGCGCTTGTGCGCGAGCCATGCCGGCTTCGCGACCAGCGCGCCGGTCGCCGTGCGCTTGGGCTCGGGCGAGCAGAGCTCGGGCGTGGAGCTTCGGCTCACGCGCGGCGGTGTGCTCGAAGGCGAGCTGCAGGATCCCAACGGGCAACCGATCCCTCACGTGCGGGTGCAACTGCTCGTCGACCGCGACGGATCGCAGCGTTCTGCACTGAGCGCGCGCGACGGTTCATTCCGCTTCGATGCGCTGGTCGGCAATGTCCAGGTGACGGCGTTCCCGTACGGGCTTCCGCCAGTGCGCAGCGCGGCGCAGGTCGAGGCGCGCGGCACGGCCAAGGTGGTGCTCGTGCTCGATAGCGAGACCAAGACGCTGCGCGGACGCGTGCTCGATGACAGAGGCCGAGCGATCGAGAGCGCCAGCGTGAACGTGCGCGCGTTGGCAGCCAGCACCTCGTTCGCGCTGACGGTGTTGTCGGCGCCCGACGGCACCTTCGAAGCGCCGGGGCTGCCACCGCCACCGTACAACGTCAGCGTGGATCAACCGCAATACGCGGCCGGCAAGCCGCTGCGTGTCACGTCGGTGGAGCACGAGCTGGAGATCCGCCTGCAAGCGGGCGGAACACTGCAAGGCGCGGTGCTCGACGGCGACGCCAACGCCGCACTGCAAGGCGCGCGCATCACGCTCACGGCCGGCTGGCTGAGCGTGCCGCGCACGGCCCGCAGCGACAGCGACGGTTTGTTCGAGTTTCAGCACCTAAGCGATGGGACTTACACGCTTAGTGTGGATGCTTCGGGATTCATCTCGCAGAGCCGAAATGCGCTGGTCAGCGGGGGCGCGCGCGCGGAAGACCGACCGCCCGAGGCGTTCGTGCTGGTGCCGGCGGGCAGCGTCAGCGGCGACGTGGTCGACCGCCGCGGCGTACCGGTGTGGAATGCGGAAGTCGCAGCCACCGAGCCGCCCGGTTGGGCGCACGCCACGCGCACCGATCACGCGGGACACTTCGTGTTGACCAACTTGCCGCCCGGCGACACGAGCCTACGCGCACGGCATGCACAAGCAGGCGAGACTGCAGCGAGCGCGCCGACGCGCGTGTTCACGCGGCAGGAGACCCCCGGGGTGGTGCTGCGCTTGCCCGAGTTGGTCGACGCCCCCGAGGCACAGCGCGACAGCGCGACCGGCCCCGCCAATGCAGATGGCAGAAGCCCAGCGCTGAGCGTACGCAACCGCGCCGGAGCGGTAGTGGTAGACGCCGTGGTCGACGGTTCGCCGGCCGCGCGGGCCGGGCTGAAGGCAGGCGACTTACTGCTGACCGTGGACGCCGAGCTGGTGCGCTCGGCGGCGCAAGCGCGCGGCATGTTGCAGTTGGGTGCCGGCACCGCGCACAGCCTGGAGGTGCGGCGGACGGGCACGCTGCGGCGGCTGCGCTACGCGCCTTGATGCTGCGCCCCCAAGGCGCCCGCGAACCTGGCGCTACAACCGCGGCAGCTTCGGCAGTGTGGCAATGACGAGCATCCCCGAATTCTCGGAACCCGGCGTGCCTGCCGTCGCCTCCGGGAACATGGACACGCGCTGACCGGGCACGATGGACGGCGAGTGCCCCGGCGGCGCTCGCGACGGCTCCTCGACCACTGCGAGGCATTCCTTGAGGATGGCCTTGAGTGTCTCGAACACGCCTTCGCCGCGTCCGGCGCTCGCGATGATCTGCAGCACGCCCGGCGGGATGCCCAGCGCCTCGCGCGAGGCCTCGATGCCACCAGGGCCTGCCAGATCGCGTTTGTTGAACTGCACGACCAAGGGCATCTTGGCGGGGTCGTCGCCCTGCAAGCGCAGGTTCGCCTCGAGGTTGCGCATGCTCTCGTGGTTCTCGCGCAGGCGAGCCGGTTGGCTGTCGACCACGAACACCACGCCGTCGACGTGACGCAACACCAGCTGCCGCGTGCGGTCGTAGGCGATCTGGCCGGGCACCGTGCACAGGTGCACGCGCACCTGGTAGTCCTTGTAGCGGCCGATCTCGACGGGCAGCAGATCGAAAAACAGCGTGCGCTCGGCTTCCGTGTTGAGCGCGACCAGCTTGCCGCGGCGCTCGGGCCGGGTGTGCTTGTGGATGTACTCGAGGTTGCTGGTTTTGCCGCCGAGCCCGGGTCCGTAGTACACGATCTTGAGACGAAGCTCTTTGCGCGCGTGGTCGATGTACGGCATGGCGGAGACTGATTACACACTAGCGACGGCCCCGCAGCCGTACAAGCCCAAGGTGTTCGCAATCCGGGGCTGCGGACCCACGTGGATCGCACGCGTGGGCCTGCTGCTGTGGGCTGCGAGCTGCATGGCCGGCTGCGCCGCACGCGCACCTGCACCGACCACGGAAGCCGAGCGCAGTCACGCGTTTGCGGCGATGCAAGTGCAAGAAGCCAGGATCGCAGCGGCCGTGCACGAGCTAGAGGCAAGTGCACGCGCGTGTGTGCAAGCGTGCGCGGCCAGTGCAACAGCATGCGAGGCGGCCGCGACGCTGTGCGCCACCGCAAAGCCTTTGGCTGACTCCGATGGGCTTGCGCGCTGCGAGCGCGGCGCAACCGGTTGCGCGCAAGCGCGTGCTACGACCACACACTGCCGCTGTGCAGCGAGCCAGCGCTGAGCTACACAGCGCCCACGACCCATGGCGCACTGGATCCAAGCTGCCGAGAACGCGCTCGCCGCGCAGAGCGCCACGACCGCCGCCACGACCGCCGCCGCGACCGCCGATGTCGACGTCGATGTAGTGGAGCGTTTCACGCCGCCCGTCTTCGATGCGACCGGCGTGCGCGCAGCGACAGCGCCGCTCTTGGCGGCGTTCTTGTGGTCGGCCGTGGTGCTGCGCGACACGCAAGCCCACTCGCCACTCGACCCGCTCAGCCTGCTGTTGCGCTTGCTCGCGCTGGCGCTGACCGTTCGTGCGTTGGTGCTGTCTGCGACGCTGCTGCGGCGTTTGCGCGTGCGGATGTCGTTGCCTCGCTATGGCCTCGTGCTCACACCGGCAGGGTTGCTCTACCGATCGCCGCAAGGCGACGTCGTGCTGCCGCGACAAGATGTGGTGGAGGTGCGCGAGCACGGCCAATGGCGCCAGCGCGCAGGCCGACGCTGGGCCGACGTCTACGTGATCGCTCATCCGCGCAGTGGGCGCTTGTACCTCACGCTGCCGCCCGTGTTCGAACGCACGCCGGGCGTGCTCGCCGAACGCTTGATGCGTTGGCTGGGACCACCTGCGGAGCGCGACGCAGCGAGCTTCCCTGATCCCGCAGCGCTGGCGAGCAAGCTGTGGGAGAGCGTCGCGGCTGGCGAGCGTCCAGCAGACGTGGCCGTCGTCGAGCGCAGCAGCGCTTGGCTGCGGCGTGGTCCCTACACGAGCTTGCTGCTGGGCATCGCGATGCTGGATGGGCTCTTGCGTCTGCCAGCAAGCCTGCGCGCTGCGCTACTGGCGGGGCCTGCAGTCTGGCTGCTGGTCGCAACCGTCGCCGTGCCGGTGATCTGGGTGTTGCTCACCCGGCGGGGCATGGCACGCGGCGGACCGCTCGCCCTCTTGCTCACGCCTGCGGAGCTGCTCTTGCGAACCCGCCGCGGCATCTTGCGGCTGCGCTGGCCTGAAATCAAAGCACTCGCCATCGAGACGCGCGGCGCCTGGTCGATCTTACAGGGCGCTTACGAGTCACGTACGGTTGTCATTCGCCATCAGGATGGCGAGCACAACCGCATCGCCGAGGCGGTCATCGCCGTGCCTGCGGAGGTGCTGGTGGGTCTGGCGGAAGGCTACCGCAAGGGCGCGCTGCTCCCGGCGGCAGCTCAGGGCGCGGCATCTGTGCCAGCATCGTAGGCCTGCGGCTTGGGCGGTGGGATGTCGGCGCTGCGGTGCAAGAGCGCCAGGGCCCGAAGATGAGTGCCGGGGCTGGCCCGCAGCGGCAGCGTCGTCGCAGCAGGCGGCACCGGGATGAGCAGACTGGCGGAGCTCTCGCCGGCTGCGAGCGCCTGCCGCCTGCCTGCCACCTCGAGCCATTGGCCCGAGCGCGCCGCGTCGAGCTGCAACACCACGCGCGCGGGCTCGCCGACTGCCAGGTTGCGCGGGATCGCGAGCGCAGCCGTGTCGCCCGTGGGCGCGCAGCCACGACCGCGCACGCACGCCCACGCCCCGACTAGACCCGAGGGGCGTTCGAAAGCAACACCGCCGTCGCCGGCGACGCCGGATGTGCCGCCGCGCAAGTCGAGCATGACACCTTGCGCGCGGGGCAGGGCTTGCCCGTGCTCGAGCAGCACCGACAGACCATCGGGCACACCCGTCTCGGTACCGAGGAAGCGTAAGAGCAGCTTGCCGGCGCGCGGATCGTGCAGACGAAACAATGCCTGCGCTTCATCGGTGCGCGCCTGCGCGTAGCGTTCCTGTTCGAACGTGCTCGCCAGCGCATCCGCGGCCGCACGCCCGCCGACGCTCGCCAAGGCGCGCACTACAACCGAGCGCAAACGCACGTTGGGCAACACGGCGATCAGGGGGCCGACGGCTTGCGCCGCATGGCTGTCGCCAAGACGCGTGAGCGCAGCAGTGCGCAGCGCCTCGTCGGCTCGATCGTCTTGGGCGAGCGCCGCGAGCACGCGCAGCACCGCAGGCTCCGTGGCAGGGTCGCAGAGCAACGCGGCACGGCGGGCGAGATCGTTGTCCTGCGTGCCATCGGCAACGCTGTGTTGCACCACCGCAAGCACCTGCGCCAGCGCGGCGTGGTCGCCGAGCGTCAGCGCCGTCAACGCGGCCTCGGCACGCACCGCCGCGTCGGGATCGCCGGAGCGCATGGTCGCGAGCAGGCCGCGATCGACCACAGTGCCCTGACGCGCGATGGCGCGCAACGCTTCGGCGCGCACCTGCGCGCGCTCCGAACCCAACAAGCCGATGAGCTCGGGCCCCACGCTGGGGTCGCCCAGGCGCGCGCGGGCCAACGCCTTGGGCCAGCCACCGCCGCCTTCCATGGCTGCGGCCTCGATTTGCGGCAATGACGCCATGAAGTCGCTCAGCTCGTCGTGCAAGGTCGTGAGCTCCGCGGGCTG
The DNA here is from genome assembly GCA_017881185.1 of Pseudomonadota bacterium. Taxonomy (GTDB): domain Bacteria; phylum Myxococcota_A; class Polyangia; order Polyangiales; family JAFGIB01; genus JADGRF01. Next base: position 53,822 of record JADGRE010000005.1, on the reverse strand, counting down.
CGTGCTGCCGACGTCGCGCTGCTCCAAGGGATCGACCTGAAGATCGAACAAGCGGCAACCGCGCGGGCGCTGGTCGCACAACAGCTTGAAACGCCCATCGGTCCACATCTGCAGCTCGTCGATCGACGCGAACGCGCGCGCATGTGGATCGGCAGCCGCACCTGCGAGCAACGGCGTTAGGTCGTCGCCACGCATGCGCGCGTCGCGCGGCATGCCCAGTGCGCGCAACAAGGTGGTGGCGATGTCGACATGCTCTACCGGCGCGTCGAGCCGTGCCGGCCGGACCTTGCCCGGCGAGAGCCAAAGCAAGGGCACCCGCGTCTGCTCTTCGAAGAGCGTGGTGCCGTGGTGGTAGCCGCCGTGATCGCCGAACTCCTCGCCATGATCGGCAGTGATGATGATCGTGGAGTTGGGTCTACGCTTCTGGAACAGCGCCACGAGCTTGCCCACCGCGGCATCGGCCGCAGCGACTTCCCCATCGTAGAGCTCGACCAGCTCGTTGCCGCGACGAAACGCAGCCGGCGGCTCGTAGGGTTCGTGCGGCTCGAAGAGGTGCACCCACGCGAACACCGGGTGATCTGCCGGGGCTTGATCGAGGTAGCGCGCCAGTTGCGCCACACGCGCATCGGCCGGCGCGAACATCTCGCGCACGTACTCGAAGCCGAAGCGATCGTCATGCAAGCTCTTGAAGCGCTCCTGGTCGACGAAGAAGATCGCCGGCGGGTAAAAGCCCGCCGTGCGGTAGCCGTAGCGGCGCAGCAGACGTGGCAGCGTCGCGTGCTGGCTCGCCGCGTTAGGCAATGACAACACCGGCCGCAAGTACTTGCCGGTGAGCAACGAGCCGAGCGCGTACGAAGTGTGCGGCGTGGAGGTGTAGGCGTGCCGAAAAACCACCGACTGTCGCGCGAGCTTGTCGAGCTCGGGCGTGACGCCGTGGCCACCGTACGCTTCCAGGCGATCGGCGCGTAGCGCGTCGATGGTGATGAGCAGGATGTCCTGGCCGTGCAGGTCGACCGTTGGCCCCGTCGCTGTTGCCTGCGCAGCTGGACTGGCGCGTGTCGCAAGCGCCGTACGCGCAGGTGCAGCTGCCGGTGCGGACACGCGCCGCAGCAACTTGCCGGTGAGCGGTGCGGCAAGCTCCACCGCAAAGCGCGCATTGGGAGCCGCGCCGAGCTCGCGCAGAGCGAAGGGCGCAACCAGCGCGCAAGCCACCACCAGCAATGCGAGCTTGTACGCGTGCCGCAGACTTGCAGGTGGCCACGAGCTGAGCGCGCTCGCTGCAGCAACGGCCAACCACGCCCATACGCTGAGGCTCAGGTGGAACACCGGGTAGAGGCGGCGCAGGACCGTGGTGTCGACCACCAAGGCGCACGCTGCAGATGCGCACAGCCCCCAGACCCAGCGCCAGCGTGCCCGCGCATCGCCCGTCGCGGCACAGCGCGCGAAGCGGCCCGCCAGCTGCGCGAGTCCCCATGCGGAGCACACGGCGAGGGCCGCAACCCACCAGAGGCGCCCAGGCAGCTCGCGGACGCGACGTCCCGCGCTGAGCGACCACAGCACGGCCGCCGCAGGAGGCCACGCGACAAGGGTCAGCACAAGCACCACTCCGCGGCCCAAGCCGGACGCAGCCAACAGCTGCGCACGCTGCAGCACGGCGAGCGTGGCTTGCACTGAGCTACCCAACACGACGCCAATCGAGGCGTTCACGAGCAGCGCGATCAAGGCGAAACGCAGAAACTCCACGGGGGAGAGAAAGAGCGCGTGGTCGATGAGCGCGACGCAAAGCGCTTCGAACACGCCCAGCGCCGCGCCGAACACGCCAGCACGCACGACCATCGGCGACCAGGCTGGCGACACGTGCGCCATCAACCCGCTTCTTCTTTCACCACGCGCCGGCTGCCGGTGTGCGCTTGCTGCAGCGTGTGTCGCGCGGCTTGATGCTCGGGCAGCTGCAGGTCCGGGTCGATCGCGATGACCTGCTGCGCGGCCTCCCGCGCGCGTGCCAAGAGCGGCGCGTCGCGCCGCAGGTCACCAAAGCGAAAGCCGGGCAGCCCCGATTGCCGATGACCAAAGAGCTCGCCGGGCCCACGCAGACGCAGGTCTTCTTCGGCGATGCGAAAGCCATCCGTGGTCTCGCACATCACCCGGATGCGAGCGCGCGATTCCTCGCTCGCCGCCTCGTGCACCAGCAAGCACGCGCTGAGCTGGCCACCGCGCCCCACGCGACCACGCAACTGGTGCAGCTGCGCCAAGCCGAAGCGCTCGGCATGCTCGATCAAGATCACATTGGCGCGCGGCACGTCGATGCCCACTTCGATGATGGTGGTCGACACCAGCACGCGAGTCGTGCCCGCTACGAAGCTCTCCATCGCAGCCTGCTTCGCCTCGGCGGACAGCCGCCCATGCAAGAGACCCACGCCGTAGCTCGCGAAGCGTTCGCTCAGCTCCGCGAAGGTCTGCTCGGCGGAGCGCAGCTCATTCTCCTCGGAGTCTTCGATGGACGGACACACCACGTAGGCTTGTCCACCTGCCTCGAGGCCGCGCTCGAGCTGCGCAAGCGCGCGCTCACGCTCGGCCTGCACATACGCGCGCGTGACCGGTGCGCTGCGACCTGCCGGCATCTCGTCGAGCACACTGCTCTCGAGGTCCCCGTGCAGCGCGAGCGTGAGCGTGCGTGGGATCGGCGTGGCCGTCATCACGAGCAAGTGCGGAGCGAGCTTGCCCTCCCCCTTGTCGACCAAGCGCAAGCGCTGACCCACGCCGAAGCGATGCTGCTCGTCGACGATCACCAGGCGCAAGCGCGCAAAGCGCAGGCCCTCCGAGAGCAACGCGTGGGTGCCCACGGCCAGATCGATGCTGCCTGCCTCGAGCGCCTTGCGCGTCTTGCGCCGGTGCGAAGCGCGCTCGGCACCGAGCACGAGCGCAGCACGCATGCCGAGCGCCTGCGCGACCTTCGCGATGGAGCGAAAGTGCTGCTCGGCCAACACTTCAGTGGGCGCCATGAACGCCACCTGCGCGCCCGCGGCGACGCAGTGTGCGGCTGCCAGCAGCGCCACCGCCGTCTTGCCGCTGCCCACGTCGCCTTGCAAAAGCCGTCGCATGGGGCTGTCGCGCTGCAGGTCGCCGCTGATCTCCGCCACCACCCGCCGTTGCGCTGCGGTCAGCTCGAAACCAAGGGCTTGTTGCACGCGGGCGATCGGCTGGGCCTTCGGTGCCAGCGCCTCGGCACGCACGCCTTGGTCTTCGACCCGGCGGCGGAACAGTGCCAGCTCGAGCAGGAAGAACTCTTCGAAGGCGAGCCGCGCATGGTGTGGCGTGCGGGCCTCGTTCCACGCGTGCAACTCTTCATCGTCGAGCCCGCGCGGAGGCTCATGCAGCGCACGCAGGGCGGCGGCGAGCGTTCCGAGCCCGAGCTGCGCCTGCATGGCCGCCGGAATGGCCTCATCGAGCGTTGGCAGCACACGCCCGAACGCAGCACGCACGAAGCCGGCAAGACGCGCGGGGGGCACGCCTGGGATGCTCGGATAGCGTGGCACCACGCCGCGCGCCTGCGCCGCCTCGCCAGCCTCGAGGCGCTGCGTCTGCGGGTGCGTGATCTGTTTGCGACCGCGGAACTCTTCGACCACGCCCGATACGCGATAGCGCGCGCCTGGCGTGAAGCGTGCCAGCAGACCTGGCGGCGCGCGAAACCACACCAGGTGCAGCGTCGCGACCTCTGCGCCGGCCTCGCGCGGCGCTTCGAGCACGACATCGGCCATGCGCGGACCGCGACCGCGCGCACCGCCGCGCGCGCCGAACACAATGCCTTCAGTCACTTGCCGCACGCCCACCACGAGCTGTGACAGCGGCGTGACTACGCGCTCGTCGTCGTAGGCAACTGGCAAGAGCCACACCAGATCCGAGAGCGTGTGCAGCCCCCGTGCGCGCAGGCTCTGCCCGAGACTCGGACCCACACCACCAAGCGTCTCGACCGGTTGCTCGGCGGCTCTCGCAGGCGCCGCGCGATGCTCGGCCAGCGCCTTGCTCTGGCTGCGAGCAGCGCGCACGCGTCGACGGTCGACCTTGGCCTCAGCCGCAGAGCGCGTGTCCGCGTCGGCAGCGGCGTCTGCCTCCGCGCTGGTCGCCACGGCCCGCCGTTGCACGTGCTCACGCAGCAGGCGTGCTGCGAGCAACTTCACGGCAGCGGCGTCTACTGCCGCTTCCAGAACTGCAACGTTACGTTGCAATGCGGCGCTGCCCTCCGGCGACCCTTCCGCCGCCGCGCGCAGCCCAGCCAACAGCTCGGAGCGCAGCGCCAGCGGATCCGCCGCCTGCAGACACTGCTGCAGCAGCGGCAAGAGCGGTGGGGGCGACTGCGACATGCGTGACTCGCGCGACTACGCGTTACGCCCTCAGCTCGCGCGAGCCGTGTCGGCCGCGCCACCCATGCTGGTGACGTTGCTCGAGAGCCAACTCAGCAGATCGGCGAGGACCTCGGCCTTGTTGGTCTCGTTCACCATCTCGTGCCGGCCGCCCGGATACAGCTTGTACGACACGCGCGACAAGCCCGCGCGCTGGTACGCCTTGACCAGCGTCACCACGCCCTTGCCCGCGCCACCGACCGGGTCTTGTGCACCGCTGAACACGTAGATCGGCAACTGCTTGGGCACGCGCGCCTGGTTGTGTGGGTCGTCGATACGAACGAGGCCCCCAAGGAAGTCGATCCAGGCCTGCGTCGTGAACATGAAGCCGCACAGCGGGTCGGCGAGATACTTGTCGACCTCCGCCGGGTCGCGCGAGAGCCAGTCGGAGCGCGTGCGCGTCGGCTTGAAACGCCGGTTGAAGTCGCCGGTCGACATGGTGTCGAGCAGCTTGCTGCGCCCGTGTGCGCCGATGCGCCAGCGCTCGAAGCGCGCGACGTTCAGCCCCAGCGCCGCCAGCTTGCCGCCCCCGCTGTTGCTGCCCGAGAGCACCGCAGCTGCGATCGTGTCGCCGTGGGTGAACAGGTACTCCTGCGCCAGGAACGAGCCCATGCTGTGGCCGAAAAGCACGATCGGCACGCCCGGATGCGTCTGCGCGATGTGCCGATTGACGCGGTACAGATCGTCGACGACCTTGGCCCAGCCAGCTTGTTCGGCGAAGAAGCCAAGCTCTTCGGGGGCCTGCGCCGTCTGGCCATGACCGCGGTGATCGTCAGCGAACACAGTGTAGCCGGCTTCCACCAGTGCCTGCGCCACGTGGTCGTAGCGCCGGGCATGCTCGGACATGCCATGGACGAGCTGAATGACAGCCTTGGGCGGTGCGGCAGCGCTCCACACGTAGACCGTAAGCTGCAACCCATCGGCCATGGGCAGGCGAGTGGTGGTGAAGCTCATGCGTGCCCCCCAGCTCATTCCCAGGTGATTTCTGCGATCTCGTACACCCGCGTGCCGCCGGGCGCCGTGACTTTCACTTCGTCGCCGACCTCATGGTTGATCAGGGCGCGCGATACAGGCGAGGTGACAGATATCTTCCCGTTCGAGACATCGGCTTCCTCGGCGCCGACGATGCGATAGCGCTTCATCTCGCCGCTCTGGATATCTTCCAGCGTGACGTAGGCGCCGAACTTCACCTTGCTCCCCGAGAGCTGACTGGGGTGGATGACCTCGGCGCGCGAGAGCATGCCCTCGAGGTGGGCGATGCGCGCTTCGATGTGGCCCTGACGCTCTTTCGCCGCGTGGTACTCGGCGTTCTCTTTCAGGTCGCCGTGATCGCGTGCCACGCCGATCTCCTTCGAGATGCGTGGTCGTTCGACGCTGGTCAGCTGCTTGAGCTCTTGGCTCAACGCTTCGTGCCCTTCGGGCGTCATCGGATAACGGTCCATCGACGGCTCTCCCGTGGTTCGTGGCTAAACGGAGGCACTCAGACGAGCTTACTGCCACGCCGCGCCAGCCGCTCGCGCAGCGCTTGATGATACTCCTGCAGGGAGCACACGGAAAGCGGCCTGTCGCGCGCGTCTTCGATGGCTGCTGCGGCAGCCGCGGCGGCCGCCATGGTGGTGAAGTACGCCACGCCTGCGAGCACCGTCTGCCGGCGAATCGAGTAGCTGTCTTTGATGGCCCGCTCGCCTGAGGTCGTGTTCACCACGAGCTGGATCTGGCCGTCTTTCAGCATGTCGACGCAGTGCGGCGAGCCGTCGGTGACCTTGTTCACCAGCTCGGCCTTGATGCCGGCGCGCGCGAGCACCTCGGCGGTGCCGTGGGTCGCCACGATCTGGAAACCCGAGCGCGACAGGCGCAGCGCGATGTCTGCCACCGCGGGCTTGTCCTCGTCGCGCACGCTGATGAACACGCGGCCGCTGGTCGGCAAGCGGTTGCCCGCCGCAAGCATGGCTTTGCCGAACGCCTCCGCGAAGCTCTCGCCCAAGCCCATGACCTCACCGGTGGAGCGCATCTCGGGCCCGAGCAGGATGTCGACGCCCGGGAACTTCACGAACGGGAACACGGACTCTTTCACCGCGTAGTGCTGCGGCACGATCTCGCGACCCAAGCCCAGCTCTTCGAGCGACATACCGGCCATGATCTTGGTGGCAATCTTGGCCAGCGGCACGCCGATGCTCTTGCTCACGAAGGGCACGGTGCGCGACGCGCGTGGATTGACCTCGATGATGTAGACGGCGGAGCCACGCACCGCGAACTGCACGTTCATGAGCCCGACCACGCCCAGCTCCATGGCCAACGCACGCGTCGCAGAATGGATGGCCGCCATCACCTCGGGCGGCAGCGCGTGCGGCGGCAAGCACATGGTCGAGTCGCCGGAGTGCACGCCGGCCTCTTCCACGTGCTGCAGCACACCACCGATGACCGCGACCTTGCCGTCGCACAGGCAGTCGACGTCGACCTCGATCGCGTCTTCCAGGTACTCGTCAATCAGGATGGTCGGCTTCTCGCTGTCTTCGATGGCCTCGAAGGCGATGCGCATGTAGCGCTCGAGATCCGGACGCGAGCGCACCACTTCCATGGCGCGACCACCGAGCACGTAGCTCGGCCGCACGACCACCGGAAAGCCCAGGCGCTCGGCTTCGCGCTTGGCCTCGTCGATGCCGTGGGCGATCACGCCGCGCGGGCGACGCAACTTGAGCTTCTCGAGCAAGGCCTCGAATTTCTCGCGGTCTTCGGCGCGGTCGATGGCCTCGGCCTGCGTGCCGAGCAGCTTCACGCCCGCGCGCTCGAGCGGCACGGCCAGCTTGAGCGGCGTCTGCCCGCCGAACTGTACGATCACCGCGTCGGGCTTCTCGATGTCGACGATGCTCATCACGTCTTCGAAGGTCAGCGGTTCGAAGTACAAGCGGTCGCTCGTGTCGTAGTCCGTGGACACGGTCTCGGGGTTGCAGTTGACCATGATGGTCTCGATGCCGAGCTCGCGCAGGGCAAACGACGCGTGCACGCAGCAGTAGTCGAACTCGATGCCCTGGCCGATGCGGTTGGGGCCACCACCGAGGATCATCACCTTCTTGCGCGTGGTGGGCTCGGCCTCCGTGGCCTGACCCCAGGTGGAATACTGGTATGGGGTGAGCGCCTTGAACTCGGCGGCGCAGCTGTCGACGCGCGCGTAGACGGGCGTGACCCCGAGCGCCTTGCGCGTCGCGCGCACATCACCGGCGCTCTGCTTCGTGAACAAGCCGATGGCGGAGTCCGAGAAACCCAGCTCTTTGGCATGCCGCAAGGTCGGCGCATCGAGCTTCTTGCCGGCGGCGCCGAGCGCAATCAGCGAGCGCTCCTCTTCGAGCAATTCGACCAGCTGGTCGACGAACCACGGGTCGATGGCTGTCGCGGCGCAAACTTCGGCAGCTGTGGCGCCGACACGCAGCGCGTCGAAGATGTACCAAAGCCGGTCGCCGAGCGGCGTCTTGATCACCTGCAACAGCGCCGCCTTGAGCGTGGCGTGGTCGGGCAGCGGCTGCGTGTCGTCGCGACGCGGCGGGCTAGCAGTGATGCTGCCGTCCGGGTTCGGCTTGCTCAGCAGCTCCGCGAGCTGGACGTAATCGACCTTCTGCACGAGCGAGGGCAGACCATCGCGGCCGGTCTCGAGCGAGCGGCAGGCCTTGAGCAGCGACTGCTTGAAGGTGCGACCGATGGCCATCACCTCGCCGACCGATTTCATCTGCGTCGTCAATCGCTGATCGGCGCCGGCGAACTTCTCGAAGGCGAAGCGTGGGATCTTGGTGACCACGTAGTCGATGGCCGGCTCGAACGCTGCGCTCGTGCCCGTCACGTCGTTGCGCAGCTCGTCGAGGCGATAGCCCACCGCGAGCTTGGCAGCGATCTTCGCGATGGCGTAGCCAGTGGCCTTCGACGCCAGCGCGCTCGAGCGAGACACGCGCGGGTTCATCTCGATGACGATCACGCGACCATCCTGCGGATTGACCGCGAACTGGATGTTCGAGCCGCCGGTGTCCACGCCGATCTCCGTGATGACGGCGCGCGAAGCATCGCGCAGGCGCTGGTACTCCTTGTCGGTCAAGGTCATCGCCGGCGCGACGGTGATTGAATCGCCTGTGTGCACGCCCATCGGGTCGAAGTTCTCGATGCTGCAGATCACGGCGAAGTTGTCGGCGCGGTCGCGGATGACCTCGAATTCGTACTCTTTCCAGCCGAGCAAGCTCTCTTCGATGAGGCACTCGTGCGTGGGGCTCTGACTGAACGCCCAGCGAATGGCCGCGTCGAACTGCGTCTGGTCGCGCGCGATGCCGCCGCCCGAGCCGCCGAGCGTAAACGACGGGCGCAACACGACCGGGAAGCCCAGTTGCTTCACCGCGGCCGCGGCGTCTTCCAGCGTGCGCGCCACGAACGAGCGCGCGACCGACAAGCCGATCTTCGCCATGGCCGCGTTGAACAGCGCGCGGTCTTCCGCCTTGTTGATGGCCTCGACGCTCGCTCCGATCAGCTCCACGCCGTACCGCTCGAGGACGCCAGCCTTGGCCAGGCGTAGCGCGAGGTTCAACGCAGTCTGGCCGCCGAGCGTGGGCAAGAGCGCGTCGGGCTTCTCGCGCGCGATAATGGCTTCGAGCACCGGCACGTCGAGCGGCTCGACGTAGGTGCGGTGCGCAAACTCCGGGTCGGTCATCACCGTGGCCGGATTCGAGTTCACCAGGATGACTTCGTAGCCCTCCTGCTGCAGCGCCTTGGCGCCCTGGGTGCCGGAATAGTCGAACTCGCAGGCTTGGCCGATGACGATGGGACCCGAGCCGATCAGCAGGATCCTGTGGATGTCATCACGACGGGGCATGGGGCGGCGTGGTGCTACCAGAGCCCGCCGAAAGGAGCAAGCCGAAGGGCGAAGCGAGGCGCCGGCAGCGCCGCTGACCTCAACTGGGCACGCGAGTTTGCGCCGAAAGCTGCGCCTGGACCCGACCCACGAGCGCACGACCGGCGGGCCCGTGGGGCACGAGCGTGCAGACACGGCTGGTCGCGTCCTGCAGCGCGAGCGCGAGCCACAGCCCCTGTTGGCCGAGCTGCGCCGCGAAGCGTGCGCCCCACTCCACCAGTACCACCGCATCGCCGCCGATGCGCTCGGCGAGGCCCAGCTCGTCGAGCGCGTCGCCGTCGCCCAAACGATAAAGGTCGGCGTGCACGATGGGCACGCGGCCCTGCAGCTCATGCACGAGCTCGAAGGTCGGGCTGGTCACGGGCGTGCTCGCCGGCACCCCCAGCGCTCGGGCGATGACGCGCACGAGAAAGGTCTTGCCCGCGCCGAGATCACCTTCGAGCACCACGAGGTCGCCGGGCCACAGACAGCTGGCCAGAAGCTTCCCGAACGCGCGCGTGTCGCTGCGCGTGCGCAGGCAGATCTGCACGCCGTCTCCTACCTGCTGATGGCGCAGCACCGACATCGCTTTCGCAACTGATAGCACGGGGCACAGCACAAGGCGTGTGCCGGAGCGACCGGGTTGGGTAGGCTAGCGCCCGACCATGTCGCAGACCCGGCTCGCGCTCGTGTTCTGGCTGCTCGCGCTCACTGCGCACGCCGACGATCGCGCCCTGCCCCGCACCGACCAACGCTACGAGATCGACGTCACGCTGGACCCTGCGTCGCACACGCTGGTCGGCAGCGAGCGGATCAGCTTCGTGAACCACAGCCAGCGGCCGTTGCGCGAGCTGTACTTCCATCTGTACCTGAACGCATTTCGCGACCACCACAGCGTATTCATGCGTGAGGGCGGCACCCAGCTGCGCGACGCCCGCCTGCAGCAGCCGGGCCACATCGAGATCACCGCGCTGCACACGCAGGCAGGTGCAGACCTGCTCCCTAGCGCACAGGCCGAGCTCGTGCCTGGCGACCGCACGCAACTGCGCGTGCCGCTGCCCGCGCCACTGTCGCCGCGTGCGACCTTGGTGGTGCAAGTCGCGTTTCGCGCGCAGCTGCCGGCGCTCTTGGCGCGCAGCGGCTACGCGGGCGAATTCCACATGGTCGCACAGTGGTTCCCCAAGCTGGCGCGCCTCGACGAAACCAGCGGCTGGACCAGCTTCCCGTACCACGGCCTGGGCGAGTTCTACGCCGACTTCGCCGACTACCGCGTGCGCATCACCTTGCCTGCGCGCTTCGTGGTCGGCAGCAGCGGTGCGCTCACGAACACGGAGGTACACGGCACGCTGCGCACCGACGAGCTCTCTGCCTCCGCCGTACACGACTTTGCGTTCGCCGCTTACCCGTACTTCGAACGCGTCGAGCAACGCGTGCAAGGCGTACAGGTTCGCGTGCTCGCACCACGCGGCTACGCTGCCGCAGCCCAACGCCAGCTGCGCGTGGTTCGCGCAGGGTTGTTGAGCCTTGGCGCACGCTTCGGGCGCTACCCGTACGCCACGCTGACCGTCATCATCCCGCCACGCGACGCAGACGCTGCCGCGGGCATGGAGTATCCGACGCTGTTCGTGTCGGGCGGGCCGTGGTGGGCGTTACCCGCAGCGCTACCCGACCCGGCACAAGACTTCGTCACGGCACACGAGCTCGCACACCAATGGTTCTGCGGCATGATCGCCAGCAACGAGGTCGCGTACCCGATGCTGGACGAAGGCCTCGCGCAGTGGGCCACGTTGCTGCAGCTGCGCGAGCTCTACGGCTCTCCGCCGAGCCTGTTTGCGGGCCGCGCGCTTCCGATTGATCCGTTCGACGTGACGCGTGCCGTGTACTTGCGACGCGCAGACCCGGTGCCGTCTTCGCTCTTGGCGGTGGACGCGTACCGCTTCGAGACGCTGGCGCGCGCGGTGTACTTGCGTCCGGCGCTGGTGCTCGACGCACTGGCGACGATCCACGGCGAAGAACGCGTGCAGCGTGCGCTCTCCAACTACGCCCACGCGCAACGCTTCCGCCACCCCACCCCCGTCGACCTGTTCGCATCATTCGACGATGTCTACGGCCCAGGTTACAGCGAACAGCAGTTGCGTCCGGCGCTGAGCGGCACGCCTACAGCCACGCTCGAACCCACCCGCGCCGCCGCCGCGCATGCGCCCACCGAACGCTCGTTCTTCGCCGAAGCGCTGTTGCTCGCGCAAACCTTATTGCAAGGCCTCGGCCCATGAGCTCGGCACACGCTCGCTTCACGCAGGCCGGGCCTGCGCTGCTGCTGACCTACCTGACCAAACTCACGCTGGCGCTCGTGCCGGCGTACCAACTCTCGCACGCGCATCACGCTGCGCCCTCGATCGCGCCGAGCGTCGACCTGCTCACTTGGCTCGTGATGCTGCCCGTGTTGCAGCCCTCCGCTGCGCGCGACAGCGGCCTCGTGGCTGGCGTGGCGATGCTCGCACTCGCGCCGTTGCTGCGCCTGACCTGCTTGTCGTCCATGGTGCAGCGTGCACCGCTGCGCAAGCACGTCGCGGTGGCGGCCACGCACTATCTCGGCGCGCTGCGGGTCTCGCTGCTCTGTATCGCGTACGCGGCCACGTGCATCGCGGCCATCTGCGCGACCGGCATCGGCGTCGAAACCGCGCTCGCATTCACTCACGACGAGCGCCTGCGCGACCTTGCCGCGCTCGCTGCATGCCTGCCATTGGGCTGTGCATGGCTGCATGCCTGCGCGCTACACGATGTCGCCAGCACCCAGCTCGTGCTCCGCGTCGACTGGCGCAGCGCACTGCGCGCCGCTGCGCACGCCACTTCGCTTCGCATCGTCGTGCAGAGCACCCTGTGGTCCGCGGCTGGCGCCGCGCTCGGCCTCGCGGGCCTGCTGCTGCCGCGCGCACTGCTCCACGCGCACGGCCACGATGACAGCACGGCCGTGCTGCTCTATGGGCAGCTCACGGCCCTCGCTGTCACGCTGCTGCGTGGGCGCTGGCTCGCGTCGCTCGTCGCACGCCTGTCACGCTAGCCAACTTGGATCTGGATACCGAGCGCCTCGCGCAACCGGAAGTACGGCTCCGACACGCTGAACAGCACCAGCTCCTGCACCTTCTCTTTGGGTGTCAGGTCGACCGCACCCATCGGTGGCTCGGCTTGCACCATGCGTGCAGCGATGTCGAGATCGTTGCACAGGAGGAAGCCCGCACGGCACGCCGTGAGCTCCACCGATTGCATCCATTTCTTCACGTCGGTGCGGGCACCCGCATCGACGAAGCGCTTGGTGATGCTGTTGAGCAGCTCCACATCTGCCGGTTGCATCTGCGCGCGAATCTGACGCGCCCACTCCACCACGTTCGGGTCGCTGATCTCCACGCCCGCGACGTGCATCGCAGCGACCAGCACCAACTTCAGCTCGTCCTTCGTCTGGAACATGGTCCGGATGAAGTGCTCGCCGCGGTAGTAGCTCAGGTGCTTGGCGACGATGAAGATCACGTCGAGCGGATTCTGACCGCTGAGCAACGCGCTACCGCACACCGAAGCAGGCGGCAGCGTGGTCGCGAAGGCCAAGCCACCCTGGCGATCGGGGCACACGAACAAGCGCGGCACCAGAGGCAAGCTCAGCACCTGCGTGACGAAGCCGAAGGTGCGCGCGAACGACACCGTCGTGTTCATCACGTCGGGGATCAGATCCTTCTTGTTCAGCTGCCACTTCTTGTCGGGCTGCGCGCGGATGCGCAGCACGGCAGGCGTGATGGCCTCGAACACCTTGCCCGCGAGGAAGTCCTCGTCGGGGTGCAGAAGGTCTTTCACCCAGCGCTCGTTGTTCAAGCGCGAACGCGGGCGAATCGGTCCTTCCGGACGATACTGCTCGTGGAACTGTCGTTGCTCCGCGTCGGCCTTCTTCAAGAACGCCAGCGTCGCAGCCACACACCAAGCTTTGTCGTACTGCCGCGCGTCGAAGTAGAGCTTGTAGAGCGCACGGTACGAGTCCACGCGGAACGGGTCGTTCTTCAGCAAGACCTGCTGCTCCGCCACCGCATCGTTGATGCGGTTGGGCAGCACCCCGTACACCTCGGCCAGGATCTGGTGCTCCTGCATGTTGTCGGGCTGCAAGCGCGAGGCCATGGCAAACGCCTCGGCCGACGCTTCCACGTTCTTCTGACGGTCGCGGTAGATGACGCCCAAGTTGTGCCAGAGGTTGAACTCCAGCGCCGTGTCGCCCTTGCCGGACACGCGGTGCAACATCTTGCGGAACGCGCGTTCCAGCTGCTTCCAGTCTTTCTGCTGGGTGAGCAGCTTGTTGATGGCTTCGAACGACTTCAGCATGCCCTCGGGATCGAGGTCGAGTGCCATGTTGAAGCGCTCGAGCGCACGCTCGGCGTCTTTGAGCTCGTCGCGCAGAATCACACCGACGGTGTACGCGTACTTCGACTTGGCTTCGTTGCGCGGATCGAGCTCCGAGACGCGCTCGATGATGGCGATCGCCGGCTCCCACTGACCCGTCGACTGATACAGCACGAGCAACTTGTGCAGGATCTTGTGGTTCTTTGGCTGCAGCTCCGCAGCTTCCACGTACGACTCGATCGCCTTCGCCGGATTCTTGAGCTGGTCGTTCCAGAGATCACCGATCTCTTCGATCAGCTGGAAGCGCTCGGCGGCATCGTCCGAGCAGTCGAGCACGCGCTTCTTGTAATGAATGACCTGCTCGAAGTCCTTGTCCTCGGCGTAGAGCGAGACCAAGGCTTCCAACGTGGGCCGGTGGATCGCGTCTTCCTCGAGCGCCTTGTCGAACATGTTGAGCGCCTTCTTGCGCTCGCCCTGCTCGCGCTTGATGACACCCAAGCGATAGAAGGTCTCGGTCGTCTCCGACGAGCCGAGCTCGTCGCGATGGTGCACGAGCACCATCTGGTAGAACTTGAACGCGTTGTCCCACTCCTTGCGGCGGTAGTGCGCAGCTGCAAGCCCGTTCAAAGCGCGCAGGTCGTGCGCGTCGAGCTCGAAGGCCTTGCCGTAGGCCTTAACCGCCGTCTCGTCGTCGCCCAGTTGCTCAGCACACTGACCGTAGAGGAACCACAGCCGGTGTTGCTCTTCGACCTCGCGATTGCCCGAGGTGCGCACGAGCATCTGCAACAGCGGCTCGGCTTCCTTCCAGCGCGCCGACCCGGTGTACTCCGCCACCAGCGGTAGCGCTGCTGCCGCATTGTCGGGATCGAGCTTGTAGGCTTCCTGGAAGCTCTCGATCGCAAGCTCGTGCTCCTCGAGCTTGTCCTCGTAGATGCGACCGAGCTCCACCCGGAGCTCGGCACTTCTCCGCGGGTTTTCCTCGACCTCGCACATGCGCACGAGCGTTCGAGCGGCCGAGCTGAAGTCGCTCTCCTCGACGTGGATCGTGCGCGTGGCGTCGAGCGACGGCAGATGCTTGTCGTCGATCTCGATGGCCTTCTGAAAGTGATCCAGCGCGCTGACGCGATCCCCGAGCTCCTTGTCGAGGAGCTTGCCCATGCGGAAGTACAACGCCACGCGCTCCGCGGCGTCGTCGCTGACCTCGGCCAGCTTCTCCATGGCGTCGAGCGCACTACTGTGCTCTTCGCGCTTCTCGTAGAGCTGCGACAACGCCCGCAGCGCCGCCGCGCTCTTGGGGTCGAGCGAGGTCACGTTCAGGAAATTCTCGACCGCGCGGTCGGTGTCGTTCAGCTCGTCGCGGTAGACCGCACCGATCTGCTGGTAGAGCGCCGCCTTGTCGCTCTTGTCGGGCGTCGCATCGATGTGACGCTCGAGGGCGGTCACCAGCTCGGCCCACTTGCGCTGCTGACGATAGATGCGCGCCAGGCTGGTGAGCGCTTCGGTTTGCGTGGGGTCGATGTCGACCGCGCGCTCCAAACGCTCGGCAGCCTTCTCCGGCTTGAGGAACTCTTCCTCCCACATGCCAGCGATGCGCATGAGCAGCTGCACCTGATCGCGGTCGTTGACCACGATGTCGAGCTGCTTCTCGAGCACGTCGAGCAGGTCCTGCCACAGCTCTTGCTGCGCGTAGAGCCGCTCCAGGCCCTTGAGGGCTTGCAGATTGCGCACGTCGTCTTCGAGCACGCGACGGTAGTGCTCGATGGCCTTGCTCTTGTCGGCGACGCGATCTTCGTAGGCTTCGGCGAGCTCCAGCTTGGCCGCCAACACCTGCTCCGGGTCGGTGACCGCGTCCACCTTGCGACGCAGGATGTCGACCAGGTCGAACCACTGCTCGCGCGCACGGAACATGCGGTCGAGCGCCTTGATCGCAGCCAGCTGCGACGGCACCGCTTCGAGTGCCTCGCGGTAGTGCTTGATCGCTTGCTCTGGCAGGTTGAAGTTCTCTTGCAGCTCACCCATGTTGACGTACGCCTCGGCCTTCTCTGCCGGGTCTTCCGTCATCTCGACGAGCTTGCCGAGCACCTGCGAGTAAATCTGCCACTGCTGCGTCTGCCGATACAGCTCGGCCATCTGACGCATCGCCGGGCGATTGACGGGATCGTTCGCCAGCACCTGCTGCAGGTACGGGATGGCGTACTCCGGGTGGCCTTCCTTGCCGTACCAACGCGCGCACTTGAGACAGATCGCGTTCTTGACCTGCAAGTCACTGTCGCCCACCTCGGTGAGCGACTGATTGGCGGTGGTGAGCAGCTCGTTCCAGCGCTGCGTGAGCCCCGCCAGCCGCTCCACTTCGCGTGCGCTGTCTTCGTCGGTGAAGTCCTGCGTCCAGGCGATGAGCAAGGCGTCGAACGCCTGCGCCTTGTCGTCCAGATCCTTCTCGTACACGCGCGCCACGC
This sequence comes from Pseudomonadota bacterium, assembly GCA_017881185.1. Lineage (GTDB taxonomy): Bacteria > Myxococcota_A > Polyangia > Polyangiales > JAFGIB01 > JADGRF01. Next base: position 37,725 of record JADGRE010000005.1, on the reverse strand, counting down.
TGCGCAGCAGCTGGATACGCATCGCCGGCTCGGACGCCGCTTCCACGCGCGACAAGTACAACGAGATCAAGTCGTCGAAGCGCGCGTGCTCGCGGTGAAGCGCTTCCAGGCGTTCGAACGCCAGGTTGTGCAGCGGATCGACCTCGAGAATCTGATTGAACGGATCGACTGCCTTGTCAGGCTCGCTCAGCTTCTCGTCCCACATGCGCGCGACGTCGAGCAGCACCGCGATCTTCTCGCGCGCGTCATCCAGCGCCTGCACGCGGCGCTGCTTGGCCTCGATGCACTCCTCCCACTGGTCTTGCCCAGAGTGGATGGCTTCGAGCGCGTCGAGCGCGCCGAAGTTGCGCATGTTCACTTCCAACGCCTTGTTGTAGGAGTCGACCGCGTCCGACGGCTGCTTGAGCTGCTGGTTGTACAGCGCACCAAGCTCCATGTAGACGTTCTCGACCTCCGTGTCGGCCAGCGTCGCCGTGCCCACGTCGATCACGCGATGCAGCGTGTCCACGAGATCGTTGTACGAAGCCGCGGCGCGGTGAATCGAGGCAATCGCGAACAGCGCCTCGGTGTTGCTCGAGTCGAGATCGAGCACGCGCTCCCAGCTCTCGAGCGCGTTGCGATCACGATGCAGCTTCTCGTACCAGATGCGGCCGAGATCGCCGTAGATCTTCATGCGCATCTGATCGTCGTCGCTCACCGCGACTTCGCGCTCGAGCACGTCGACGAGATCCGTCCAGTTCTCCTGGAGCGCGTAGATGTTGCCCAAAGTGTTGAGCGCCTCGGGATCTTCCCCGAGGAGATCGAGCACCTTGCGCAAGAGCTCCACAGCGCGCTCGTAGTTGCCCAGCCGCGTGGCCGCGAGCATCGCCATGCGCCCGAGAATCTCCGCCTGCGCCGAGTCCCCGACCACGACATCGAGCTCCTTCTCGTACATCTCGAAGAGCTGCGGCCAGCTCTGGATGCACGTGTAGACATTCTGCAGTGCGTGCAGCGTGTCCTCGTGCTGCGCATCGAGCTTGTCGAGCAAGTGCCGGTACACCGCGATCGCTTCGTCCGTGCGGCGGCACTCGTTCCACAGCACGTTGCCCAGGCGGTGCGAGAGCTCGACCTTCTCGCGATCATCGCTCGTCGCCGCAACACGTTTCTTCAGTACCTCGGCGAGCGCCTCGCCGGCGCCGTTGTCGGTGTAGATGCGATCGAGCGCCACCAGCACGTCTTCGTCACGCCCATCGAGCGCCACGATGTAGCGGTAGCTCTCCTCGGCACGTGCAAGGTCACCGAGCTCGTCTTCGTACACGCGCGCCAGACGCTTGCCCGTCGCGACGCGGATCCCGGTCGACACGCGCGACCCAGTCGAAGCCGCAATGCCGGCGTAGGTGCTCGCGAGAATCGCCCAACCGTCGACGAGCTGTGCAAGCCGCTCCACCTCCGAGCTCGACTGTTCGTTGCCCGGGTCCTCCATCAACGCGCGCTGCATCCAGGTGAAGGCACTGATCTGGTCGCCAGCACGCTCTTCGGCGATCTCCGCGATGCGGTGCATCGCCAACACACGCTCCTGCACATCGGCTTGAAGCCGCAGCTCGGCCTCGTGCACGCCGATCAGACGGTCCCAAGCCTCCTGCATGCGATACAGCGGCTCGAGGATCTCCCCGATGGGCCCCGTCAGGATGCCCTGCGCGAACAAGCCCTCGAGCGCACGCAGCGCCTCTTCGTGCTCGGGTGCTGCGGCAAGAATCTCGCGGTAACGCTCCACTGCGCGCGCCACACTGCCCAGACGGTTCTGTTGCAGCTGACCGAGGCGGTAGTGAATGCCCAGAATCTCGTCCGGACTGCTCGCCACCTCGACCTTGCGTTCCAAGATCTCGGCCAGCTGCGCCCACTGCTCTGTGCCCTCGTACAGGCGATCGAGGGCCTCGATGGCCTGCACGTGCGCCGGATCCGTGTCGAACACGATGCGGTAACGCGCGACGGCAGAATGCACGTCACCGAGCTGCACCTCGAAGACCTGCGCTAAACGCAGTGCCAGCGCGATTGCCGCGTCCGGTGTCTCCTCGCGGAGCCGCGCAATCTCGCGGTCGTACAGCGCAGCCAGGTCGTTCCAGCACGCCAGGCGCTCGGCCAAGCGATCCAGCGCTGCAATCGTGCTCTCGTTCTGGCAGTCGATCGGGAACGCGCGTGCAAAAGCATCGAACGCCTGACGCGGCTGTTCGAGGTGCACTTCGTAGATCTCCGCAACTTGATGCAAGAGCTCGACCTTGCGGATCGGATCTTCCTCGTGCGTGATCAGCACTTCGAGCACGCGCGCCAGGCGCGCAGAATCCACCGCGGCCCGGTAGATCGGCTCCAGCACGGCCGCCGCGGCCATGGGCTCGCGACCTGCGTCGATCATGCGCTCCAGCGCCACCAGAGTGGGGGCGTGATCCGGGATGACGTCCAGGATCTCGCGATACACTTCGACCGCGCGGAACGCGTCGTTCAGCTTCTGCTCGTACAGCTCGCCGATGCGATAGCGGTGATCGATGGCTTGCGCCGGGTCCGACGCGAGCTCTGCTTCGCGCTCGAGCACCGACAAGAGCTCGTCGGCCTTGCCCGCCGTCTGGTACAGCGCATCGAGCCGCGACAGCGCTTGCACGTCGTCCGGGTCGAGCTCCAGCACGCGCTGGTAGGTCTCGATCGCCTTCTCCGGCTGACCCAGCTCGCGCTCGTACACGGCGCCGATCTGTATGTACAAGCCCTTCTTCTCGTCGGCGTCGGCGACGACATCCGCCTTCTGTCCGTACACTGCGAGCAGCTTCTCCCACTGCTTGAGCTGCAGATGCAGGCGGATCAACTTATCGAGCGCGCCGACGTCCTCGGCGTCGATCTGCAGCACGCGACCGTACACTTCGATCGCGGCCTGCGGTTGCTCCAGCACCTCTTCGTAGATAGCGCCCGCACGGAACAGATAGCCCTTCTGTTCCTCCGGATCCGAGAGCAGTGCGGCCTTCGTCAGGAAGATCTGCGCGAGCTCTTCGTAGCGCTCTGCAACCTGATACAAACGCTCGAGCGCCGTAGCCGCATCGAGGTTCGTTTCGTCGATCTCGAGCACACGCTTGTAGTGCTCGATCGCGGCCGTTGTATCCGCGACGTGTTCTTCGCGGATCTGTGCAGCCTTGGTGTGGAGCGACACGAGAGTCGCCGGGTCGGTCGTGCCTTGCACCAGGCCCTCGTACACCTCGGCGAGCGCCTGGAACGAACCCGCGCTCGCCGCGATGCGGTCGAGTTGATCGCGTGTCGCCAAGTTACCCGGGTCTTCCCCGAGCGCGCGAGCAAAGGTCTTGAACGCGCTGCCGAGGTCCGCGAGCGCGACCTCGTGGAGCTCGGCCATCCGATGCAAGAGCTCCACGCGCTGATCCGCGGAGCTGCTGTTCTTCACCTGAATGTCGTGGATGCCGACGAGCTTCTGATACTGGTTGGCGTCACGGTACAGCGGCTCCAGAATCTCCGCGATCTGCAGCTGGTATTCCGGCAGCGCCAGCAAGCGCTCGAGCGCTTCGATCGCCGGCGCGTTCGCCGGGTCGCGTTCCAGCACCTCGCGGTAGATCTCGATCGCGGCCTCGGGCGCATTCATGCGCGTCTCGCGCAGCAGGCCGAGCTTCAACATCAACGCGATCTGCTGCTGGTCGTCTTCGGCCAGCGACAGCTGACGGCCGACATTGTCGGCGAGATCGCTCCACATACCCTTGCGCTCGTAGAGCCCGTCGAGCGCACTGAGGGCGGCCTGGCTCGTTGGGTCGAGCGTGAGGATCTCCGCATAGATGCGGATGGCCGCCTCAGGCTCCGTCAGCATCTCGTCGTGAATGAACGCCATTTGCGCGAGCAACTGCTCTTGCGCGGCCGGATCCGAGCTGATGGTCACACGCCGACGCAACACGTCGAGCAGGTCGCGCCAGCGCTCGGTGCGCCGATACAGCGCCTCAAGGGCCGCCAGGATTTCCTCGTCGGCCTCGTCGCGCTCCAGCGCCTTCATGTAAGCTGCAACGGCAGCGTCCACATCGCCCAGCTCGTTGTCATGCAGCTCCGCTGCCATGATGAGCAGCTGGCGCATGAGCGCCACGTCGTCCAACTTCTGCGCGCGCGCTTCCAGCAGGCGCACCATGTCGCCCAGGCGCTTTTGTTCCTTCGCCAGGCCGAGCAAGCGAGCCACGATGCCCGGGTTCTCGGGCGCTTCCTCGAACGCTATCGCGTACGCCGCGAACGCACCCGCGCCGTCGTGCAGCTGATCAGCGCGCACTTCGCCGATCTTGGTGATGAGATCGATGCGCCGTTCCTGTTCCGTGGTGAACTTCAGCAGCACCTCTAGAGCAGGCACGAGCTTGGCGAAGTTGGCGTGAGACTCGTAGAGTTCGATCGCGATCGCAGCAGCCTGCCCACCGAGCTCCTCGTCCGACAGCAAGCTCTCGAGCGCCGCGAGCGCGCCCTCGTGCTCCGGCATCAAGGTGAGCACTTCGCGGTACAGCTCCACCGCGCGCGCTTTGCCCTTGAGATGCTGGTGGAGCACGCCAGCCAGCCTGAACTTCAGCGCAGCCAGCTCTTCGTGCCCTGCCGGGCCCATGTCGATGCGGTGCTCGAGGGTCTGCGCGAGGTCGTCCCAGCGCTCTTGCTGCTCGTACAGCGCGTCGAGGGCGCGATACGCCTCGGTCTCGCCCTCGCCGAACTCGACGGGGATGTTCTTGTACGCCTCGATAGCTTGGTCAGCGTTGTCGAGGTGCTCGTGCCAGAGCTGCGCGATGGCGTACGCGAGTTGCTTGCGCACCTCGACGTCGCTCTCCAGCTCCGAGCGGCGCGACAACACGCCGAGCAGTGCCTGGAAGTCGCTCGTCTCACGGTACAGCTTCTCGAGCGCCGCGATGGCCGTCTGGTCGTCGCCGCGATCCTCGTAGACCGCACGGAACTGCGCTATCGCTTCCTTGGTCTTGCCCTGACCGGCCAGGGCGTTGCCGTAGAAGAGGCGCAGGTCGTTGGCGTCGTCGGGATGCGTCGCCGCTTCGATGGCAGTGCCATACGCCGCGAAGATCTTCTCCCAGCCGTTCACCTTACCGGCAAGACGGTCGAGATCCTCACGCAGCACGCTCTGCTTCGGGTCGAGCACGAAGGCCTCGAGGAAGCGATCGAACGCCAGCTGCGGGTTGCGTAGCTTCTCTTCGTAGAGCAAGCCGGTCTCGCGCAGCAGCACCACGCGCGGTTCTGGCTCCTGCAGGTGCTTGAGACGCACCTCGTACACGCTGGCAAGCTTCTTCGCGTCGCCCGCCTGCTCGTAGATGGGCGACAGCGCTTCGGCCGCTTCCTGGTTGTTCGCGTCGAGCGCCAGCACCTTCTCGTACGAGCGAGCTGCGCGATCCGCGGCGCCCTTCTTGTCCTGCCAGATGCGCGCGATGCGGAACAAGAGCGAGATGCGCTCGGCGAGCTCGCTGGTGGTCGCGTCTGCCGCACGCTCGAGCGTACGAATCAGCTCGTCGATCTTGTCGGTCGAAGCATAGAACTCTTCGAGCTCGTCCCACGCGCCGGTCGCCACCCAGCGCTTCTTCAGCTGCTCCTGAGCGCGGCGATCGTTCGGGTCGAGCTCCAACAAGTGCCGGTAGGCCTGCAACGCACCGTTGTCGTCCTGCAGCTTCTCGGCGTACACGTTGCCGAGCTTCTGCAAGAGCGCGATCACCTCGGCGTTGTCTTTGGCGAGCTGACTCTGGCGATCGAGCACCTCGGCCAGGGGCGCCCACTCGCGCGCACGCTCGTACAACCCGGAAAGCGCAGTGAGCGCCTCGGCATTGTCGCCGTCCACCGCGAGCACCTCACGCCACAGATCGATGCACACGTTCGGCTTGCGCAGCTTCTCGTTCGCCATCTGGGCGATCTCGAGCCGGCGCATCGGCTGGTCGCTTGCGTCGAGGAGCTCGCATTCGGCCCGCATCACATCGACCAAACGCTCCCAGTCACGGCGCTTCTCGTACATCTCCTTGAGATGCCCGATGGCTTCGACGTTGCCGCGGTCAGCGTCCAGCACGCGCTGGAAGCACTTGATGGCTTCGGCCTGGTTCGACGAACGCTCGATGTACATGCGCCCGGCTTCGCTGAGCAACGCGGCCTTTTCGGCGACGTCGACGACGATGTCGGCCTTCTGCAGGATCGCCTTGATCACGTCCGACCAGCGCTTGGCCGCCGTGAATTTCTCGACGGCCTCCGACAGCTCGGCGAGCTTGGCTCGATCGGCGTCAGTCAGCTCGCGTGGCGCGGGGCTGGCCTCCCCGCTCGCGCTCGCTTGCTCGGCCCCCGCTTCTTGAACTTCCTCCTCGGCCTGACTGGAAACGGAAACGTCGTTATCCGACACCGAAGCCTCCTGCGATCCACCTAATGAGAGCCTGTGGGTGCGTGCCGAGTTGCCCGCTGCACCCCTCGCGGCAAAAACCAGCGCACGCGATGCGTGCCCTGTGTTCGTGCGACGCGCTATTCGTTCGCTGCGGAAGTAGCAAAGCCTTCCGCCATCTCAGCAATCTTGTCGCGTGCCGCCTTCACATAATGCGCAGGCGCTTCCGCCCCTGCGACATCCACGAACTTCTGCAGGTAGCGCTTCGCTTCGTCTTTGTTGCCCTGCAGCTGGTACGTCCAGCCGAGCGAAAAGAGCGCGTCGCGCATGCCTGGAACCACATCGAGCGCGGCCTTGAACTCGCGCACTGCATCCGCGTACTTCTTCTGCTGCTGATACACAGTGCCGAGCAAGTGATGCGCTTGCGCCTCTTCCTCGGTGCCCGGCAACGCAACCTTCAGCGCCTCCTGCAGCACCTGCACGGAATTGTCCATGTAGCCGAGGTCGGCGTAGAGGCGGCCGAGCGCGTTGTACGCTTCGAGGAAACGCGGACCCTTGTCGATCGCCGCCGTGTAGTTCTTGAGCGCGCTCTGCTGGTCATCGAGCTGCTCGTTGACCTGCGCAAGCTTGTAGTGCGCCTTGAAGAGATCGGGCTCGAGCTCGATGGCCTTCTCGAACGCCGTCTTGGCCGCCGGCCAGTCTTTCAGCTCGATCAGAATCGTACCGAGCTTCTCCTGATAGCCACCCGACTTCGCGTTCAGCGCGATCGCCTTCTGCAGATCCTCGCGCGCGCGGTCGTACTTGCGCAGCTCCATGTGGACCAGCGCCATGTTCCAGAACACCTGGTCGTTCTCGGGGTCGATGGCCGCGGCGCTCTCGAGCAGCTTGGTCGCATCGACGTAGCGCTTCTGCACTGCAGCCGTCACGCCCTCGTTCATCTTGTTGACCGACTCGACGCGGGCGCGCGAGCAATCACCAGCCATGCACACGAAGACCGTGACCAGACCCGACACCAGCAATTTGAACCGCTTCATGGGAATGGCTCCTTAGGAACAGTGGCCCTGGGATGTTACGAGAAACGGGGGGCCAAGCTCAATCGCAAATTAGCGAAGTTGCAGCCTGAATTTCCTGCCCGAGCCCCCGTGCGACGCCTGGTCGGGGACCATACCGACCAACCATCGTGGACTGCCAAAACAAATCGAGCGGACCCCCCAGCTGCAGGATCCGCCCGATGTTCAAAACTCAAGTCCAGTTACGGACTCGACCGTGTCGGTTATCAACCACCCGTCTGCTGGAGCACGAACGGATAGCTGACCACGACGATGCCGCCGCCCTCTGGCGCCGGGAAGGTCCAACGACGCACCGCCTGCGCGATGCACTGCTCGACCTTGGCATTGCCCATGTCGGAGTTGTCGACGGCGGCCGTCTGCACGGCGCCCGTCGGCGAGATGATGAACTTGATCGAGATGCGGCCCTGGAGGTCAGGACGCGTGTTCAGCTCTTGTTCGTAGCAGAAGCGCACCTCGTTGATATGGCGGCCAATGATACGGCGAATGACCTCTTTCGAGAGCGAGCCGTGGACGTCGGCCTGACCGCTGCGGATGCGGGGCACCTTGGCCTCGCGACCATGGAAGCCGCCAGCGCCGCTACCGTAGCCCGAACCGCTGCCACCGCCGGCGCCATGGCCGATGGTGCCGATGTTGCCGAGACCGATGGTGCCTTCGCCGGTACCACCGCCGCCGCGACCGGTGCCGCGCAGGCCGAGACCGCCGAAGCCGAAGTTGCCACCGATTTGGTCACCCATCAGGGCACCGAGCGCGCTCATCGGGTCGCCGCCGAGCGCCGTGTCACGACCGTAGGGCGAGGTCGGCGAGTTCCACGAACCGACGCTGGCCTTCAAGATGCCGATGATGCCGGCGTTCGCCGCCTGCTCTTTGGCCTCGTCGCGGGCCATGTGGGGATCTTCGTTGTTCTGAGGACCTTCGATACCAAACTTATTTTTGGTCTTCTTCTCGTCCTTCTTGCCCATCTGGCCTTCTTCGTCTTTGTGACGCTTGCCCTTGCCGCCCTCGTCGTCGTCCTTGTTCTCCTGCAGCCACTCGGGCGTCTCCTCTTCCGCCACCTCGGGCGGCTCGATCAAGTACTTGACCAAGCGCGAGTCCGCATTGAGCAGGTCGAGCGAAAGAGACGAAGAACGCGGAGGCAGGAAGTAGAACAGCAAGAGCAAGCCGGCGTGGAACGCCATCGAGGCGATCGTCCAGATGTAGCCCTTCCAGTCGACCCTCGGACCGTCGCCGATACCGACGCGGCGTGCCGCCGACAGCGGCTTCACCACGAAGGTGAACCCACGGTACATGATGCGCGCCGTCGCGCCTGGCGGCAGTGGGTACTGACGTGCACCAGCCATCTCGCCGCAGGTTTGCAGCTGACCCTGCGCGGCGAGCTCTTCGACGCTGATGGTCTGGTTGTTCACGGTGATGTCGCCGGTTGCGCCCTGCGGGATCACCACGGCCACCGTCGAACCCGACTCGATCGCAACGGGCATGCGCTCGGTGCCGAGGCTCTCGCTGCCGATCAGGAAATCGGTCGTCGGCTTGCCCTTGGCGTCGGTCGACTCACCGACGTAGAACGAACGCGGCGGCGCCATGTGCTCGACGTGCAGGATGCTCAGCTCGCCCCACAAGATGACGACCTCGACCGCGGACTCGCCGCTGTCGATGTCGCCCGGATTCACGGGCGGCGTCTGCGGAACCAACTGGTAGACCACGTTGTCGTCCGAGCCCTCGTCGTCGTAGTGACCGTGGTAGTGCCCGTGCTCGTCTTGCGCGTACTCTTGCTCCGCATACTGCTGTTGCGGCTGGGCGTAGGCTTGCTGCGGTTGGCCCGGAGCCGAGTAACCCGGCTGCGTCTGGAATGGATTGGGCAACGGCGCGGGCGCACCGAAACCTGCAGGTGCCTGTGCAAGCGCACCGAACGGATTGGGCATCGCCTGTTGAGCCGGCGGACGCGACACCGGAGCCGCCGCCATCGGCCGCTGCGGCGCCTCGTCTTGCACGGCCTCACCGAGCTCGATAGCGACCCGTGTGCCGCCGAACTGCAGCTGATCGCCGGACTCCAAGCGCGACTTGTTCACGCGCTGGCCGTTGACGATCGTGCCCGTCGCCGACCCGAGATCGATGATGTAGACCTCGCCCGGCCCAGACACCTCGATCACCGAGTGCATGCGCGACACGCCCTCGTCGTCGATCTTCAGGTGGCTCGAGTCGAGCTTGCCAATCTTGATGACGTCCTGAGTGAGCGTCTCGCTCTGAACGATTTGGTCGCCATCAAAGATGTGAAACGTAATGGGAATCGCCACCACAGCCTCCAGAACGTGCAACGGGCCTACAACGCGAATGCGCTGACAGAGAAGTGAGCAGTGTCCTCGCGGGGCAGACAACTACCCCGGATTCACGCGTGTCAGTTCAAGAAAAAAGCGCGACTACAGATTCTCGACTGACTTCAGCAGCTCCGGAACGAAGTGCTCCCGGATCTTGATGAGCGACTCGCGCGCACCGCGCCGACGCACCATCAGGTTCTCGCCGTCGGGCCGCACCAGGTCGCCCTGCACCAAGTCGTCTTCGAAGTCGTACGACGTGGCGTTACCGCCAGCCGCAGCGCCGCCCTTGTCGTCCTCAGCCAACGCATGGCTGGCCAACGGGCCGACCAGTGCCGGTGCAACCCCAATCATTCCAAGCACTAACAGCGTGAGCACCGTGAGCTTTGTCATGACTTCTTCTCCAGTAACCATTCTCTTCGAAACTACCGTGGGCAGCCTATCTACGCGTACCCACATCACGCAACCGCTCGAGGTGAGCTTTTCCTCGAATTTCCGATTTTTATGTACGGATCCTACACACCCTAGTCAGACAACGAGGCGCCGTAAAGGTTCCCAGTCGGGAGACCTTCACTTACCTTTTCCCTTGGCTGGGGCTGCGCCCTTGTCGGCACCCTTGTCCGCACCCTTGTCCGCACCCTTGTCCGCGCCGGCAGCCGGGGCTGCACCACCCGCGGGCTTGTTGGCATCAGGAGCAGGTGCCGCTGCTGGTGGTTTCTCCGCAGCAGCCTTGTCCGCTGCAGCCTTCTCGGCCTTCTCCTGGGCCTCGAGATCCGCAGCCTGCTTCTCCTGCACCTTCTGCAGCTTCTCCATCTCGGCCATCTGTTTCATGGTGTCGAGGTAGAGATCGATGTTCTGCAAGCGGCCGGAGATGCACTTGTTGCGACCGCTGCCGCGCTTCTTTCCGCCCTCGACCTTGCACTTGCGGGTCACGTCGTCGATCGCGGTCGAGTAGCGCTTGTCCGAGCCCGCCTTGCTCAGGAAGTCCTGGTAGTACGAGCGCGCCTTCTTCATCTCGTCGGCAGTGCCGTTCATGAAGTCTTGGTAGAGCAAGCCCATGTTGTAGTACGGCTCGGCGCGGCTCGGCTCGAGCTTCATGGCCTTCTCGTACGACGCCTGCGCGCCGGTGTTGTCCGCCAAGCCACGCTGCGCCACACCGATGCCGATCTGCGCCTCGAAGTTCTTCGGCTGCAGTGCGAGCGCCTTCTCGTACGCGGTCTTCGCGTCTTGATAGCCGCGGAAGCCGATCGTGATGCGCGCGAAGTTCATGTAGGCCTCGAACATCTTGTCGTCGAGCTCCATGGCTTTCTGGAACTTGGCGGCAGCGTCGATGATCTTGTCGCGCTGCAGATCGATGAGACCCCAGGTGTTGTAGACCGCGGCGTAGTTACCGTTGATCTTCTGCGCCTGGCTGCACACGACCTCCGCGAGATCGAGCTTCTTCTTGTTGTCTGCGGCCTCGCTCAAGTAGAGCAGCGCCATCTCGTTGAACGCAGGCAGGTACTGCGCGTCGATGGCGAGCGCACGGCGCAGGTTCGAGAGCGCTTCCTTATTGCCCTCGATGCCGCGCTTGCGCTGGAGGATGGCGAGGTTCACGTAGCCCTCGGTACACTGCGGGTCGTCCTGCACGGACTGCGCGAACTCGCGCTCGGCCTGGCTGGCGCCACCCGTGCGTAGATGTTCGAGCGCAATGGCTACGCGCGCCTTGCAGAACTTGGGGTTCGCACGGATCGCGTCACCGTAGAATTTCTGCGCCTTGTCACGCTCGCCGCAGCGATCGTGTGACAAGCCCGCCATGTACAGCGCTTCGGCAAACTTGGACTGGGCCCCCGCTGCGCCTTCGAATTTGTCAGCTGCCTCGCCGCAGTGCGCGCTGTTCCAGCCGCTCTTCTCGTACATCTTGAAGATCTTCAGACCTTCGGTCCAACGGTTGTGGGCCTCCTGGGTCACGGACTGACCGCCGGCGGTCTTTACGACCTTGCCGCCGACGGTCGCCGTACCAGCGCTCGAACCACCACCGCTCGCGCCGCCACCCCCGCCGCCACAGGCGGCGAGGAGCAAACCGCCACACGCAGCGAGCAGCAGGCCCGCGACCAAGACCACGAAAGAAGCACGTGAATGACCACGTGCATGTTGAGGCTGCATGGACATCACTTGCCCTCCAGGTCTTCGTCGCCGGTACCGCCGAGCTCGATCATGCCGGGCTTGGCTTCTGCACTGTAGGTATAGGTATCGCTGCCGCGTAGCTCCGCGGCACGTGGGTAGGCGCGCGGATCGAGCTTGAACAGCTCTTGTTCGCAGCGCGTCATGAACGCGTTGAACCAACGCACCTTGGTGGCCGTGATGAGGCAGAACTCGTACGCGCCTTTGGCCTTCTCCACCCACGGCTTCGACGCTTCGTCGAGACCTTGGTAGTAGATATCGACCAGCTCGTCGTCGCCCTGCAGCGTCGGCGGGACCGGCGCGTCACGGAAGTCGTCGACGAAGGACAGGTACATGTCGCCGATGCGGGTCGCCGAGGCGATGTCCCACTGCGGCACCTTGAGCTCCGAGATCTTCTCGTAGGACTTCTGGGCGGCATCGAGGGCCTTGGCCTTCTCGCCCATCCACTTCACGAAGTCTTCGCCCATCCATTTCTGGAACTGTTCCTGGACCTTCTTCTTCTTGTCCAGGCTGTCCTTGGCGCCCACGGTCGCCTTGAAGACAGGGAACTTGATGGTCGCGAACTTGTCGAAGTCCTCGTTCGCGAGATTGAAGAGCGCTTCTGCAACAGCGATCTTGGCGTAGGCCAGCGAGCGTGCCTTCTGGTCGTCGGGCAGCTCGCTCTTCGCGATGGCTTCGGGCGCGCCCTCTGACCAGATCTTCGCGGCCGCCTTGAAGTACGGCTCGGCCTTGGTGTTACTCAAGGCAGGCTTGAACTTGTCCTTGTCGGTGTCCTTGATCTTCTTGAGCTTGTCGGCGTTGGCTGCGTCGGCAATCGCCAGGTAGGCACGACCCACCGTGACGTTGGCCTGGATCAACTCGTCCGGCATGGCCGTCTTCTTGTACGCGTTGATGAACGATGTGTAGTGCGCGATGACCTTGTTCCAGTCTTGCTGGCGCTCGTAGATCGAGCCCAGCGAGTACTTCACGCGCGAAGTCTCACGCGGGAACTTGTGCGAGTAGTTCTTCTCGTACGTCTTCCCGTCCTCCACACCCTTCTCCTCGTCGCCGAGGCCCAGGCGGAAGAAGATGGCGTTCTGCAAAGCTTCGTGTGCGATGGCACATGTGCCCGCGGTCTTGTCGGCATCCGTACATGCCTTGCCGTCTTCGCCCGGATACTTCACCGCGAACTGCTCGTAGTAGTCAGCCGCAGTGTCGTAGATGGCGAGCGCGTGGAAGTTGGCGCCGATGAGGTACAGCGCGCGCTTGGACCACTCGCTGTCGGGGTACTTGTCGATCAAGACCTTACGGACCTTGATCGCGCGGCCCAAGAGGCGTGCTGCTTCGAAGTTGATCGAGGCGTTGTACAGAACTTCGTCGAGCTTTCCGCACTCACGGAACTTGCGGAAGATCGACACGTACACGGTCGCGGACGCCTTGTACTCCTTGTTGCTCTGCAAGGCTTCTGCCTTCTTACGCAGCAAGTCGCAGCGCAGCTGCTCGAGCACGTTGCAGAGCTCTGCATTCGTCTCGTGCTTCTCCGGTGTTCCGCAGTACAGGCCGAACAGAGGCTCGATGCTCTCGTTCATGTCGTCGTAGCAAGCCGGACGTGCCGGATCGCTGTAGGTACCGAGCACGTTGAGCGAGTCGAGATACAAGTTCGCCGCGTAGACGCCCAGATCGGTGTCTTTGTTGTTGAACGCGATGTCCTTGAAGAGGATCGAGGCTTCCTCGAAGTGATTCGTCTCGTAGTAGATGCGCGCGCGCCGATACTTGATCTGAGGGAGATCTTCGCTGTCGGGCACGAAACAGATGTAGCGCTGGAAGGCGTTGAGCATGCCTTGTTCCGTTGGCGAGAATTCCTTCGCCTTGTACTCGGCACTCTTATCTTCCTTGCTCTGGTCCTTCTTGCCCTTGCCTTTGCCCTTGCCCTTGTCGTCCTTGCCACGCACCGACTTCTCGTTCTGGGCGAACGAGCTTTGGTACTGCTTGTTGTAGCAAAGCACGGCAGCGTACGCGGCGTCGGCCGTGAACTCGCCTGCCGGGTTGACCTCGAGCACCTTGTCGAACGCGGGGCCACACTCGCCCCAGTTCTCCATCTTCCAGAGCAACTCGGCGTAGAAGTACGCGACCTTGTACTGCGTCGGCCAATCGCGCTTGTCGATGTCGGGGAACTCCATCGACTCCATCTCCGGGAACTCCTTCAGGAGCAGCCGGTAGAGCTTGGATGCGAACTCCATCGTGTTGCGATCGTTGGTACCCGGCTGGGTATCGGTACCGATCGCTTCACGGTGCCAGGCAGTGGCGAGGTCGATGAGCACCGAAGCCGCCGCCTGCTTGCAGGTCTTCTTGGCGTCTTCCTTGTGCGTACCCTGCTGGTACGTGTCGTACAGGTCGATCATGCGCTCGACCTCGGTGACCTGCTGCGCCTTTGGCTTGGACGAGACGATGGCGTTGGTGACGCGCGTCTGCCAGTAGCAGACCTTGTCGTCGCTCGAACGCGCTGCCATCAGGCCGTGGTAGACGGCGATGACTTCAGGCCACTTGCCGGTGTCGAAGTACAGCTCGCCCAGGCTCTCGAACATCGTGTAGGCCTGGTCGTCGTCCTTCGCGTAGCGCTTGAAGAACTCGAGCGCGCGCTCCGGGCTGCCGACCTGCGCGTACGGCATCACGAGCTCTTTGCGTGACTGGCGAACCAGGTTTTCGACGTTCGGCGCTTCTGGATTCTGCGTTCCGAACTGGATGGTCTCGATGAAGCTCTGCAACGAGGCCTTGAAGTCCTCGAGGTTGTAGTAGCACCACGCCTGCTTGTAGATCGCGTAGCCGTAGACCTTGTTCTTCTCCGGCGGGATCTCCGTGACCTTCTGGTAGAACTGCTGGGCGGCCTTCATGTCGCCCTGCTGGAAGTAATACTCCGCGAACGACAGGTACGCGTTCGGGATGTAATCGCTCTGCGGGTAGCTCTTGATCAGGCGGTGGTAGACCTGCCGCGCGCGATCGAACTGCTTCATCTCGTCGAGCGAGAAGCCGAGCGAGAACAGCACTTCGTCCATCTTCTTGAAGTTGGGGTGGTCCTTGACCAACATCGCCAACGTCGTGATGTTGTCTTCGCGCGTCTGCGCGAGATCGCCCTCCGAGTCCTTCTGCTTCTTCATCAGTGCAGTGCACTGACCGCGGTCCTTCTTGACCTGGCACGCCTGGTGGATCGGCTCGTCGAGCTTGCGCACGTCGCTGGTCGCGACCTGCACGAGCTCGAAATAGCCTTCAGCCAAGCGCAGCAAGAAGTCCGGGCGACGGTTGTCCTGGATGCGCGTGTTCTTGATCAGGCGCTTGGTGACCTGGATCTCGCGCAGCAGCAGATCCTTGGCCTTCTTCTCGGTCTTCTCTTTGTTGCGCAGCGTGGCCACGTCGAGCTCGATCGACGGTCCGCCAGCCTTGAAGCCCTTCGGCTGCTCGACCTTGCGCTTGGCCTCTTGCAGCTTGGAGCTGGGCGCACCGCCCTTGCCCTTGTTCTGCTTCGGCGTGTTCTTCGGACACTCGGAGACGCGCTTGGGCGCATCCGGCGAGACGCACCACTGGCCGGCCGCTTTCGCGCCCAAGCTAGCGTTGACGTTCTTGCCTTCGTCCTTGTCACCTTCGTCTTCGCCTGGAGCGGCGGTCGACGAAGACGAGCGCGAGCTGCTGCTACTCGCCGCCTTACTGGGCTTGCTGGCGCCCTTCTTGGGTGCAGCTGACGCGCTGGCCGAAACACCGAGCACGCACAGACCTATGACGGCCCAGACCGAGATGACCCGGGCGGTAACGAGCGAGATCGAAAGTGGCGTTCGTCGCATGTCAGTTACCTTCCACACTTGTAAGTGACTTCTTGGCGATAGTAGCCGAGCTCGTCACGCCAGTACTCGCCGTTGAACGGCCACACGTTGTGCTCCGATGACACGAAGACCTGACCACCGGTGGATTCACCGGCCGCGGTCTGCTGCGCCTGCAACGCCTGCGAGAGCTGACCGCGCTGGAAGTTCAGGGTTTCGATCTCGACGGTGTCGATCTGATTGGAGAGGTCCTGCATCTCGTCGATCAGACGGTTGTAGCGGGCCTTGGCGATGTCACCGGCCTGATCCACCGCGAACGACTTCGCGACCAGGATGTCCTGCAAGATGCGCGCACCGAGCGACGAGCTCGAGAACTGCGACGGAGACTTGCTCAGCGCCTTCTCTTCCTGCTCGAGCAAGCTCACGTACTCGAGATTCGCGAGCACCGAACGATCGGACAGCGCCGAGGTGATGATACCGCGCACTTCCTTGGGCAGGTTCGCTTCGCCCGCGCGGATCTTCTTCAAGAACTCGAAGAACTGGGCGTTGTCCTTGTACTTCTCGAGCATCTCGTCGAGCTTCGTCTTCACCGGATCGTAACGCTCGTGGAACTGCTGCACCACCGCGGTCGCGTTCGACATCTGGCAGTTGGAGAAGAACACCACCGCCTTGAGCACGAGCGCTTCCGGATAGAACGACTCCCTGAAGTACGGCGAGTTCAAGGTGTGCACGTTGCCGAGCGCACGCGAGTACTGATCCGCGAGGAAGAAGGCCCACGACGCTTCAAACAGCGAGTCGAGCCAGTATTCGCTCTCGGGATCGATCTTGGTCCAGGCTTCGACCGCGTTGCCGAGCAGCACGCCGTCGACCTTGCGCTCGCCGTCCGGCATCGTGCGGTTGGCAGCGGTGTAGTAGACGCGCGCCAGCGAGATCCACCCGAGGTCGCGCATGCGCTCCGGGTCGTCGACGCCCTCGACTTCACCGTCGTCGATCGCGCTGATGATCGACCGGAACGCCGTGGCGGCCGGCTGCGCCTTGCGCATGCGGATGTACGAGATGCCCTCGAAGAAGCGCGCCTTGATGTACCACTTGTTGCGCTTGTCGACCTTCTCGAACAGAGCGATCGCCTTGTCGAACTCGCCCTGGTTGTACTTCGAACGGCCCATCAAATAGAGCAGCTGGTTGTACAGGTCGGCGTTGTCGGCGTTGTTGAACTGCTCGAGCTGATCGACACCGAAGCGACCGATCTTGTCGATGATGCCTGCGGGCTCCGGCAGCTGCGACGCGAGCTGCGCGAGCCACTGCAAAGTCTGATCGAAGAACAAGTGCTTGCGACCTTGCTCCGAGATCTCGTCGAACAGCGCGAGCGCGGATTGGTAGTAGTGCAAGTGATAGAGACACTTGCCGAGAAAGAACTGCGCCTTCTGCACGTTCGCAGGCGCGTCGGGCGTTTCGCCTTCGACCACACGCTGGAACTGCACAGCGCCTTCTTGATAGCGCTCCTGCGTGTACAAACGCAGTGCGTTACCGAGCGCCTCTGATGGCGGCCCCTCGGCTGGCGGCGTGGCTGGCCCGGCGTTTCCCGTTTCCTCTACGCCAAACTGCATGTCCTGCGCACGAGAGAGCGCCGGATGGCCTGCCACAGCCATGCATGCGAGCGCCCCGAAGACAGTCGACCAGAGTGTTCGGTTTCTGCACATCCGCGTATCTCCATCGTCTGCGCGACGACTCGTGAGTGATGAAGTCAGTCTTCCCGAAGCCAGCCCGTATCAGCACCGCGTGTCAACCGCCGCCTCGTTCCAACACTTGCTAAAAAGAGCTGCAAATTCGATGAGTTACAAGCGGCAGCGCGCGCCATCATAGAAAGCAAAAAATCGGCTTGTCAAGGGAAAACGCCGCCCTGTGCAAGGATCGACCAGCCCTCACACAACGCCTTGACACTCACTTCGTGCCCAACGTAGCCTGCGCTGCGCAGCTGTCCCAGGCTTCCCCGCCCACACATGCATGGGGATTCTCGGAAGCCTGGAAATCTGCATTTTTTCAGAAACACTGAAACGCGAGGGTTAGCGTGAGACTTCCCAGGCTGGATGCAAAGTCGTTGTGTCTTGTTGCAGTGAGCTGGCTCGCCGCTGGTCTTGCAGGCTGCAACACTCCTGACGTGGGTGCGCCTTGCTTGCCCGAGCAAGTTCCCTCCGATGGCTTTCAAATGAGTGAGGCCTACATCGAGTCGAGCTCGGTGCAGTGCGCGACTCGCGTTTGTATGGTGTACCACCTGCAGGGCGATCCGCGGGAAGGCTGTATGCCGCCCACCGGCGTCTGCGATCCGGCCACCTCGAAGGTGCCGTGCCCGCCGACCTGCTCGGATCAGAAGATGCGTGACGATCGCGTCTACTGCACCTGCCGCTGCGACGCAGGCAACAGCGCATTCGCCACCTGCAAGTGCCCGGACGGCTTCAGCTGCCAGCCCGTGCTCGAGCAAGGTGGTCCTGGCGTTCGCGGCAGCTACTGCGTGCGCAACGGCACATTCACCTCGGGTAGCTGAAGGCAACTGCAGGCGACAGCGCCCGCCCGCACATGGGCACGCGTAACCCACGAAGCGTGACGCAGCGTAGCAACGATGCGCGTGCAGCGCTCGGTCAACGCGCGGAAGCGCTGGTGGCCGAGCATCTGGAACGCCAGGGCTTCGCGATCGTCGCCCGCAATGTGCGGGTCGGTCGACTGGAGCTCGATATCGTCGCGCGCAAGCACCAACTCATGGTGTTCTGCGAGGTGCGTGCGCGCAGCCACGATCGCTTCATGGCACCCGCACAGTCGATCGACCCGGGCAAAGTGGCGCGCGTCCGGCGCGCAGCTGCCCAGTGGCTACGCGAGACCAAGCCCGCCACCAGCGAGGTGCGCTTCGACGCGGCGGCTGTGGTGTTCGACCAGCCAGAGCCTCGTCTCACATACTACGAAGGGGCCTTCTGAGCAGCGACCCTGCAGGAGTGCGTGCTCAGTCGAGCGCGGCCTTCATGCGCTCGCGCACGCGCTGGACGTCGGCGATGGCCTCGCTCGGGACGCCCGCTTCCTTGGCGCGCGCGATCGCTGCATCGAGCAATGCGATCTCCTGCTCCTGCGCGGCGCGCAGGCTCACGATCATCTCGGAGAACGCCTCGAAGATGTCTTGTAGCTCGTCGCCCTTGCGCAGACGGCCTTGCACCTTGAGGTGGCCGTCACGCACCTCGCGCAGCAGCTGCTTCATGCGATAGGCGGGGCCCACCAGCTTGTGCGTGACCACGATCCCCGTGCAGCCGAGCGCGAAGGCCAGGAGCAGGATGCCGCCGAGGATGCCCATGAGCACCTTGCGATCTTCGGCCTGGCTGTAGCGCTCCATGTCCTTCACGAACTGTTCGCTGATGGCGTCGCCCTTGGCCTCCATCTTGTTGATGGTGAGCATCTCGGTTTGGCCCTTGGAGTAGGTGTAGGCCTGCACACCAAGCACGCTGGCGACGACGACGGTGACCCCGACGACCATGGCCGTGTATTTGAACTGGAAGCGCGGGACGAGCAGGTAGTTCCGCAAGCGGCGCTTGACCGGGGGACCGGCCGACTGTGACAGACGTTGGGTGGTCGCGGTCATCTGGAGCTCCCATCGAACCTGGCGCTTGTGCAGTGTGTCATATCGGGCCTGCGGCGACTCAATTTGTGCTGCGCGGTTGGAGCCAGTGGCGAGTCATCGGTTCATGGCCTGTGGCAGCTGCCTCAGCGCTCCGCTGAAGGCGCCTTGGAGTGCCTGTCCGTAGTCTTGGCTGCCCCCCCCACTGACGGTCGCAGCACCCTGCATGATGGCACGCATGTCGCGACCGGGGTACGTGGCCACGATGACTGAGACCGCGACACGCGTCGCGCCATCCGGCTTCTTCTCGACGCTGGTGATCGCGCTGTCGAGGAAGTAGCCCTTGAGACGCTTGTGCTTGAGCACTTTCTCGGCCTCGGCGGAGCCCTCGGCGTCGGGCGCGAGCACTACGCCCTGCATCTCCAGCACGCGCTGCTTGATGTAGTCGCGGGCCTGAGCCAGGGCTTTGTGGTCGACGCTGGCAACCCGGCTGGCGGGTTCTGCAACCGAAACGTAGTACTGGGGCGGGCCACTGGGGGTCGGAGCCGGCGCCTGGGTGGTCGCGACGGAGCTGGCGCTGGAGTCGATCTTCGCCAACGCCATCTTCGCGGCACTTCGGACGGGCTCCTCGGGATCCTTGTCGAGCGCGCGCAACCGCGCGGCCACAGTCTTGTCGCCGACGCGACCGAGCGAGTTCGCTGCGGCTGCGCGCACGGCGGGGTGCTGATCGCGCAGCGCTTCGCCGAGCGCATTCACGACGGCAGGCGATCCGTCGACCCCGCCCAGGGAGATCGCGGCCTGTGCGCGCACACGGAACTGAGACGAGCTCTCGAGCAGCTTGATGAGATAGCTGCTGCGCGGATCGTCCGCACGAGCGCTACTCACCAACGCGAAGGTCAGTGACACCGCCACCATCACCGCGCACCTGCGGGCTCGCAGCCCGTCGCCCATGCCAAGCATCAAAACGACCTCTTCTCGCAGCGCAGGACCGGATGGTACCGGCTCGTCGGACGTGCAGTCTCGCAATTTCCTTCAGACAGCGGTGCAGCGCCAGCAGCACGCGAGAGGCGGTCAGTATATCGCAGACTTGCAGGAACCCCCGCAATGGAGGAAACGTAAGTGCGTGCGCCCTCACGCCCACCTGCGGCTGCTGCGCTTGGTATGGGCTGCGTTGCTCGTGCTCGCGGTGTCGTGGTCGACGCCGATGGCGGCGCAGCCCGCGTTGCGTGTGCGCGCCGCAACACACGTCGAGCTGATGCTGGCTGCACTGCCGACCGGTGTGCGCGTGAGTGGCGTGCTGCGCGACGACATGGACACGCCCGTCGCGGATCGAGAAGTGCGCGTCGCCGTGGCTCCTAGCGAGGTCTCCACTCAGGGCGAAGCGCAGCTGGTTCAGACCGGTGCCGATGGCCGCTTCAGCTGCACGTTCACCACGAGCGCATCCACCTATCGCGCCCGCGCAAGCTACGAGGGCGACACGTTCTACGAGCGAAGCGAGACCACGCAGCGCCTCGACCGCAGCGCCGCGGGGGTGCAACTGGTTCTCGCACTGCCCCCCGATCGTGTCTTGCACTTGGACGCGCCCACCGTTCACATCGCGACACAGGCGAGCTCCACGGCGAGCGTCGCAGCGCTGCGCCTGAGTCTGCACGACGAGCTGGGGCGCGAGC
This sequence comes from Pseudomonadota bacterium, assembly GCA_017881185.1. Taxonomy (GTDB): domain Bacteria; phylum Myxococcota_A; class Polyangia; order Polyangiales; family JAFGIB01; genus JADGRF01. The sequence continues at coordinate 16,793 of JADGRE010000005.1, read as the reverse complement.
TTGCGAGCGGTCGTACGGACGAGGACGGTCTGTGGCAGACCGAGCTGGCGAGCACGCTGCTTGGCGAGCCAGGGGTCGGCACCCTCGTGGTCAGCTCGCTGGCGGATCCGGAACACGCCGCGGGGACTGCGCGTGCCACCGTCTTGCGACAGCTGCACACACGCTTGACGTTGCAGGCGAGCACGCGCGCGACGCCGCCACAGCTGCTGATCTCAGGGCGACTCGCTCACGCACGCGGTGGGCTGCCGCAGCGGGCGGTGGCCGTGCTCGTCGACGAAACGCCTGTCGCAACCTTGCTCACCGACGCGCGCGGCGAGCTCAGGCGTGCGCTCGACTGGAGTGAGCTGGGCGTGGCAGAGCTCCCGAGCCACGTCGTGAGCGCAGTGTTCGAGTCGGATTCTCCGGGGATTGGCTCGAGTCGCTCCGCACGGGTCGCGCTGACAGCGCCAAATGCACCGTTGCCGAGTCGCGCGTGGCTGCTCTTCGCATGCGCCGCTTCGCTGGTGCTGGCGTGGCGCGCCAGAGCCGCGAGCCTCGGTACGCAGCCTGACGGCGCGGTTGGTGCCGCGGCATCGGCCCGACGCGCGATGCCGCGGCGCCGCGTATCTACGCCGCGAATCGCCGGCACGGTGGAGGATGCCGAGCGCGCCACGCCGCTGCCGAGCGCACGGGTGGAGCTGCACGACGGCATACGACTGCAACGCAACGTGGCAGTGAGCGCAGAAGGCGCCTTCGACACACGTGAGATCGCAAGCGGCACCTACCAGATCGTCGTCAGTGCCGCAGGCTACGCAGCTGAACGCGTTGCGGTGGTTGTGCCGCACGCTGGCGACGGATCACGGTTGCGAGTGCGCCTCACGACGCTGCGATCGCTGGCGCTGCAGACCTATCGACCGATAGCCGTGCGCATCCTGCACGAGCCAGGGCTGTGTAGCATGCGCACGCCGCGCGACGTTCTCGCGCTCGCGCGCGAGCGCGCGTACCTCACCGACGAGCTCCAGACGCTCACGGGCTTGGTTGAGCGCGCGGCCTACGCCCAGCGTGAACCGACGCCGGAAGAGATATCCGCGATCCGCGAAGCTGCGAGGGTCGCGCTGCAGACGCTGGGGCCAGAGCCCAGCGCGAGCCACATCCCCAAACGGTAGCGGTAGGTCGGCGCGCGCAAGATTCCCACATCGTCGTTGACGCGGGACGCTAGCCATTTCTATAGTGGGCGCCCTCAGCGTCGCGCGTGCTGCCTTGCGCCTGACGACCCCAGCCATGGACATCGTCATCTCGCTCATCATCGTGCTCGTCCTCGTCGGGGCGGCCATCGCGTTTTTCGCGAGGCGCAGCAAGCCGACGTTGCCGGCGAAGCACGAGCCAACCCCAGCTGCACGCAAGCCTGCGGCGCCCGCCCCAGCCGTGCCCTCGGCGGCAAAGCCAGAAGCGCCCAAGCCCACAGCCAAGGCGGCTGCACCTGCTGCCCCTGCTGCCGCGCCACGCCCTGTAGAAGAGACCGTCGAAGTCGAAGTGGCGACGGTCGGTACGCCGCCGCCGCCGCCGCCGCCGCCAACAGCAGCGGTCGCCGCAGCCGCTGCGGCCACCGCGGAAGTTCGCGAGCGCGACATCGCTGCGATAAAGAAGGGTCTCGCGAGCACGCGAGGCGGTTTCATCGCGCGCCTTGCGAAGCTATTCGGCGGACGCACCAGCATCGACAGCTCCCTCTTGGAGGAAATCGAAGAGGTGCTGATCACCGCCGACATCGGCGTGAAGACCAGCGGCCGCATCCTGGAGCGCCTGGGCGAGCAGATGCAGAGCGGGCAACTCGCCGACGAGGAGAGCGTCTGGCGCTCGCTGCGTGCGATGGCGAGCGACGTGCTGGCCGTTCCGAACAAGCCCATCGCGCTGAGCAACAAGCCGGCGCTGATCCTCATCGTCGGCGTGAACGGCGCGGGCAAGACGACCACGATCGGCAAGCTCGCGTCGCGCTACGTTGGCCAAGGCAAGAAAGTGTTGCTGGCAGCGGGCGATACCTATCGCGCCGCCGCCGTGCTCCAGCTCGAAGTCTGGGGCAAGCGGGTCGACTGCCCTGTCATCAAGGGCAAAGAAGGCTCCGATCCGGGCGCCGTGATCTTCGAAGCCGTCAAGAAGGCGCAAGACGAAGGCTATGATCTCGTCATTGCCGACACGGCCGGTCGACTGCACACCAAAGCACCTCTCATGGAGGAGCTGAAGAAGGTCGATCGCACGATTCAAAAGGCTCTTGGCGGCCGCGCGGCGGATGAGATTTTGCTTGTGCTGGACGCGACAACAGGGCAGAACGCTGTGCAACAAATGCACATGTTCCGCGAAGCGTTGCAGGTTTCCGGCGTTGTGCTGACCAAACTCGACGGCACCGCAAAGGGCGGAATGATCTTGGGCATCGTCGACGAGCACAAGGTCCCGGTGCGCTTCATCGGATTGGGCGAACGCGTCGAAGATCTGCGCGAGTTCGACTCCGCAAGCTTCGTGGAAGCACTCTTCGCCAAGCCCGATGGGGAGACGCTGGCGGCATGAGGACGCTGAAAGAGCGTGCAGATTGCCTATGTGCGAGGGCGCATGATATAGTCCCACCCCGCTCCGGGTATTGTTCGTTTTCACCATTACTTTCAATAACTTACGAGCTTTCGCGAGAACGATTCTAACGGGCGAAGCCAACGATTAGGTGCAGCGATGAACCTGGGTTTCCGGCACGACGTGCAGACGCTGAAGTGGATGGGGCCGTTGGCCTTCGGGCTGCTGGCAGTGATCTCGCTGGGCCTCCTCCCGCACGCGGTACGCGCGCAGGACATGTCCTTCGACATCAACGAGACCGAGAGCTCAGCTCCGAAGGGCAAGGCGAAAGGCAAGGCTGCGCCAGCCAAAGAGGCGAAAGAGACTAAGGAAGAGCCGGCGGAAGCGGAAGGCGGTGGCGAAGCCAGCGCCGAAGCTGGCGGCGGCGACGTCTTGTCCGAGCTGTCAGCTGGCAAGGGCAAGAAGGAAAACGAAACCGACGAGGGCGGTCTGCCGCGCGAGAAGGAAGTCGCCGAGAAGATCTACGCGGTGCAGCGCATGTACGTCTTGCGCAGCGGCCGTTTCGAGCTCGCGCCGTCGATGGCCTTCACGGTCAACGATCAGTACGTCTCGCACAACGCGCTCGCGGCCGGTTTGAACTACTGGGTCTCGAACGTGCTCGCAGTGGGCGTGAACTTCCTCTGGTACCAGGGCATCGAGTCCGAGTCGGCGCTGAATTTCGCAGTACGCCGTTCCGCTCGCTTGGCCGTGCCCGTCACGCAATACCAACTCGGCGGTAACTTGAACTTCACGTACGTGCCCATCTACGGCAAGTTCGAGATGTTCAACGACTCGATCTTCCAGTGGGACACCTACTTGGTCGGCGGCGTCGGCGTGCTGCGCACTCGGCCCGTCGCGGTCATCGACCCGGCAGTCCGTACCTTCGATTTCGACTGGCGCGTGGCGTTCAACGTCGGCGTCGGCATCCGCGTGTTCTTGACGAAGTGGCTGACGGTGTTCGGCGAGTTACGCGACTACATCTACATGGAAAAGCTCGAGAGCCTGACCGTCTCGCTGGCGCAACGCGGCGAGCCCACCACCTGGATCGATGCCAACTCCACCGTGACGAACAACGTCATGATGCACGTGGGCTTCACCATGTTCTTCCCCTTCACCTTCGAGTACCGCTACCCGAAGTGACGTCTGGTCCAGTTGGCGACGGGTCGCCCCATTTCTCACGCTCCACGCGGGCGCTGCGCGAAACATAGAACGATGGACGCAAAAGTGATGAGCACCATGAAGCGTTTGGCAATCGCGTTGACGACGATCGCGGCCGTCCTGGCACTGTCCGGGCCGGCGCAGACAGCTCACGCGCAAGACGTGAACGTGCAAGGCCCCCTGGCGGGAGCGCCAGCCGTCATCAACATGCGCATCTATCGCCAGATGCGCTTCCAGATTCAGGGTCACTTCGCGATGACCCTGCAGGACCAGTTCTCGCGCTCCATGATGGTGGGCGGGCAGCTGATGTTCCACCCGACCGACTGGCTGGGCCTGGGCGTGTGGACCGCGTTTGCGGTGGCCAAGGTGGACACCTCGCTCACCGATCAAGTCAGCTCCAAGGGCCAGACTGCTGGCGTGAACGTGCTCAGCTTGCCGAACCCAGCGAACTTCACTCAGCAGATCGGCCGCATCAACTCGGTGATCGCACCGCAGGTCGCGTTCATCCCCCTGCGAGGCAAGCTCGGCATCTTCGAGAAGCTCTTCGTCGACGCCGACTTGTACGCGTTCGGTGGCGTGGCGTTCGTGGGCATCACGGAGCGCGCGAACGTGGACGACAAGCAGGTGTCGGCATGTAAGGCGCGCTTTGCGGCCAACGGGCTTTCAGACGCGATCGCATGCTACGCGCCCACGCAGAGCGCGACGGCCGATCGCACAGCCGTGGCGCCGACTTTCGGCATCGGCTTGTCGATGTTCTTCGCGGACTTCATGGCGTTCACCATGGAGTGGCGCGCCCTGCCCTTCTCCTGGAACACCTCGGGCACGGACGAGTCCGGTCACCCGCGCGGCGACTATCCCGACGGCAAGATCAACGAGTCGGATCGACTCGCGCACTTCAACCACATGATAACCTTCGGTCTGGCGTTCTATCTGCCGACCAAGCCCAAGCTCAGCACTGCAGGCAACGAGTAAGCGCTCCGGCGAGTTACAGGGGCCCACACAAAGCCCGTGCGCCTAGCGCACGGGCTTTTGCGTTTGCCCTGCACGGCAGGCGATGTCGCGCGCGACTCACGCCTTCTTGCGAGGCACGCCGCTCTTGTCGAGGCTGTAGCCGGCCGTGAGCCGCGGCTTCACACGCTCCTCGTGCGGCGTTGTGCTGATGCTGGCAGCTGCCAGCGCCTCGAGAATGCGATTGCGAACCCGCACGCTCTCGTCGAGGCACAGACACTCGATGAGGGCGGGGGTGTGCTGAGACGAGTCGTCCTGCGACAGGACTGCAGCCACGGCAGTGAACCGGACCGTCTCGTTGGCGTCGTCGAGGAAGCGGACGGCTGCGCCGGCCACGCGGGAGTCTTTGCGCTCTGCCAACGTGGTCAAGATCTGGATCTTGCGTTCCGGGTCGCGCTCGTAGTCCGTCTGCATGCTTGAGAGCAAGTCGATCAAGTTGGCGATCACGACCTCGCTGGGGACGATCTTGTCCAGCATCTTGATAGGCCACGAGATGGACTCGGCCTTGCGCAAGAAGGCACAGACCGGCTCGAGCGCGACGACACCGGCGTCCACGACGCCAGCAAACGCCGCGTCCTTCTCTTCCTGGTCGGTGATGCTTGGCTCGACGTAGAAGGTGAAGCGGGGCAAGAGCGCCTCCACCGACTCCTTCGTGTGCATGTGCGCCAGAGACTGAATCGAGTCCCAGCGGTCGTAGGCCTGCGCGCGCTTGTTGGCCACGCGCTCCGCATGCTTGCGCAGCGGTCCAGCGTCCGACGACTTCTTGCCAAAGATCCCTAGAAACGCCATCCCACTGCACCCTTGGTCGCAGCGGCAGTTGCACCACGACAGCGACCTCAGGACCCAGCAGACTCGTCACGCGCGAAACTACGTGAGCGACATCTCTAGCGGATCAACACCGGCCTGAGCACGACCTGATTGTTTTGCGTGTGTACTTGGAAGCGCACCATACGGCAACCGTGCTTCTGGACCAAGGCGTCTGCGCGACCCTTGAGGCGCTGCGCGAAACGGTCCTGGGGGATGTTGGAGACGTTCTCGCCCAGCGCTTGCTTGGCCGCTGCGTACTCCCTGTAGACGCGGTCGTTGTAGGCGGCTTCGCTCTCGGCACCGAGCTTGGCGGCAAGCGCTGGGTCGTCGATGACTTCTTCGGCAGGCGCGGCTGCTGCGGCTCCGCCAGCTGCCGGAGCCGCGGCTCCCGCGCCGGGTGCATCCGCGAACTCGGCGTCTTTCCAGTGGCTGGCTGCAGGGGGAACGGAGGTCTTGCCCTCGGCGTCTTCACTGGCCTCTTCGGTGCCGGTGAACACGTTCAGGAGCTGGTTGATGCGGAACGCTAGGCCGCCGAGCTCTGCGCTATCGGTCTCTAGACGCAGATCGGTCTTGCCGTTGATGACCGCGAGGATGCCCTCTTCGATCTCCTCGATGGGGCGCATGATCGAGGTGCCGATGGCGAAGCCGTAGCCGATGACGAGCAGTGCACCGAGCACCAACATGATGAGGATCACGTTGGCGGTCGACGCCAGTTGCATGCGCACGGTGCGATCGCCGAGCACCGTGAAGCCGACGGGAAGTGACGGCGCCAGCGGCAGGCGCGAGGTGACACCCGTGTACTCGTCGCCACCGAGCGTGACTCGCCACGCCTGCGACGCAGCCATCTGCCCGCCGAGCACAGATTGCGTCGTGGCCTTGGCGCCACCGAACAAGAACTCCTTCAGGTCTTTGCTGCGCGAGCCATCGAGCGACGAGCTGTAGACGTTGCCGTCGATGACGAACGCGATGTCGCGCTTGAGCACCTTGGCTTCGCTCGAGGCCAGGCCGTTGGACAGATCGTAGCCGACCACCAACGCGCCCAGAATGGTGCCCGTCTCGGAGCGGATCGGTGCGATCGCCGTCTGGAGCACCTTCTTCTGCTCGTCCTCGAGCCAGACGTCGTGTGCGGGATCACCAGTCTTCAGAGCCTGTGCGAGCGCTGGCAACGAACCGCCGAGCGCCTTGCCAAACATCACGTTGCGAGCGCCGTCACGGGCGATGATTTTGCCGGTGTCGTCGACAACCGCCACGATGTCTGGCGCACCGCGGCCACCGCGCGCCGGATCGCCGAACCAGGCGTGGGTCGCCTCGGCGGCCTCGAACGCGCGCGTCCGGCGACTGTCGAGATCCAGTCCGCCGAAGATGTCGCGCAACTGGCGCGTTGCGGCGCGATCTCTCACCAGATCGAGGAACTCCAGCGCAGACAAGCGGAACGAACGGTCGAACAGCACCCGTTGGTTGTCGATGTCCGCTTCGAGCTCGTTGCTGAGCTGCGTCCGCAGCTGGCTCGTCACCGTGAAGTAGGCGACCAAACCAAGCAGTACAACTACCCCTAGATTTCCAGCGATAATCTTCAGCCGCATTGGGCGTCTCCTATTGGACGTCGACAGGTCATGTCACACAAAACCCCGGGCCAATGCTGTGTCAGCGCTGGCGTGCGCGCGTGCGCGCGTGCGCGACCGACCTGCTGAAGATACTTCCGTGCGGCGTGCAATATCTCGCGGCACGTGCAGGGGGTCAAGTTCCGCCGGGCGCAGATCCGGCACTCGGTGATGCGCCACGTAGACAATCGTGGCACAGCGCCTACACCACCCGCGGCGACCGGAACGCGGGACTTCGGGAGTGCGCTGCGCGAAGGCCGCGCGTCGTGTTTGCAGCACGTTCCTCGTCGGTGGCAGCGTGGCGCGCATGAACGACGGATCGTACACGCACTGAGACGCGATCCGGACGGGAATTCGCAGTGACCCTGAGCGCAGGCTACAATTCTTTGCAAGTAGGGGTCATTCACCCATGCGCGTGGAACGATCGAACGCACCATCATGAGTTGGGCAATCGTATGCGACAGCGCCGAGCTCGCGGTGCAGTGCTTGCACGCTGCCCAGCAGATCGATCTCGATGTGCAGCCGGGGATGGAGCCCGACTGGCTGCGCGCTGCACGCAGCTCGCGCGCTGCAGGGCAGCCGACCGCGGTCGTGCTGATCGCAGCGCCGACGCTCGCTACACTCGTGGAGCTGGCAGAACATGCCCACGGCAAAGCGCAACCGCTCGTGCTCTGCGTCGTTGGACCTGACGCCGAACGACGCCTAGTGCTCGATGCCGCGGCGGATCTCGGCGTCGTCGCGCTCGCTGAAATCAGGCCGCTCATGGCGGCGCTCGCCCTGCTGTCGCGCGGAGCCAACGACGCATTTTGCGCTTCGGCGCGCGCGTTGTCGCCGGCGGATCGCGCACGCCTCAAGCCGAGCTTGTCGTCGCCCGCCAAGGGAGCAGGCGCGCTCGTCGCGGTGGACGGCACGCGCATCGGGTGGTACGCACAAGCTGGCGAACCACCGGCGATCCTCGGCGAGCCGCGCGATGTGGCCGAAGCACTCGATGCACTGCGGCGTACCGAGCGTCAGGCGCGCGCGCTGTCCTCGAGTGTCGATGGGGTGGACGCGCGGGCCGTGCTGGATGTGATCTTCGGACCGCGCCGCGCACTGTCGGATCCTGCGAGCAAGGCTGCGTTGGCGCCCTACGGGATCCCGGTGCCGGTGGAGGAGCTGTGCAGCAGTCCGTCTCGCGCGGCGGCCGAAGCCTCACGCATCGGCTATCCCGTGCGGATCTCGCTCGCTTCGCCGGATCTGCGCGTGTGGGATCATCCCGATCTGAGCGTCGACATGGTCGACAACGCCGCGCGCGTACGCGACACCTTTCATCAGCTGATGGCTGCAGCGCACGATCGCTTGTCGGCGCTGGCGACGCCGCAGCGACGCGCCGAGGAGCGCTTGCTCGGTGTGATGGTCACCGCGACGAGCGACGCAGCCGCGCTGCTCGGCGTGCGCGCCACGCCTCTGCCCAAGGGACGCGTCGCCATGGAGGTGAGCTTCGCCGACCCGCACGGACGCGCGTCGAGCGATCGCACCATCGCGATCTTGCCCGCCACGGTCGAGACGCTGGAGCGTGCCCTGCGCCGACTACGGGGCGCCGACTTGTTGTTCGTCGCGGCACCCGCGCAGCGCCGCGCGCAACTGGATGGCGTGTGTGACGTGCTCTTGCGGCTGGCTGCGTTCGTTCACGAGCACAGCGTGGAGATCGAAGGCGTCGAGCTGCGGCCGCTGGCCCTCTTGCTCGATGGCTCTGTCGAGGTACGCGAGGCTTGCGTCAGTGTAAGTGATCACTTCGAGCGCACGCTCGCAAGCCCGCCGACGGCCGCTTCCGCAGGCTAAGGAGGCTCACTGCGCGGCGATCCCACGCTGCGGCGTGGTCTTGCCCACCGGACTGCTCGCGTAGAAGCGCAGCCCGAGCAACAGGAGCAGCAGAGCGGCACCAATGAAGACCGAGCGACGTACAGAGGGACTGAGCTCTTCCCAAGATGGCATGCGCTTTTACCTCGCCTTTGTCTCAAGGTTACTGGCCGGCGAATGCGCGCGTCAACGCAACACGCGACAGGAGTTGCGATCGGCGCGGGTGCGCAACGACCACACTGTCATCCAGCGTAGGCAGTCAAGCGCTGCGCGAGCCGCAACGCGGAAGCCATGCCTTCGACCTCGGCGCGACCGCTCTGCGCCGCGTCGTACGCAACTCCGTGGTCGACGCTGGTGCGCACGAATGGCAGGCCCCAGGTGACGTTCACCGCCTGCCCCCAGTCGAGCAATTTCGAGGCGATGGTCGCCTGGTCGTGCATCATCGCGACGATGCCGTCCATGCCGCCGGTGGAAGCTTGACGGAATGCCGTCTCTGCGGGCATGGGCCCGCGCAGCACGACACGGCCACTTGCGAACAGCGGAGTCGCCCGCGCTGCGCGCATTGCCGGCTCGATCACGCGCGGCTCTTCATCACCGAACAACCCTGATTCACCGGCGTGTGGGTTCAAGCCCGTCACTACCATGTCGATCGGGCGTGCGCCCGTTGCAGCGCCCGCTTCACGCACCAGCGCCTGCGCCAGATGAGTGATGGTGCGCAGCACGCGCGCGTGCGTGATCTCCGCCGGCAACTTCGCGATGGCAACGTGCGTCGTGACCAGCGCGACGCGCAGCTTGGGGCCGAGGAACATCATGGTGACGGCGTCGTCCGCCAAGCCGGCGGCGCGTGCGAGGTGCTCGGTGTGCCCCACGAAGTCGTGACCGGCGAGATTCACAGCTGCCTTGCTCATCGGAGCGGTCACCAGGCCCCGGGCGCGCCCTGCCCGTGCTGCAGTCATGGCGAAATCGAGCGCACGCAGCTGTGCCAGTCCACCGCGGGCCGTCGCCCGGTGCGCGAGTGCCTCTTCGTTCCAGCTGACACCGACGTCTACGATGCCGAGCTGCCCAGGCTGCAGCACGTAGCGAGCGTCGGGAGCGAGCCTGACGATCTCAGCGCCCGTGGCACCCAGCTGCAGCGCGCGCGCCGACAGCCAGCTGGCGTCGCCGAACACCACGACCGGGTCGCTCGCGCGCGCATCCAGGGCCACGCGCAACGAAATCTCCGGGCCGACACCTCCCGGATCGCCGGTGGAGATCGCCAGCGCGCAGGCCGTCACGGTGCCTTCATCTTGTACCCGACGCCGCGTACCGTCTCGATGGGATCGGCCACAGGACCCAGCTTCATGCGCAGCCGGCGCACGTGGATGTCGACGGTGCGACTGCCCCCGTAATAGTTCACGCCCCAGACCCGGTTGAGCAGCTGTTCGCGACTGAACACGCGCCCGCGGTTCTGGCTCAGGAACTTGAGCAGCGCGAATTCCTGGTGGGTCAGATCGATCACACGGCCGTCGACCGTGACCTCGTGACCGGCCAGGTCGAGGCACATCGGGCCGATCTTGATGCGCTCCTTGCCGGCGAATTCGCTGCGCCGCCACTCGGCGCGGCGAATCCGCATGTAGAGCTCCGCGGGCACGTACGGCACCAGGACGAAGTCGTCGAAGCCGTCGTTGCCGTCGAGGCGTTGTGCCTGGCCAACCGACACGGCAACCAGGCATGGCACTTCAGCCAGCGCGGCGACGGCACGGATACGCATCAGCGCGGCCCTGCCCGCATCGAACTGGTCGAGTGCCTCCACCAGAATCGCCGCTGGGGGGTCCTCCAAGAACGCCGGCTCGTCGAGGTCGTCCCAGAGGTCGTGGGCCTGCACCCGGCAGCCGAGCTCCTTGAGCACCGCAAGCCCCCCGTCGTCGCGCTGCAAAATCGCGCTTGAACCAATGACTAGGACCCACATGTCTCTATGCTCTCACCTGGCCGTGCGCTCGGCTGTTACCTTCTGGCGTCGTAGCCTAGGATGCCGACCACGCAAAGCGTTATTGGATGATCCTAGAGTGTGAATGTTTCTGGTCGGTTACAACTTGCTTTCCTTGACCGTTCAAAGTCGCGGTTGCTAAAAACTTCCTGAGTTCCCCGTGAGATTCTCGAGCAGGCCGGTGCAGCTGTGGTGACCACGAAACGCTGGCGGCTGATCGTCAACCCACTGAGTGGCGCCACACCTCTGCACCAGCTGGAGGTCGACGCGAGCAATTGGATGGGTGCGCTGCGCACCGCGCGCCAAGAGCTTGGCGAGGAAGGCGGGGTTCCGCCGGGAGCCAGCTGCGCCGTGGCACCTGACGGCACGGTGACGATCTTGGATTCCGCGTCGCGCCGGAAATTCCTGCTGACGCCTCTCACCAGCTCGTTGCCACCACCAAGCAATCCGCCTGCCGCCCAAGCCGCAAACGCGATCGTGCTGCAGCCGGTGCCATCAGCGCAACCGGTCGCGATCGCGGCGGCCGCGCCGGTCGCTGCAACACCCGGCGCCGATGCGCCTGCGCCGAGCAAGCCTGCGAAAAAGGCCAAGTTCCAGACCGTCGCGTACACGCCGGGTATGCCGTTGCCTGGAACGCCAGTGGCTGCGGTTCAGCCGAGCGCCTCCGTGGTTGCCCAGCAGCCTGTCGCCGTGGTCGCGCAACCGGCCGTCACGCAGCCTGCGGCGGCGGTCAGTGCGGCGCTGGCCCAGCCAGCCGCCGCGCAGGCAGCAGCGCCGGCGCAAGGGGCGGAGCCGCCGGGGAAGAAGAAGAAGAAGAAGTTCGAGACGGTGGCGTTTTCGCCGGACGAGACCCGCAAAGTGATGGCTTCGATCAATGTCGGCGGGCAAGAGCCTGCCGCGGCAGCCGCCCCGGCGCGTGCGGTGTCACGACCGGTTTCACAACCCAGCTTGCGAAGCAGCCAGCCTTCGCCGCCGACGGCGGCACCGCTCGAGCTGCTCTTCACGCGCGACGAAGACCCGGGCGCTCAAAATCCGCTGACCTACCGCGAACGCGCGTACCTCATCCCGCGTGGCATGACGGTGACGGAAGCAGAGGCAGCGCTGCGCTTCGTCCTGGCAGACCTGCAACGGCAGATCGAGGGCGCCGCGCGCGGGAAGTTCGTGAACCTCGCTGCGTTCGATCACCGCTGGAGCAATGGGCCGGAACGCCCTCCCCTGATTGTGCTCGAATGGCGCGACTGGCGCGGTGAGCCCGCCGTCGATTATCCCGCCGCAGCGCGCGACGACGGCGACCACGACGACCGCCTGGCGTTGGTGTTCGAAGAGCTGCACGAGCTCCCGCACCTGCGCACCGCGGCCGAAGGCCTCGATTTCGTGATCCGCCTGCTCGCGCAGACCGTTCCAACTGCTGCAGCGACCGCGTGCCTGTACGACATCAATACCGACGAGCTGCGCTTCGTGGCTGCGACTGGCCCCGGGGCCGATGCGCTGCGCGGCACGGCGATCAGCCGCAGCTTGGGGCTGCTCGGGCATGCGTGCCATATCGAAGGCCGGCCACTGGTCGTCTCCGACGTGCGCGCGCATCCCAACTACAACGCAGCGAGCGATGCGCGCGAGGGGCTCGAAGTCAGCGACATGTTGCTGCGCGCCGTAGTGCGCGAGGGGCACCTGCTGGGCCTACTGCAGCTCGTCAACCGGCAGACCGGCGCGTTCTCCAGCAACGACGTCGCGGTCGTCAACTACGTCGCCGAACAACTGGCGGAGTTCCTGCACAGCGTGCGGGTGCGGCCGAGCTAGCGCGCTGCAGCTGTTGGCTGCGGGCAGCGCTCACTTGGCCAAGAGCGACTGGATCTGTGCTTCGAACTCGTGCGCATCTTGCGCGCGGTAGCCGCCGTGTACGAAGCGCACGATGCCTTTCTTGTCGACGATGTACGACGAAGGCATGCGCGGCGGCTGGTAGCGTCCCGACACCTGATGCTGGGCGTCGTGCGTGATGGGGAACGACAGCGGCAACTTGCCGAGGAACTTACGGACGTTGTCGACGTCTTTGTCGACGCTGACGCCCACCACCACGAGCCCCTGCGCACGGTACTTCTGGTAGAGCTTGTCGAGCATCGGCAGCTCTTCCCGGCACGGCGCGCACCAAGTGGCCCAGAAATCGACGACCACGACCTTGCCGACCAGGCTGGCTGCGCTGACCGGGTTCCCGGAAAGGTCATTCAGACCGATCTCGGGCAGCTTCGCACCGGCATCCAGCGCCCGGCTTGGCGCAGCGCACAGCACAATGCCGGCACACAAGCAGAACGCGGCGAGCCAAGAGAACAGCTGGTTTCGACGGCGCGGCATGTTCCCTCGGGTTCAGTGGTACCGGCCAGACGCCGATATGGGGACGCGTTATTCACTCGCAGCGCGCGTGGCTACAGTGCGGCGGTTGCCTACAGCTCCAGCTCTTCACGCACGTAGGCCGCCAAAGCTCGTGGCGCTTCCTTGAACTGGCGCCCATTCACGTAGAACGAGGGCGTGGCTTCGACCCCGAGCTTCTGGCCTTCGGCCTTGCTGGCGTCGATGCGCTTCTGCACGGCCTCGGCGCTCGAGTCCGCCGCAAAGCGCGCTGTGTCCAAGCCCAGCTGCTGGGCGTACTTCGTGATGTCTTCGTCGGTCAGGCTGCGCTGGTGCTCGAACAAGAGGTCGTGCATCTCCCAGAACTTGCCTTGCATGCGTGCGGCTTCGGCTGCGCGCGCCGCCGGCATGGCTCGATCGTGGCCACTCAATGGGAAGTACTTGTAGACGAGGCGCACGCTGCCATCGAAGGTGCGCAGCAGCTGCACCAGCTCTGGATGCGCTGCACCGCAATGCGGGCACTGGAAGTCGCTGAACTCCACGATCGTGACCTTCGCCATGGGTGCACCGCGTGAAGGTGCGTCATCGACCGGCACCGCGAGCGCACGCTCCTTCGCGAAGCGGCTCTGGTACTGATCGACGATGGTCTGGCGGTCGTAGCCCTCGGTGACGAGGCGAACGAGATAGCGCGCGGCAGTTACGCAGGCACCGCACTTGTTGTGCGTAGCGACGCACTTCGCGACGCTGATCGGATCGCCGCAAGGCGACAGCTGGTCGTTGACGAGGTCGACCCACTGCGCCTTCTCGGCGTCGGTGAGCTCGGCCGTGTCGACGTGCTCCAAGCTCTCGATCCGCGTGCCACCGGGCTTGGCGCTGCGGTCGGCCGGAGTCGACGCGCCCTGGGTGCTGCTGGCGCACGCCGACAGCACTAGCAGGACACTGACGCGACAGATCACGCCGAGAGAGCCTTTGGAACGCGACCGCCGCATCGCGGGCGCATGCTAGCAGCCCAGATGCCGGAAGGAAACTCGCAGCTGCACGCGGGCGGCCGTGTCACTGCAGCGGCGCACCGGCGGCGATCCACGCGGAGATCTGAGCGAGCTGCGTTTCGCTGAGCGGCGGGCCCTCGGGCGGCATGGGATCGCCGCCGACATGCGGGTCGCCGAGCACTTTGTAGAGCAGCTCGCTGGTGGCCGGCTGCCCCTGGCCCTCCACCACATCGATGATCCGCAGCCCCGTCAGCCAGGACGCCCCCCGGACGCCCTCCTCGCCGGTGGTCCCGGCGGGCGAATGCGAGCGGGCTCCGATGGCCGTGGTGAGAATGCCCTGGGCAGTCACGAGATCGAGCCCGACGGCTGGCGCGTTCCCGTCATGACAGCTGGACTGCCCGCAGCGCTGCTCAAGCAGGCTGCGCACCGCGCTGACCTCCAGCTGTGGCTGCGCTGGCGGCCCGCCCACCGCGTCCCCCGTGGTGAAGTGGACGCGGTACGGCTCGGGTTGGTCCGCGCCGTCGAGGTCTACCAATCCATCGACCTGGAGGACGTAGGCCACGCCTGCGTCGAGCGGGTGCTGTGCGTCGAGGTCCAGCCACAGCTCGCGCTGGACCGGCTGCCAACGCAGCACCGGGTCGATCCGCACGTTGCCCGAATGCAGCGAGGCGCTGTAGGCGTCGATGGTCTGCGGCACGATCAGCCGATCGAAGCGCACCACCAGCCGGTCGGCACGCGCCACACCAACCGCGCCGTCTACAGGGGAAGAAGTGATCTTCCAGGCCGTGGCGCCGCGGGCCGGGACAGCGACGTCACAGGCCCCCGCCCCGCACCACACGAGGCAGCATGCGAGGCCGATGCCGATGCGCTTGCCAATCAAAACCCGATCAGGATTCGCTGTACGTGCTGAGTTGCTCGCGAATCGTGTCCTCGGTGATGCCGGCGCGGATGTGGTCCTTCAAGCAATCCGCAATCGTGATCATCAAGTCGTCGACGCCCTTGTCGTCGATGAGCTTGGCGAGCAGCGCACGGGCTTCGCGCGTGTCGTCGTCACGCAGGAACTCACGGACCTTTTCCATGGAGAGATCGCCACCAAAGTCGATATAGGCGTTTTCCAGCAAGTAGCGAACAAGCTCCCTCACGAGGAACCTCCATGGTTAAGTGCCGCGCAACACGTTCTTGTAGACCCCCGCAACAAGGGGGCGCAAGTTCAAAGCACGAAAGTGGCGGTCCGCGGCGAATCGGTCGGGATGTGCTGCCCGAATTCCAGTGTGCCGAGCTAGCGACACCGTGAACGCAACTGTTCGAGGGACCCGTGGCAGACCACGCAGGGGCGCGCGTTCTGCGCCAAACGGCGACCGCACTCGGCATTGAAGCCTGGCGGGTGCGGGGACAGACCTGCGCCGATGCCCTTGCCCCCATGGCATTGCACGCAATCGCGCTCGACGTGACAGCTCGTGCAACTGCCCAGCGAACGCTGTGCTTCGCGCGCGTGCTGCACGGGCCCGCGCGCCCACACGCTGGTGGGCGGGTGAAAGCGCCTCGGCGACAGCAGATCGGGCGCGGCCACGTCCGACACGCCCAGGCGCGCGTGGCAGGGCAAGCAGAAGCTCTGGGTGGTGTGGCAGCTGGTGCAGCGGGTTTGGTTGCGCCGCGAGTCCTGGGCATGGAGCGCGAGGTAATCGTTGGGGTGGATCCGCGCCGGCCGGCGATCGCCCATGTGGCAGTCGCTGCAATCCTTCTCCGTGTGGCAGCTGGAGCAGGCGTTGCCCTCGTCGGCCGCAAGCCAGCGGTGCCGTACGAGGAAGTCGCCGCCGTGCGCCATGCCGAGAAACGCCGAACGCGGCACGAGCTTGCCCTCGGGGAAGCGAGTTTGGACGAGCCCACCAGGTGCGGTCGCGTGACAGCCCGTGCAGCCGAGGGTCTGCTTGCCGGTGTGACACGCCATGCATTCGCTCATGCTCGGCAAAGCGCGCTGACCGGCCGCATCGGCAACGTGGCAAAGCTCGCAGGTCGCAGCCGTGTGACGTGCGTGCGAGAACGCGATACGCGCCCGCGGGGCGCCTCGTGCGCCGAGCGCGAGCGGCCGAGTGGCGTCGAAATCGGCGTGGCAGTAGCCGCAGGTCTGGCCCTGCGGGTGGCTGCGGTCCATTCGCTGTGCGTGACACGACTGGCACGCGGTCTCGGGCGGCGAGAGATCGTCTGCGGCCTGCGTGCTGTGTGATGCGTTCGCGTGGCAGCTGACGCACGGGAGCTGTGCGTGTGCCGGCGTCGTATGGCTGATGCGTAGCGCACCGCCCCGAGGCGGGTAGACCAAGGCTGACACCCGGCTCGAATTCGCGTTGGCGTCAGCGCGCACGCCAGTTGCGACGCCCGTGGCCGCCGCCATCAGCAGCACTGCAAGCAGCGCGTGATGTCTGGTCATCGCCATGCCCCTAAATGCAAGAACGCCAGCAATGACAGCCGATCGCCAACGGCGTCGCTGTGCGCGTGCGTGAGCATCACGCTCAG
>JADGRE010000216.1 GCA_017881185.1 Pseudomonadota bacterium | reverse complement strand
CCACGTTCGTGCCAGAGGAGCTGCGGCCCAAGACGCGTTGGGCCCGCTACAAGGGCTGGGTGCTGGCGGCGCCGGGCTACTTCTCGCGCATCGTGGGCGCTTCGCTGCTCTTGCAGCTGGTGTCGCTCGCCGGGCCGGTGGTGATGGGGCTCACCGTCGATCGCATCGTGCCGCGCCACGACGCGCACCTCTTGTCGCTGCTCGCTGCGGGCCTGTGCGTGATCTTGTCGTTCCAGTTCCTCACGACCTTCTTGCGCTCGCACTTGCTCTTGCACCTGCGGACCTACGCCGATGCGGAGATGAGCCTGCAGTTTCTCGAGCACCTCTTGGATCTGCCCTTTGCGTTCTTCCAGGAGCGCTCGGCAGGCGACTTGGTGATGCGACTATCGAGCGGCGCGCAGCTGCGCGAGCTGCTCAGCTCGGGCGCGATGTCCGCGCTGCTCGATGGCGTGATGGTGCTCGCATACTTCGTGCTGCTGATGATTGGCGCGCCGTTGCTCGGGTTCTTGGCGCTGGGTGTCGCGCTCCTGCAAGCGGTCGTGTACTTGGCGCTCGGCAAGCGCAACCGCGAGCTGATGGCCGAGCAACTGGCAGCGCAGGCCAAGCTGTCGGGCTTTCAGGTCGAGATGCTCAGTGGCATCGAGTCGGTGAAGGCCATGGGCGCCGAGTCGCGCGTCACCGAGCGCTGGAGCGAGCTCTACGTCGACGTGCTCAACGCCTCGCTCGACCGGGGGCGCCTGGCTGCGAGCTTCGGCACGTTGATGGGCGCACTGAGCTTCGTCGGGCCACTGCTCTTGCTGCTGGTCGGCGCGCACATGGTGCTCGGCGGCGAGCTGTCGGTCGGCTCGATGTTGGCGTTGTCGTCGCTGGGCGCGGGTTTCCTCGGGCCTATCGGCTCGCTCGTCAGCACGGCGATGCAGCTCGAGACGCTGCAGGGCTACATGGCGCGCGTGGAAGACGTGCTCGACGCCAAGATCGAGCGTCGCGCCGATGCAGGGCCGCCGGGGGGCGAGCTGTCCGGCCAAGTGGAGCTGGAGCGTCTGTCGTTTCGCTACACGGCCGACGGGCCGCTCGTGGTCAACGACCTCAGCCTGAAGATCACAGCCGGCGAGTGCGTGGCCATCGTGGGTGCGTCGGGTTCGGGCAAGAGCACGCTGGCGCGCTTGCTTGCGGGCTTGTACACGCCGACCTCGGGCGCCATCGCCTTCGATGGCATTCCACTGTCGCGCTGGGATCCGCCGCTCTTGCGCCGGCGGCTGGGCATGGTCACGCAGGACACGCGGCTGTTCGCTGCTCCGATCCGCGAGAACATCGCCTTGCTGGACGGCAGCGTGCCACTGCCCGACATCGAAGCCGCGGCCAAGCTGGCGCACATCCACGACGACATCGTGCTCTTACCCGTGGGCTACGACACCGTGCTGTCGGACGGCGGTAGCTCATTGTCGGGTGGCCAGCGTCAGCGGCTGGCGCTGGCGCGCGCGGTGTTGCACCGGCCGGCCATGCTGGTGCTGGACGAGGCGACCAGTGCGCTCGACACGCTCACCGAGCAGCGCATCGCCGCCGAGCTGTCTGCGCTGCGCTGCACGCGCATCCTGATCGCGCACCGCTTGAGCACCGTGGTCTCTGCCGATCGCATCGTGGTGCTCGAGCGCGGCCGCGTGGTGGCCGTGGGCAGCCATGCCCAGCTCTTATCGAGCTGCGAGCTCTACGCCGCGCTCGTGGCCGCGCAGACCGCTGCTCACGGCTGAGCGTTCACGGTGCGACGCGCACCAGCGCCAGCTTCTGCGGGTGCTGCTCCACATGCGCGTAGCTTTCCAGCTGCTTGATGAACGAATCGAGGTCGGCCTCGTGGCGTTCGGTCGCGAGCTTCTGGTGCAGCATGTACTGCACTTGCGACAGCTGGTAGCGCGACGACGGCCGCCGCCACACCAGCAGGAGCACGTGAAACCCGAGCTCGCTGTGCACGGGCGTGGGGTACACGGTACCGGGCTGCTCTAGCGTGAACACCGCTTGGCGCACCGACACCGGGATGTAGCGCGGTCGCAGTGATGCGGCGGTCCTGGCGTCGAGCGCGGGCGGCGGCTCCAGGGCGAAAGCCCCCAGATCGCCGCCGCGCTTCTTCGTGCTTTCGTCGATGCTGTGCTGCAGCGCCAGCTCCCCGAAGTGCGTGCGCTGCTCGGGGTGCTCCTGCAGCTGCGCGATCAGCGCGAGCGCCTGCTTCTGCGTGCGCACGAGGATCTGGCCGGCGCGCACTTGCTCAGGCGAGGTGTAGTCCAGCAGATGCGCCTCGTAGTACGCCTTCACGTCGGCGTCGGTCACCGGCGTGCGCGCGCTGCCGTGTTCGCCGAACAGATCGTCCAGCATGTGCTGCACTATCGCGTTCTTGCGCGCGGCCACGACCTCGGGGCGGCTGAAATAGCCGTGCTGCTGCGCCCGCGTGGCCAAGAGCTCTGTGCGCTCGAGCTCCTCCAGGAACTCGCTGCGACGCTCGTGCTCGCTGCGGTGCTCGCGGCGCTGCGGTGGCTCGCCGAGCACGCGAGCAAACTCCGCGGTGTCGATCTTCCGGTCCCCGATACGCAGAATGACGGCGGGCGCCGTGGGGGCAGCAGTCGCCTGCCTGGCCGCTGGCGCTGCGGGCTTGCGCTCGGTGTTGCAGGCCGGCGCAAGCACGAGCCCCAGACACGCCAGCGCTGCGGTACACGCACGCCGCGCGCCGCGCACCGTGCGCTCAGCGCTGAGAGAGCGGCGGCGCATGCTCAGTTGGCGTCGCCGCCGCCGCCGCCGCCGTCGCCGGTGCCGCCGTCGTCGCAGGCGTTGCACTCGCAGTACCGGGCCTCGCAGCCATTCTCGGGGTGTCCGTCGCAGCTTGCGAATCCGGGATCGCAGCTCAGCAGTACGCACGTGCCTTTCTGGCAGATGACCGGCGCATGCAGCACGCGCTTCTCGCAGTCCTTCTGCGCGGCGGCTCCGTCGTCAGCTTTGCCGTTGCAGTCGTCGTCGGCCCCGTTGCAGATCTCGGGCTTGGGCACGCACATCGCGCCGTCCTTGGGCATGCTGCCGTCTTTGCCCGGCATCGATCCGGCGTCGGTGGCCGGCATGCCGCTGTCTTTGCCGGGGGTGCGGTCGGCGTGCATGGTCAGCTTTTCGTAGACGCTGCACGCCGATGCGCCCGGCCAAACGCCTGCGGCGGCGACGAGTGCCAGCCAGAGCGCTAGCCGCGTTGGGAGTCGAGCCTTCATCGGGGCCAATGCAACTGCAATCCAAGCACTTTGGCAAGTGCGACCTCAGAACAGGTAGCCGATCCGTAGCACGTTCAGCTGGGCGAGGAACGGCAACAGGTGGAGCACCTGACGCACGCCGCTACGGGCGTCTTGCTGCAGCCGGGCCACGTTGGCGTCGAGCTGGCTCTGCAGGATGCCCGTAGCGGCGGGGGCCGTCATGCGCAGGCGGATGTCGGTGCCCGCCAGTGGGAACAGCAAGCCGAGATCGATGCCGGCGACGAAGCCGTCGTGTCCCATGAACCCGATGCCCAGCTTGAAGGTGGGCACGCCCACCTCGGCGTCGATGGCGATCTGGTCCTTGCTCGCCCTGCCCACGACACGCTGGTAGCCGAATCCGCCCGCGAGAAAGAAGCTGCCGCCGAACGGGTAGATGCGCCCTTCGGCGGTGAGCAGTGAGGCGCCGGCCGCGACACCGCTCAGGTGCAGCGTGGGCAAGGCCTGGTAGTCGAGCGCGGCGCCGAAGTACCGGCCGATGCGCAGATGGCCCCCGACGCCGAACGGGTTCGGCAAGCCCAGCGAGAGCACCGGGCCGAGGCACACGCCGCCCAAGAGGCAACCCGCCTGCGCGGCGACGGTGCCCGGCTGCTCCTGGGGCTGCGTGCTCGCCGCCGCCGCCGCCGTTGGCTGCACGGCAGCCGCAGCGCGGGCCGCGGGCGGTTGCGAATCCGCGTGCAGGCGGCGCAGACGCAGCTCGAGCGTGAAGCTCCCGGCTGGCACCTGCAACGCTTGCGCGTGATCGGCGTAGCCCCGCGCGCGTGCCACGAAGTGTCGTTGGCCCGGCGAGAGCACCAGCTCGCGCGTGCCAGCTGCGATCGGCACGCCGTCCACCTCCACGCTTGCCTCTGCTGGCAGCGTGTGAAGCGTGATCACCGCGTTGCTGCTGCGCAGTCGCGCGATCTCGGCACGCACCGCGGCGATGGTCGGCGCGTCGCGGGTCGGGTCGGCTTCGCGTACGTAGCCTTCGAGTGCTTGCAGTGCCTCGGTCAGCTGCCCGAGGTTGGTGCAGACGATGCCCAGGTTCAGCAGCGCAAGCGGGTTGCCATCGGCACGGTGTGCTGCAGCGAAGGCGCTCGCGGCCGCACGCTGGTCGCCCGCGCGCAGGGCCTGCATGCCGCGCTCGAATTCGCCGTTGTCGGCGTGCGCGTGGGCTGGAGCGCACAGCCAGAGCAAGAGCAGCAGCACGAGCTCTGTCGCCACCCACAATCGCCAATGAAATCCGATGCGCGCCTCGCCGTCCCGTGATTGCCGCGGGTGCCTTGTGAGTGTAAAGTTATGACGTAACTGATTCAAGGGTTGCGGCGCGACCCGAGAATGTTCACGGACGACCGAAGCTGGCCGAGCTCCGCCCGGTTGTCGCGCGCGTAGCTATCGGCTAGTGCGGCGGGCCATGCAGCTCGAATTCATCGGCGCAGCGCGTGAGGTGACGGGGTCGATGCACCTCTTGCGTGCGGGCGGCGCGCACGTGCTGCTCGACTGTGGACTGTTCCAGGGCCGGCGCCGTGAATCGGTGACGCGCAACCGTGAACGACCGATGTCGCCCGGGTTGCTCGACGCGGTGGTGCTCTCGCATGCCCACATCGATCACAGTGGTGCGCTACCTCTGCTCGTGAAGCGCGGCTATCGGGGACCGATCTACGCCACTCCGGCCACGCGCGACTTGTGCGCCGTGATGCTGGCGGACGCCGCGATGATCCAGGAGCACGACGCGCGTTACGTGAACCGCTTGGTCGAGCGCGGCGTGGCGGGAGTCGAGCCGGTGGAGCCGCTCTACGAAGAGCGCGACGTGACCCAGGTGCTCTCGCAGATGGTGACGCTGCCTTACCACCGCGCTCAGCTCGTGGCGCCGGGTGTGGTGCTGACCTTTCTCGATGCGGGCCACGTGCTCGGCTCGTCGATCGTGTGCCTCGACGTCGACGAAGACGCGCAGACGCGGCGCCTGGTGTTCACTGGCGACCTGGGCAGACACGGGGCGCCGATCCTGCGCGATCCCGAGATCCCCTCGGGCGCGAGCGTGTTGCTGAGCGAGAGCACCTACGGAGATCGCGTGCACCCGGCGGCTGCCGACATGGATGACGCGCTGCGGCAGACCATCCAACGCACCCACGCGCGTGGCGGCAAGGTGATCATCCCTGCGTTCGCCCTCGAGCGCGCGCAGGAGATCATCTTCGCGCTCAAGCGCATGCGCGCCGGCGGTCAGCTGCCACAGCAGCGCGTGTTCGTGGATTCGCCGCTGGCCGTGCGCGTGACCCAGATCTTCCAGATGCACCCCGAGTGCTTCGATGCCGACACGCGCAAGCTGTTTCGCGGTAGCGATACACCCTTCGAGTTCGCTGGGCTGCACTACGTGCAGAGCGTCGAGGAGTCGATGGCGATCGACAGCTCCGACGAGCCGTGCGTGATCATCTCCGCAAGTGGCATGTGCGAGTTCGGGCGCGTGCTACACCACCTGAAGGCCAGCATCGGCGACGAGCGCAGCACAGTGGTAATCGTCGGCTTTCAGGCGCAGCACACCCTGGGCCGTCGCCTGGTCGAAGGGCGCAAGCGCGTGTCGATCTTCGGCGTGGAGCGCGACCGACGCGCGGAGGTGGTGGTGCTCAACGGCCTGAGCGCGCACGCCGATCGCGACGACTTGGTGCGCTTCGCGGAGGCGGTGCGCGAGCGCGGGCCGCTGCGCAAGGTGTTGCTGGTGCACGGTGAGCCGCGGGCGCAGGCGGGGCTGCAGGCTGCGTTGCACGCGCGCGGCTTCCCCGACGTATCGGCGCCTGCGAGCGGCGAACGCGTTCAGCTGTGAGCGTCAGCGCCGAGCGGGACGGTGAGCACGGGGCAAGGCGCGCTGCGCACCACGCGCTCCGACACGCTGCCGAGCATCAGGTGCGAAAGGCCGGTGCGCCCGTGGGTACCCACCACCACGAGCTGTGCCTCGAGCTCCTTGCTCGCAGCGACGATGCCACCGGCAGGTGCGCCTTCCAAGAGGCGCATGTGTATCGCGATGCCGCTGCCGCGGTGCGCAGTGACCAGCGCTTCGAGCTGGGCGTTCAACGAGCTCCTGACCTCGCGGACGAAATCGAAGAGCTGGCCAGGCTCGGCCGCGTCGCGGGCAACTCCCGTGGGCACCGTGGCCAGTGGCAGCTCGTACACGTGCACGAGCCAGACTTCGGCCTGCAGCGTTCGGGCGAAGTGCAGCGCGTACTCGAGCGCACGCTCCGAGCCCTTGGAGAAATCGACGGCGCACACGATCTTCTTGGCGTTGTTCATGGTGTGCCTTGCGCGCGCGCGTGATCGCCCCGGCTCATCGGGGCTTCAGCGCGGGACGATCGAAATGTGGCGAAGCGCGCTGCGCGGCTCGGCGTCGGACGACGACGGGCGTAGCAGCTCGGCGAGTGCGGCCAGTGCGTCGGTGGTGGTGAACACGCCGAGCACTTTGCCGTGATCCATCACGATGGCGGAGCCGACCTTGCGTGTGGCCATGTGACGCGCCACTTGGCGCACTTGCGTGTCGGGTGGCACGCAGTACGGCACGCCCGACATCGCTTCTTCGACGCGCATCGAGGCCAACTTCTCGGGCGCCAGTGTGCCCAGCAGCGCCAAGTCGCGGTCGCTGATGACGCCCACCAGTTGCCCGCCGTCGAGCACGGGCAGGTGGCGGATGCCGCGCTCGACCATGCGCTTCTGCGCTGCAACCAGCGTCTGGTGCATCGCGATGCATTCCGGCGAACGCGTCATCCACTGTTCCACGGTGGCGTCCGGGCCCATGAACGGCGGTCGATTGGAGGTGCGTGCGTGCGCGGCCATGTTGTTCTCCGGTGCGGCGTTTGGTTGACGCGCGTTACTGCGTGTTACTGGGAGGGCATCAGCGATTCACGTTGACGCGGCGAGGGCTCGTAGACGTGCGGTTGCGCGTAGGTGCGGCTGTGGCGCTCGCACCAGTAGGCGCTGGCGTGGGTCGTCTGGCGTATGGCGACGCAATCGGGGCAGGGCGGCTCGATGCTCTGCGACTTGGCCTTGCCGCTGTAGTCCTTGGGCAGCGCCACCAGCACCGGGCAGTGTGCGTGACGCATCACGTGCTCCGCGACCGAGCCGAGCATCAGCTTCTCCATGCCCGCCCGCTTGTGCGTGCCGACGACGATCATGTCAGCTGCAATGTCTACGGCAGCTTGCAAGATGGAGCGCGCAGGCACGCCGGCGCGCACGTGCGCCACGACCTTGCGTGGGGTGTCCTTCCACACCTCCTCTACGCGACGCTTGATCTCCTCGGGCGCGCGCGTCAAGCGCTTGTCGAGTGAGAGCAGCTCGCGATCGGATTCTGCCGTGCTCTCTTCCACCACGACATGCACCAGGTGCAGCTCGCTCGCGGGGTTGCCTTCTGCCAGCTGCATGGCTTCGCGCAATGCGCTGTCGCCAGTTTCGTCGAACGAGAGTGCTGCGAGGATCACGTAAGGTTGCATGGGGGTATCCTTGTTCAGTGCGTGCTGCGTTGCCTGGTGAGGCGTGAGAAGTGTCGTCTGGTATTGCGCCTGGGTAGTCATTTCAGCGTTCCTTTGGTCTCGTCGGTCCCCGTTCCGACCCCGTTCCGACCAGAGTGCAATCGCCGTGCCGTGTGGACTGCGACCGCACAAGCCCACCGCTCGCAGTCACGAGACGCAAGATATGCACGGCGCAACGCTCCGCACGCAGATTTGGCGCCGCGCAACTCTAATCGGGCAGCCGGTCGCTGTCTTCCGCGGACTTGCGGGCTCAGATGCGCTGGCACACCTCGTGCTTTTGTGGGGCTGCGAGAGCCACGCAGTCACGAGGAGGAGCCACATGGAACGACGTGAACACGATGCGGTCGGAACCAAGGCGTTACTAGAGGCCGCACGCCGCGCGCCGTTGCTCAGCCAAGAGGACGAGCTTCGCTTGGCCCGCCAGGCCGGCAAGGGTTCGGGTGCTGCGTTCGAGGCCCTGCTGTCCGCGCACTTGCGCCTGGTCTTGACCATAGCGCACGAGTTCGGGTCCTACGGACTGCCCCTCGACGAGCTGGTGAGTGAAGGCCTCTTGGGTCTGTGCGAGGCCGCGCGCCGCTTCGAGTGCGAGCGTGGCGTGCGCTTGGCGGCTTACGCCGCTTGGTGGATCCGCGCGTACATGCGCCGCTACACCATCGCCAACCGTCGCATCGTGCGCACGCCGTCGTCGCGTCACGGTCGCAAGTTGCTCGCGAACCTGCGCAAGACGCAGCGCGAGATGACGCAGCGCCAAGGTGAAGCACCCGACGCGTACGCAGTGGCCGAAGCGCTCGGCGTCGGCGTGCGCGACGTCGAAGAGATGGAAGCGGCACTCTCCGGTCGTGACGTGCCCTGCGGCCTCGACGCCGAGGGTCGTGGCATCGATCTACCGTGCCACGAGCCTTCGCCCGAGAGCTTGGTCGCCGACCTCGAGGAGCAGCGCTGGGCTTCGGACGCGGTCGACCAGGCGCTGGCCATGCTCAGCAAGCGTGAGCGCCAGATCTTGCGCGCCCGCTACCTCACCGAGGAGAACAACAGCTTGGCGTCGATCGGCCGCGAAATGGGCTTGTCGCGCGAGCGCGTGCGTCAACTCGAGCACCAGGCACAGCTGAAGGTGCGCGGCGCCGTGATGGCCACCGTGGCCTAGGGCCACAGTGCGCGGCCGGAGCGTGCGAGCTGCACCGGAACCTGCAACGGAGCGTGGGTTCGCCTTGGCTCTGCGGTGCAGGCCTTGCTAGAGTCGGGCTCTTCTTCGC
>JADGRE010000215.1 GCA_017881185.1 Pseudomonadota bacterium | reverse complement strand
CCGCTACGCCGACTTCCGCTCGCGGAACTGTTTGGGTGTCATGCCCGTCCAGCGCTTGAACGCGCGATGGAACGAGCTGACGTCGGAGACGCCCAAGCGGAAGCCGGCTTCCTGGATGGTGGTGCTCGGCTCGCCGACGCATCGACCTGCAGCGCAGCGTTGCCGAATGAGCCGGCCATGCCGGGGCTGCCTGTGTCTGCTGCACCCGTCGGAGCGCCACCCGCCATGCCGCTGGTGGCGGCGTTCCATTGCTTCTGCGTAGCGGGCTTGCTGCTGCAAGCGCTCGCACCCAGCAGCGCGGCCGACAAGGTGACTGCGCCCAGCAGCGTCGAGGTGCGTACCCGAGACTCGTGCGAGCGATCTACGACCTTGCTTGCCATGGGAGATTCCGATGCGATCAACGCGTGCGCCTGCGAACATCCGCGGCACGCAACTCGGTCGACATGCAGGGCAAGCACGCGGCGGGGCGGCACCCGGGCATTGGCCGGTGGCGGCCAAACGTTGGCCGTGTCCGGCGCCGCTGTGCGGGCGGCGCGTGATAGGCTCGCGCCGCCGCAGCCAGACGTCTGCCGCGTCGCGCGGCCGCAGGCAGGAGGCCGAGATGGGCGACATACGGGAGCTTGGCGAAGTTCTACCAGCAACGCGTGGCGGCCGAGACGAGCTTGATGGCCAAGGGCATCTTCGGCTATTTCGCCCGCTCACAATGAGGAACACCACGTGACGCGCACCCAGACCCTCTGGCCAATGCTGAGCGCAGCCACGCTGTGGCTGGGGACCCACACGGCACAGGCCCAAGAAGCCCCGACGCCGATGCATCTGTTGCTCGTGGCGTTGCTCGGCAACGAGACCACCAGGGTTGCTCATGCAGCGGCGCTGCATACGCCCATCTTCGAGCCCACGCTGATTCTCGGCTGGGAGCTCTGAGGGTCCTGATCAAGCACCGACGCGAGCGGCGCCGCGCTGGAGGTCGAAGCGTGTATGCCTCCAACGCGGCGTGGCCCGCTGCTTCACTTGCAGATGCGCGTCGGAGCCGGGAGCGTGGACGCCTTGTAGAAGTAGTACTCGGCCGTGTAGTCGATGTTCGCGAGCTGCCCGACGTGTGCGGCGTCGCAGCTGTCGGCGGCGGGCGCGAGACCACCCGTGGTGTTCAGGCGCTGCACGTAGGTCACATCGGACATGTAACCAGTGCCCGTGTGAGAGGTGCCTTGCAGCAAGAGCCACGGCACCGCCGTGGTCGAGACGGCGACAGCAGCCTTTTTGGTGCCGACCACAGTGGAGCCATCGAGGCCTTCCCAGGTCGGACCGACGTAGTGCGAGCCCGCGAGGAAGCGGTTGAGGAAGAACAGATCGGCGTCGGGTGCCTTGAACACCCAGGCGTAGCTGCTGCCGCTGGCGGTGCAGGTGTAGATCTGCACGCCGACGCCCTTCAGGCGGAACGCCAGGCGATTGCCGTCGGGAACGCTGAGCGCGGCAGGCGCATCGGGGATGCAGCCGGGGGCGCGGGTCTCTGCCGCTGCAAGCGATTGCGCCTGCGACTCCGAGTCGACGGATGTACTGCAACCTGCTGTTGCAAGGGCGGCCGCGATGCAAAGCACGCTGGCAACGATGAAATGGCTGCGGGTCTCTTGGGTCATGTTCGGTCTCCGTGATGCGAGAACGAGCGCGCACTGCGCGTCGTCCGCTGCCGTGGGTCGAGCACCCCCTACGCAACCAGTGTGCCAGCTGCGCATGCGGCGCACAGTGGGCGCTGATCGCCGCGCAGGCTTGCGCAACCGACAGCGCCGCCGCGCGATACGCGAAGCGGCGTGCGCCATTCGCGCAAGCCGTTGCGCATCACGAGCCAAGCGCGTGCCTCGGCGACAGAGGCTGGCGAACCAGGGGTCGCGGTCGGCTGGGTGATGCTTCGTTCAAACCCGCTTGCGTGGCCGTGGCACGTCGTAGTCCGTCAGCCGCGTCACCAAGGTACGTCTCGAGATGCCGAGCAACTCGGCGGCTTTGCTCTGGTTGCCAGCGCACTGGGCCAGCGCGCCGATGATGCGCTGGCGGTCCAGCTCTTCCAGCTGCCCGAGCAAACGCGCGCGCGGGTCGCCCTCGTCCTCACCGGCCTCCGCGTTGGGCTCGTTGCGCGCGCCCACGGGCGCGGCGCCATCCACGAGCTTGCTGGGCAAGTGCTCGGGCTCCACCTGCGAGCCATCGCAGAGCAACACGGCGCGCTCGATGACGTTGCGCAGCTCGCGGATGTTGCCGGGCCAGCCGTAGGAGAGCATCACCTGCAACGCTTCGGGCGA
The DNA here is from genome assembly GCA_017881185.1 of Pseudomonadota bacterium. Taxonomy (GTDB): domain Bacteria; phylum Myxococcota_A; class Polyangia; order Polyangiales; family JAFGIB01; genus JADGRF01. The sequence goes on along the minus strand of JADGRE010000215.1, from coordinate 6,734 downwards.
GAGCGTCGGCACGTGCGTGCGGCCCATGGCGCGCGCCGAGGATGCGAGGAAGCTGTCGACGAGCGGACTGATGTCGGCCTGGCGCGCGCGCAGCGGTGGCACCTCGAAGGTCATGCCACTGAGGCGAAAGTAGAGATCTTGCCGAAACCCACCACCCTGCGCGGCTTCGCGCTCGATGTCGCGGTTGGTCGCCGAGATGAAGCGCGTGTCGATCTTCCGGGCTTCGCGGCCGCCCACACGCATCACCTTGTGGTCCTCGAGCACGCGCAAGAGCTTCACCTGCGTGCCCAGCGGCAGCTCGCCCACCTCGTCGAGAAACACCGTGCCGCCATCGGCCGACTCGAACAAACCTTCCTTGGCCGCCACCGCGCCCGTGAACGAGCCCTTCTCGTGCCCGAAGAGCTCGCTCTCGAGCAAGGTCTCCGTCAGCGCAGCGCAGTTGAGCGCGACGAAACGCCCGCGACGGCCCGAGGCACGATGGATCTGCTCGGCGACGATCTCTTTGCCGACGCCGGTCTCGCCGAGGATCAGCACGGAGATGGGCCCGCGCGCCACCCGTTCCAGCTGTCCGAACAACGCTTGCATGGCCGGGTCGGCCACCACCACACGCTCCTCGCCGCGCGCGCCGGGTTTGGGCGGACGCGTGAGCACTTGTGGGCTGGTCGGGCTCGGCGCCTCGGCCGCGGCGGGCGTGGAGCGGCTCCTTTGGCTGCGCTGCAGGCGCACCCGAATGGCGTCGAGCAATTCGACGCGCGTGAAGGGCTTGGTGAGGTAGTCGTCCGCGCCCAGCGCCATACCGCGCCGAACGTCCGCACGCTCGGCGCGCGCCGACAGGAACACGAACGGGATGGCCGCCGTGGTGGGCTTCATGCTCAAGATCTCGAGCACCTCGTAGCCATCGATGCCCGGCATGGAGATGTCGCAAATCACGAGATCGGGCAGCTGCTGCACGGCCAGCGCCACGCCACTCTCTCCGTCGACGGCGCCGATGCCCTCGAAGCCCTCGGCCTCGAGCAGATCCAGCACATTGGAGCGGATGCCCTCGTCGTCTTCGATCACCAGGACTTTGTTCATGCCTCGCTCCGTGGACAGGGCAAGCGGATCGTGAATCTCGTACCCACGCCCACCGCGCTCTCGAGCGCGAGCGAGCCGCCGTGTAGATCGACCGCGCGCTTCACGATCGACAACCCGAGCCCGCTGCCCGAGGTGGTGCCGACATTGCCGCCGCGATGAAAGGTCTCGAACAAGCGCTTCTGATCGGCATCCGGAATGCCGATGCCCTGATCGCGAACGTCGAGCACCACGTCTTGTCCTTCGCGCGACACCTTCATCAACACTTTACTGCCGCGCGGGGAGTACTTGACGGCGTTGGAGAGCAGGTTGTCGACCATGTGACGCAGCAGCGCCTCGTCGGCGATCACGGCAGGCTCAGGCTCGGGGCCTTCGAGCACGATCTCGTGATCCGCGCGGCAGGCCAGGACAGCGCTCTCTACGGCGTCGGCGCAGAACTTGCCGAGATCGAGCCTGGCCGGATTGAAGCTCAGCATGCCGGCATCGCTGCGACCGATCAGCAAGATGCCGTCGAGCATGCGCGTCATGCCTTGCACGGAGCTGCGGATGCGCTGGAAGTGTTGTTCCTTCTTCTCCACGCTCCACTTGTCGGAGTACGCCGCAAGCATCTCACTCGAAGACATGATGGTGCTCAGCGGCGTGCGGAACTCGTGCGAGGTCATCGACACGAAGCGGCTCTTGAGCTCGGCGAGCTCGCGCTGCTTCTCCTGCTCCACGCGCAATGACGCCACTGCCTGCGACAGCTGATCGCTCGCCACCCGCAGCTGCTGCGCCGTGCGACGCATGCGCAACATGATCCACGCCGAACCGGACAGCACGCTGCAGAGCGCCAGCCCGAACAACAGCTGAGCGTCGCGTTCGGCACGCAGCACCGCAGCGCGCTGCAGCACCGTGTAGCGCGACAAGAGCGCCTCGGTGCGCGCGGGTGTGGGCTCGCTCAAGATGCGGCGCACCAACTCGTCCACCACCGGCGCGCGTTCGCGCACGATGCCCGCATGCAAGAGCACCAGCGAAAGCTCCTGCTTGGCAGGTAGGCGGTCGGTCGCGCCGGGTGCGGCCAGGGCACGCAGCGACTCACTGACACGCGCCAAGATCGCCTGATCGTTCCAGTCGTGCAGCAGGAGCACGTCGCGCACCAGCGCGGCCGCACGCTGCTTGTAGGCGCGGGTCTCGGGGTTGGCGTCGGAGAGCGCGTCGATCTCGGCGGCGGCCACCGGCAGAAAGCGAATCGAGTTGCGTAACACTGCGTTGTTGGTCTTGAAGGTCTCGATGAGCTCTTCGGTGGCGCGCCGGGCGCGCTCGAGCGAGTCCACGGTGCGGCGCAGCTGCTCGCGCGCCGCTGTGGGAAGAAAACGCGGGGCCTGCTGCGCGCGCTGCGCGTGGTCGTGCAGGCCGGCTTCGATGCGCACCAGACCATCGTAGTTGCTCACCAGACCCGAGCGCGTCTTCATCAGCTCGGCTGTAAGCTCGATCTGCAGCGCCAACATGGAGCGCAAGGTCTGGTCGTAGCGTTCGGAGCTCGCGCTATCGACGCGCCGCGGCCAAGACCAGGCGCGATAGCCGCCGAACGCCAGCACCAAGAGCAAGGTCAACGCTTGCGTGTAACGCAACATGGTCAGTGACCAGAGCGAGTCACAGCGGCTCACCGCGGTACTTGCCGGTGAGCGTGCGCAGGAACGCGGCGATCTCGCTGGCCTGCGGGGCCGTGAGCTCGCGACCCAACTGGTAGCGGGCCATGGTGGTGACGGCTTCCTCGAGCGTCTTCGCCGAGCCGTCGTGGAAGTAGGGCGCGGTCTTCTCCACGTTGCGGAGGCTCGGCACGCGGAACATGTAACGGTCGCGCTCCAGGTGCGTGGCGTTGTAGCGACCGAGATCGGCTGGCCGCAGGTCTCCGCGGTCGGCAAAGTAATCGAACATCACGCCGAAGCGTTGGTACATGTTGCCGCCCACGTTCTGCCCTTGGTGGCAGCTGATGCAGCCGTAGGCGCGGAAGGCTTCGTAACCGCGCTGCTCGTGTTCGCCTAGCGTGCCTTCGCCGCGCAGGTACTGGTCGAAGCGCGAGTCCGGCGTGGTGAGCGAGCGGCAGTACGCAACCAGCGCGTCGCGCATGGAGCGCTCGGTCAAGCCTTCGGGGTATGCGTCAGCGAATGCCGCCATATAAGAGCTGTCCGGCGCGACTGCTTGCACGGCCCGTGCCCATGTTCCGGCCATCGCCGCCGCGGCGGTCATGGCGAAGTCCAGCTGGTCCTCGAGCCTTTCGTAGCGGCCGTTCCACGCGTAGCGAAAGTCATAGGCCACGTTGAACACGCTGGGCACGTTCACCGGCACCGGTGGTCGGCCGGGCAAGTTGGAGCGTGACTCACCGTTGGCGCCGCCTTTGCCGAGCGCGTGGCAGCTCTGACACGACACCAGGCCGTCACCCGACAGCCGCGTGTCCGTGTACAGCCGCTCGCCCACTGCGACCTTGCGCGTATCGAGCTGTTGGCCACGCGGCAACGGGACGATCGCAGCGCCGCGCAGCTCGCCCACCGGCAAGCCCGCGCTGCTGGCAGCTTGCGCGGGCTGCTGCGCATCGACGATGCCGCAGCCCGCACACCACAACGTCGCGGCGATGAGTCCCCCGAGCTTCACGCCGCGGACTATAGGAAAGACCCGTGCAAGCCGCTAGTGCTCAGCGCGACGCGCGCAACGGGCCGGCGCTTCGCGCAACGTCGTGCGCAAGATGCGCAACAGACCCGCGCGACGCTGCGGGCAGGTCTGCCGCCATCCGCTGCGATTTCGAGGGTGGTGTGACGAGCCCGAGAGCGACCTGCCGACCCCAAGCGCCCCGGCAGCTTGCGATGAATGCGCGCAGGTCCGGACGCCCCGCGCACTGACCCAGCCGACCCCGAAGCTCCGTTCGCCAACAGTTCTGCTCCGCGTTACGCTGCGCCGCGCGACGCCATCCAAAGGGGACTTCATGACCGACCGGCACACGCTCTTCTTCATCCACGGCATGGGCGACACCCGTCCGTTCGAAGGCTTCAGCACGCTGTGGAGCAAGATCGCTGAAGCCTACGACCACAAAGGCAGCAACCAGGTCGGCGACTTCGAAGACCGCTACCGCAGCGGCTTCGTCGACTGGCACAAGGTCACTGAAGCGGCGAAGCTCACCGTCTTCGACGACGCCTTCAGCCCGATGCAACCGCAGCAGAACTGGGTGGGAGACCTGCTGCACCCCATCGCGGCGGCGCGCACCTTCATGACCATGTTCCTGGGTGACGTGGTCGCGTACGTCTCGGACAACGACAACAACATCCGGGTCACGGTCTGGACCGAGCTGCAGAAGCAGCTGGAGCTCGGCGGCCCCTACTCCATCGTGGCGCACTCGCTCGGCTCCTCCATCGCGTTCGACTTCCTGTTCAACTTGTTCGTCAGAGAGCAGCTGTTCTCGCCGGTGGGCGAGCTGTTCCCGAAGGTGAACGTGGTCGATCTGCAGCAGCGCTTTGTTGGCCTGTACACCATGGGCTCGCCCGTCGGCCTGTTCATGCTGCGGCAGGGCGCGCTCTGGAAGGCGAACGACCCGGCACTCGCGGGCGGTCCGGCGTTCAGCAACATCAAGAACCCGTTGAGCTCACCGCAGCATTCGTGGCTCAACTTCTGGGACAAGCAAGACATCATCGCTTACCCGCTGGAGAATTTGTTCCAGGCCAACGCGGCCTACAACTCCGGTCGACCGTTGCGTGACGTTGCAGTTGACACCGGTTCGCAGCCCGTGACGGCCCACATCGGCTACTGGAAGAGCGACGAGGTCGCGGCGAAGATCGCCGCCGACTTGCGTTAGTGGCGAGAGCGCTAGCGCCTCGCACCTTTGACGAGGCCCACCGGGTGCCTACTTCTATGGACGTACCCCATGGACCCACTCCTGCCATCGTCCACGCCTTCTCGTCCGGTCAGCCTCGAGCTGCAGATGCCGGAGCGTTTCGACCGCATCCAGCTGCTCTTGCGCGTGCTCATCTCGATCGCGTTCGGCATGCTGCACCGCTCGTCGGCGAGTCTGTTCGGTGCGCTGTACTTCTGCCTGCCCGTGCTGGCGGCCGTGCTGATTTCTCGCAGGCAAGGCGTTGGCTTCCTCACCCAAGACGCGCCCTGGCTGACCAGCTTGCTCGAATGGGTCGTGGGCTTCTACGCGTACATGCTGTGCGTGACCGACCGCTTTCCGCTCGGCGCCCAGGAGCGCGTGGTGCATTTGCATGTGCAGACCAGCGGCACGCCCACGGTGGCTGGCGCGCTTGGCCGCTTGGTGCGCAGCGTGCCGCATGCGCTCGTGCTGATGGTGTTGGGCGTCTTGTCATGCCTGATCTGGGTGGTCGCTGCGCTCGCGATTCTCTTCACCGAGCATTATCCCGTGAGCCTGCACACCTTCCAGCGGCACCTCGTGGGTTGGATCGCACGGCTTTTCGCCTTTCACGCGTCATTGATCGGCACCTACCCACCGTTCGCGCTCGCCGACGACCCTCAGTGGTCGGCGGCCTGACGCGCGACGATTGCGCTAACGCACTTGTAACTTGAGCCGCTGCGTAGCGCTGTGGTATGCGCGGAGCCGGAGCGGGGACGGCCAGGGGCGCTCGCTAGGGCAAAGCCTCGAGCCCCGTCGCGTCACCGATCGGTCCGATCGGCTTTCATCACCACCTGATGACGTGAGCAGCCACCCAGGCCGTGCGCGGATGCGATCGCCACGACGGAACCACCTGTGTTCCCCGCCCGTATAGAAGACCGCGTCGTTTTGGAACCGTCTTGGAACAAGGAGAACACGGCATGCGAACAACAGGGCCACTGGCGACACTCTTGGCAGTCGCGCTATGCGCTTGCTCGGGCTCGAAAGGCTCGACAGGCACCAACGGTATGGACGGAGCAGTCGGTTCGCCGGGCCAGAAGGGTGCCAAAGGCGATCCCGGTGCGGACGGGACCAATGGGAAGAACGGCAGCAACGGCACCAATGGCACCAATGGCGTGAACGGCCTCAAGGGCGCCGACGGCAACGACATCATCCTTTCCGAGAACGCCCGCACCGGCTTGGCGCTCGCCGAAGAGAACGCCATCAAGCTCGACCTCAGCGGTCTCAACGGCGACGACGTCGAGAGCGTCGGCCGCGGCGCATACCTCATGCACGCCGTCGCGGACTGCACGGGCTGTCACAACGGCACCGACTCCACGGGCAAGACCTTGTTCCTCGGCGGCAACGTCGACTTCCCGATCGGGGGCTTCAAGCCCGGCAGCCTCGGCACCAACTGCAACGTCGCGTCGCCCCCGGCTGGGTGCGTCGACGGTCACGTGTTCACGCGCAACCTCACGCCGGACAAGACCACCGGTCTCAAGCTCACCGAAGCGCAGTTCGTCACCGTGCTGCGCACGGGCCGCGACTTCAAAGACGCCACCGGCGGCACCACGCTGATGGTCATGCCGTGGGCGCAACTGCGCTGGCTCACCGACCGCGACATCCACGACCTCTACCACTACCTCAAGGTCATTCCGGCGGTGGACAACGCCGTGCAGAGCGATGTGAAGCCGATCATTGCGCCGGATCATGGCCCGTTCTTTGACAGCACCGGCAAGGCCGTCCCAGTGCCAGTGTTTGCGGACACCGATTCGGTCGGCTTCACGGCGCGGCCACTGCCGGCAGC
>JADGRE010000063.1 GCA_017881185.1 Pseudomonadota bacterium | reverse complement strand
CGCAGGCAGGCCGCCGATCTGATCCATGTGCAGGATGTGTGTGTGCTCATGTGTGATAAGCGTGGTGATCCAGTCGTCGTAGTCGCCGATGGTCGAGAGGTCGTCGGGCGCTTCGGCGAACAGGTGGATCTCGTTGCGTGGCACCACGCCTGCGCTGCCGTTGGCGTCGTCGGTGTCGTCGGTCAGCAAGATCAGCGTGCGCTGGCTGGCGCGATAGCCGAGCACCCGCGACAGACCTTCGTTGGCGCGCTCCGCTGCCGTGGCCAGGCGCTGCGCGAGCGGACCCAGCGGCTCGTGAAAGGTGATGTCGAAGTGCTCGGTGCGCAGCGTGTGCCAGCGCAACTGCGGATCAGGCGCCTGTGCGGCCGCTCGCGACGTCGGCGAGCACAACCCAGAGGCCACCAAGAACAGCCAAAGCCAGCGCGCCCGGCAAAGCAAATCGAACCCTCGACGGCAGACCCTACTACTTGCGCATGCGTTCCGTGTGGTCTTCGTAGGCCGCCGGGCAGCCGCCGCCCAAGACCCGCGTGGCGATTGTCGCCACAACAGCCGCTGCGCCGGAACCAAGCCTTGACCTAGACCCCTCGGAACTCTTAACTTAATTGGCTAGACCCGGGGTACATACCCTGGTGCCGGTGAGCCGCGCCGACCCTGCTCGATCGCGCGCCGCCCGCAGACCTGGCCTCATGAAGCACTACGCGATGCGTTTCATCTCGGGGAAGTACCAAGGGGGCGAGTTCCCCTTGCCCGACAATTCCGAAATCATCGTGGGCCGTTCGAGCGACCTCGACATGGTGCTGGTCGAAGACATGGTCTCGCGCCGCCACGCCAAGATCGTGGTGAGCGATGAGCAGGTCAGCATTCAAGATCTCGGCTCGACCAATGGCACCTTCGTCAACGGCGAGCGCATCAAGCGCGCGAACCTGAACGACGGCGACCGGGTGCTGATCGGCACCAGCATCATCAAGCTGGTCACCTCCGACGTCGCGGCGGCGGCGCCCGCAGCCGGCGCGAAGAAGCTGCAAGAGGTTGCAGCGCACCGGCGCACCAACCAGGTGCGCAGCATGTCGGGTGCCATCGACGAGGTGCCGCTGCCCGATCTGCTGCAGCTCTTTGGCTCGTCGCGCAAGACCGGTGTGCTCGTGGTCAAGACCGACACCGACATCGGCAAGGTCTACCTCGAGAAGGGCGTCATCGTTCTCGCGACGATCAACGACTCGGACTTGCTCGCGCCCGAGAAGTGCATGCATCGCATCATCACCTGGCGTCACGGTACCTTCTACATGGAGCCGGCCGAAGAGGGCGCGCTGCCCAGCCGCATCGAGATGTCGTGCGAGGGCGCGCTGATGGAAGCCATGCGCATTTTCGACGAGGTCAACCGCGTCGAGCTACCGCCGATGCTCTCGCGCATCGCGCTGTCGCGCCCGCTCGTGGCCAAGCTGCGCGACCTCAGCTCCGATCAACTCGACGTGCTCCAAGTTGGTCTGCACCAAACCCAACTCGAAGCCGTCTTCAACAACTGCCCCCTCGACGACATCACCATCGCCAAGTGCTTCGCCGTGCTGATCAACGACGGGTACCTGAAAATCACTCCGCCGACTTGAGCGGGCGAGGTTGTCGGTGAGCGGAACGGCCGTTGGGGCGGAGGGGACTCCTGCGCGCGGTCCAGTGGGTCCGTGCTCGCAGTCCCCTCCGCCCCAACGGCCTGCGCATCGCCCCAGGCCGGTCAGTCGAGACCCAAACAATACAAGCACGATGATCAGCCCGGCCTTCGCTTCTTTTGTGGGTGCTCGCCACCGTTGCATGACGCAAGGCGGCCGGGGGCGACTCCGAGCACGGACCCGCTGGACCGCGCGCAGGAGTCGCCTCCGGCCGCCGTTCAGCCCACGCCCAGTCCCGCGGCCCCGCTCACGCGTCCGAATCGCCACGCTTGGTCAGCAGCCGCTCCAACATGTGTTGTGAGTACTGGCTGACCTTCGTGAACACCACCCCCATGCCTGGCGGGTCGTGCTGGATGCGTACCACTTTGCCGACGCCTTCGATGGTCTCGAGGTCGTCCATGATCACCGTGAACTTCAGGTTCACTTCGGTGCCGATGGGCAAGGGATCGGCGCGCTTTACGAACGCGCCGGTCTTGGAGATGTTCGTGACGTACTCGCGGATGAAGTCGTCGAACGACTCGAACTCTTTGTTGATCGTCACGCGCGCTTCGCGCGGCTTCTTGTCGTCGTTCGGATCGTCGCGTTTGTCATCGGAAGACGTCATCACGCACCTTTAAGGTCGAACTGCTCCAGATGGTACTCTTTATGAGGCTTGACGACGATCTGGCGCGTGAAGCGGTTCTGCGCTTCGTCGAGCGCGCCCTTGTGCTCGCGCTTGAGCATGTCGCAGATCGCGGGGTGCGCGTTCACGATGACCTTGTAGCCCGGCAAGCTGTCCTTCTCGCGCCGGATCTGCCGCACGATCTCGTGACAAATCGTGGCCTTGGATTGCAGCTGGCCAGTGCCGTCGCAATAGAAGCAGGGCTCGTAGAGGGTGCGGCCAATCGACTCGCGCGTGCGCTTGCGGGTCATCTCGATGAGACCCAGATCGCTGATGCGCGTGATGGTCGTGGTCGCGCGGTCTTTCTTGAGCGCCTCGACCAGCAATTTGTACACACGGTCGCGGTTCTTCGCCCGCTCCATGTCGATGAAGTCGAGCACGATCAAGCCACCGATGTTGCGGAAGCGCAGCTGGTAGGCGATCTCCTGCACGGCCTCGAGGTTGGTCTGGTAGATGGTCTCCTCGACGTCTTTGCCCTTGCCGGTGAAGCGGCCCGTGTTGACGTCGATGGCGGTCAGCGCCTCGGCTTGATCGATGATCAAGTAGCCGCCCGATGCGAGCGGCACCTTGCGCGAGAGCGCGCGTGAGATCTCGTCCTCGATGCCGTATTCGTCGAAGATCGGATCACGACCGTCGTAGAGCTCCACGTCGCCGACGCGCTCCGGCAAGAACGAGCCGATGAATGCGCGCAGCCGCTCGTACTCGCTCGGCGAGTCGATCACGAGCTTGTCGACATTCTCGGTGAAGTAGTCGCGCGCGATGCGCAGCGTGATGTCGAGATCTTCGTACAAGAGCGCGGGCGCCACCTTCACTTCACCGCGGCGCTTGCTGCAGCTCTCCCACTGCTTGATCAGGTAGCCCACGTCGGCCTTGAGCTGCTTCTTGGTGAGGCCCGTGGCGACGGTGCGCACGATCAACCCGCCCTGCGGGGGCTTCACTGCGTCGATCGCCTCGCGCAAGCGCTTGCGCTCGATCTCGTTGCCGATGCGCTTGGAGATGCCAATGTGCTCGACGGTCGGTAGGTACACCACGTAACGGCCCGGCAACGCGATGTGGCTGGTGACGCGCGCGCCCTTGGTGCCGATGGGGCCCTTGCTGACCTGCACCATCAGCGACTGGCCTTCTTTCAGCACGTCGCGGATCGGCGTGGCACGCGTGACCTTGCGGGCGACAGCCTTGGGCTTGGGCTCGCCGTTGCCGTTGGCTTCGCCCTCTTCTCCGTTGTGCTCGGCGCCGTCCTCGGCCTCTTCTCCGCCGTCCTCGACGCTCAAGAGGGCGTCCATGTCCTCTTGAGGCACGACGTCCTCGACGTGCAAGAACGCGGCGCGATCGAGCGAGATGTCGATGAACGCCGCCTGCATGCCCGGAAGCACGCGCGTGACCTTTCCGAGATACACGTTGCCGACAGGACTCTTGTCCTGGTCGCGCTCCACGAAGAGCTCGGTGATGCTGCCGCCTTCGATCAGAGCGACGCGGGTTTCTGCGATGTCGACGTTGATGACGAGTGAGTTGCCTGCCATGGGTCCGGCGAAAATCTGGGGGAGAGGTTGTTCATTGGGTATTGAAGGCGCATTAGCGCGCCGCGCGAAAGAGCGCGGCGAGCAGCGCCGGTAAGGTCGCGACCACGGTGGTCACGGTAGCTGCGCGCTTCCTTCTGGCTCCCTCCATCCCGAGGAAGTCACGCGCACCGAGCGACCCAGAGCGAAAGGTGAGAGCAGCTGAAACAGCCACCGCCATCACCGAAATCACGGACAGCGGGATGATGTTCAACACCCCGCTCGCTACCACCGGCAGCGCTGCTGCCGATGCAAAACGAGACACCAGATGCTGGAAAGCCTCGGGTGCCTCGATCAAACGCGGCACAGCTGTCACTGCCAGTGCCGCCGAACCTACATAACCGGCGATCGCCGCGAGCACGGCGATGGTCACGGTGCCCACGGTTGCGCCCGCGCGCAGCGTAGCCCCGATCAGGGTCGCAGCCGCCGACGCGCCGCCGAGCGCCGCTGCGTGCGCGATCGGCGAAGGCAGGGCCTCGCCGCGGTCGCACGCCGCCGTCAGCCGCGGCCACGCGAGCTCCGGCACGACGATCAGCTTCCATGTCAACGATGCGAGCAAGAAGAGGCTCCCTGCGAGCGTCGCAGCGGCCTGGCGCTTTCACACCTGGCGGCTGCGATCACTGCGGTAGCCGGGCGATCCCAACACTTTGTTGCAGCTACCGTGGCCGCTAGTCGCGATCGCTGGATCGACGAGTTGCGCCTACGGGGCTGCTTCGCGCAGGGCCCACCCGAAATGGTGAGGCCTAGTTGGTTTCGAAGATCTGTTCGATCTCCGCCTGGATGTTCTCTTCGCTCTTGTCGCGGGTGACGGCGATCTCTTTGACGATCAACGCACGCGCGGTCTCGAGCATGCGACGCTCACCGAACGACAGCGACTTCTCGGCCTTGAGCCGATACAGATCGCGCATCACTTCGGCCACGTCGAAGACAGACCCAGTTTTGATCTTGTCCATGAAACCCCGGTAGCGGCGGTTCCACGTTTGGTTGTCGAACGCGATCGTGCGCTCACGCAGGATCGCGAAAATCTCTTCGATCTCGTCTTCGCTGATCGGGGGACGCAAGCCCACGCTCTTGGCGTTGGCGACGGGCACCATGATCTTGCGGTTGGTGTCGAGAATCCGCAGCACGTAGAACTTGAGGCGGTTGCCCGCGATGTCCTTTTCCTCGATGGAGATCACTTCGGCGACGCCTTGGGCCGGATAAACGGCCTTGTCGCCCACTTTGAACGTTTGCTTTTCGGTACGGGCCTGCATTTCGCACTCCCTGTTGCTCGAGACAAATCAAAAAATATGGGCCCCGGCCTCACGCGTGACTTCGGTCACTTGGCTTCCGTCACTGGTCTCGGTCACGTGCAGTCGGAGGGTGCTCACCGCCACGTTACTGACTTCCCTGGCGATGCCTCCTTTCCGGTCCTTGGCCGGATAAAAAGCGAGGTCATTCACCGGTCGGCGCGCAGAGCACGGGTCGCAGCAAATCCTACTCAGAACCACGCGTCGGGTCAACTGGAAACTGGCGGAGCCACTGTACGGCCAGACCCATGCGTACTCCGCCATTAGACACAATCATTTCAGTGGCTTGTGCCACTTCCATGAGGCCCAGAAGCAGGGTCGCGCCGGTCACAATTACGTCGGCGCGGCCGGGATCCAGGCCGGGCAGACGTTGGCGCTCGCTCAATGACATCGCGGCAAGGCGTGAGCTGACTTCCCGCAACTGCGCCAGCGACACGCGGGCGCCGTGGATGCGCTTCGGATCGTAGGGGTGCACCCCCAAGGCGATGGCCGCGAGCGTGGTCGCCGTGCCTGCGATCGCGATCAGCGGCACGCTCGGCTTCACTGCCGATGTGGCGAGCGCGCGGGCCACGTCGGCGCGCACGAGCGCCAGTTGCTCCGCCGTCGCAGGCGCGCTCACAGCGTGTCGCTCCGTCAAGCGCACGGCGCCGATGTCGAGGCTCACGCTGCGCACGATCACGCCGTGCTCGCCGAGGACGATCTCGGTGCTTCCGCCGCCGATGTCGATCACGCACAGCTGCTCTGCATCGAGCGCCAGGCCCTGCGTTGCGCCGAGGTAGGTGAGCTCGGCCTCTCGCGCGCCGCTGATCACCGACAGCGGCGTGCCCAAGATGCGCTCTGCTTCCGTGAGGAAGTGCTCCGAGTTGGTCGCGTCGCGTGCGGCGCTCGTGCCGACCGCCAGAATTTCGGCGCCGTGCTCGCGCGCGCGTGCCGCATAGCCCGACAACACCTCGAGCGTGCGCGCCACCGCGGCGTCGTCGAGACGATGCGTGCGGTCCACCCCACGCCCGAGGCGCGTGATCGTCGCGAGATCTTCCACGACCTCGAGTTGGCCAGCTGCGTCGCGACGAGCGACCTGCATCAGCACCGTGTTGGTGCCGACGTCGATCGTCGCGAGCAGGGCGCGCTTGCTGCTGGGGATGTGCGTCACCCGAGCGAGCAGCTCAGTTCGTCATGTCTTTGAGCTGCGAGAGATCCGGCAGCTCGTCGAGGTTCGGCATGAGCACGATCTCGATGCGACGATTCTGCGCGCGGCCTTCGGGCGCATCGTTGCTGGCAGCTGGCTGCGTGTCGGCATAGCCCGCGGCGGAGAAGCGATTGGCTGGCACGCCGTGGTCCGCCAAGAACATGGCGACCGTCACCGCGCGCGCGGTCGACAAGTGCCAGTTCGAGGGGAACTTCGCGCTCTTGATCGGAATGTTGTCGGTGTGACCGGCGATTTGGAAATCGCGATCGGGAATCGACACGAGCACGGCAGCGACCTCGGTGAGCGCCTGCTGACCTTCCGGCTTGAGCTCGGCTTTGCCCGAATCGAAGAGGATGTTCTCGGAGAGCTCAACCACCATGCGGCCGCGCACGATGCGCACGCGCAGCTTGCCGGACGCGATCATCTTGTTGAAGCGCTCGAGCATGTTGCGGAAGGTCTGCAGGCGCTGCTGGGCTTGCAGCTGCTTCGCCTTCAGCTCCTCCACGAGCTTGTTCATCTCTTCCATGCTGCGCTTCTGATCTTCGACGTTCATGCCCATCTGACGCAGCTGCTCCACCATCTGCGCGTTCTCGGAGCTGAGCACCTTGAAGCGGTCTTGCAGCTCCTTGTGCTTGGCTTCGAGCGCGTCGAGCGCCTTGGTGAGCTGGTCGACGCGGTCCTTCTGGGCCTGCATCTCTTCTTCGGAGTAGCCGCAGCCCACCAGAGGCAGGCAGCTGGTCAACGCCAATACGGTCGCGAAGGCAAAAGCTGAACGGTTCATCGCACCTTCTCGCTGGTGAGAGTGGCTCGCTGGTCGTTGGGCCCAAACCGCGGCCCGGAATAGTGCCGGGAACTTAGGTCTGGGTCGTCGAAGCTGTCAACGATCCGGGTCAGTGAGCCCGTCTTGATCGCGATTTTCGGCCAGAACTACCCACTCACAGCCGAAATAAGCGCTCTGGGTTCAACTCAAATTCTCAAGTAAAATCAGTGGCTTGCGGCATTGATCCACCAGTGATCGTACAAATAGCAATAAGTTATGTATAATTTATGTGTTCGCACGCTTGACACGTGGCATCACACTACACTAGGTTACTTTCATCCTACGACCATAGGAGGGTACGTATGGCAGCGAAGAAACGAAAGAAGGCCGCCAAAAAGGCGACCAAGGCCGCCGGTAAGGGCAAGCGCAAGGGCGGACGCCGCAAGGCCGCCAAAAAGGGCGGCAAACGCAAAGCCGCAAAAAAAAAGTAAGTAAGCGCGCGCCTCTGAAGGCGAAGGGCTCAGCTAAGAAGGCCGCAAAAGCCAAGCCCGCGAGAAAGAAGAAGGCGGCGAAGACTGAAGCCGTGAAGCAGGCGTCACCAATGAACGACTCTGTCGTGGTGCCGGATGCGATTACGAGCTTTGCTTCGACAGGCACCTTCTCCTCGTCCAACTGAGAGGCTTTGACCTCGAAGGTTCAAGAGCGGCTGTGGAGGCCGCCGGCACTAGTTGCCGGCGGCTTTCTGCTATTGATTTGCTGATCGCGGCGCGCCTTGGGGTCCAGCCGCGGCTTACGTCCTCGGACCATCGGTCACCGTACGTGAGTACGGCTCCCTCAGGTCCTGCGGGCGCGCTCGCGGCTGAACCCCAATTCGCGCCGCTCAGGTCGCGCACGGAGAGCGAGACGCCATCGCTTCGCTCGGCGGGAGAGGGGAGACGCCATCGCTTCGCTTGGCGGGAGAGCGGGACGCCGTCGCTTCGCTTGGGCGGGAGAGGGGAGACGCCATCGCTTGGCGGGAGAGCGGGACGCCGTCGCTTCGCTTGGCGGGAGAGCGGGACGCCGTCGCTTCGCTTGGCGGGAGAGCGGGACGCCGTCGCTTCGCTTGGCGGGAGAGGGGAGACGCTGTCGCTTGGCGGGAGAGCGGGAGGGGGTCGTTTGGCTTGCCGGCGTGCTCAGGGCAGCTCGGTGGCTAGTAGGTGTTTTAGGCGGGTGGGGTCGACTCGGAGTTGGAGGACTTTTTCCTGGGTGAGTTGGACTGAGCCGGGGGGGGCGCCTTTGGGTTTGCGGAGGTGGCGGCGGGGGGCGTGGGTGATGTCGACGATGGGTTCGCCGCGGTGGGAGCTGAAGTGGGCGGCCAGGTGGGCGGCGTCGAGGAGCAGCTCGGGGGGGCAGGTTTCGCTGCGGCTGAGCGGGACCACGACGTGGGCGCCGGCGACGTCTCGGGCGTGTAGCCACAGGTCGTGCGGGCGGGCGTGCTTGAGGGTCAGCTCGTCGTTGTCGGCGGCGCCCTTGCCGACCAAGATCGGACGGTCTTGGAACCCGCGCAGCTCGCGGTAGGGCACTCGCGTGGGCTGTGTCTTCTTCTTGCCTGCGTCAGCTGCCACCCGATTGTCGCGGGCACCGAGTCTGCGGGCGCGCTCCTGCAAGGCGGCGATGGCCTCGGGCTCGGTCGCAGCACGTGCCGCCGCGAGCAGAGCGTCGAGTTGCTCGAGCTCGAGGCGCGTCTTGTCGGCGCGCTCGGCGGCGAGCTTGGCGCCGCGCTCGAAGCGGCGAGCACGATGGAACCAGGCTTCCGCTTGGGCTTTGGGTGAGAGCGCGGGGTCGAGCGCAATCTCGACGAAGGCAGGCGGATCTCGTGTGAAATCCTGTAGGCGTGCGCTGCGAGTGCCGCGCGGGATCGCGTGCAGGTTGGCGAGCAGCAGCGCGGCGTCGGCGCGCAGTTGCGGAGCGGCGTCGGCGCGCGCTGCGTCAGCTGCCACAGCGGTCAGGCGCCGCTGCGCGCGCTTGCGTGCGCCGCTGAGGCTTTGCAGCAGCGTCGCGCGCGCGTGTTCCACGCCTGTGGTGTACAAGCCGGCGAGCAGCGCCGCGCCTTGCTGTTCGAGCGCTTCGAGCGACTCGCCCCACGGCCCGGCGCCTTGCTCCGCCACTGGTTCCAAGGACGATGTCTTGGGGGCGGGTCGCAAACTCGCGAGGACGCGTTGCTCTGCATCCTGCAACAGCACGTTGGGTGCGCCTGCGCCGAGCGCAAAGCGCAGCTGCTTGTCACCGTCGGCGCGTGCGGACCGCAGCTCATAGCAGCTCGGCGATACACGCCGCAGCGCCACCACGCGCGCGCCGTCCAGCTCTTTGCGGAGCTTCTGGACGAAGCTGTTGGCGGCGGCACCCTTCGGACGCTCCGGCACGAGGCCCACGCCGGGGTGGCTTGGATCGAGCGACACGATCAGCGTGCCCTTGTAGCCGGGGCTCGAGAGCGTGATGGTGAACAACGCGGGCTTCGGCGCATCGACGCGCTGGATGCGCGCACCGTGCAGCGAGCTCACAGCAGTCATGGGGCGTCGTCGAGGTCGTCTTCGTCTTCGTCGTCTTCGTCGTCCGCATCGGCGCTGGCAGCAGCGTCGGGGGTGAGACCGAACAGCTCGAGCTCCACTGCGAGCTGCACGATGCGGCGTGCGATGTCGAACGAGCGCGGCGCATCCACGCTGATGAAGACCTCGCTCGCGGGGGCGTCGGCGATGGTTTCGAGCGCGTCTTGCAGCGCAGCCGGCGAGAAGCTCGAGCGATGGCCCATCGCGCGCAGCTGCGCGTACACGATGTCACCTGCGGGGCGAGGCATCTCCAGTGGGTCGAAAGCGCGCACGAGATCGAGCTGCGTGCACAGGTCGTTGGTTTCGTCGGTTTCCCAGAGCCCCGCGGGTGCCCAGACGTAGCTTCGGCCTGGGGTGCGCGGCAGGCGCGCGACATAGGCCGCCAATAGCTCACGACTGCGGGCGCCGGGCGTCAGTTCGGAAGGCGTCGGCAGCACGACGGCGCGGACTGCGAGCGCGTCGGCCGCTTGCAGCAGCCACGCGAACGAGCTGTCGAGTGTGGGATCGCCACGCAGCGGTCCGCTCTTGCCGACGACGCTCGCGCGCGGCGCGCGCAGCGCGAGCTGGAAGCCCTGCGGCAGCTTCTCCCTCCAGCCGGCAAGCGTGGCGGGTTTCGGCAAGGGCGCGTGCAGTGCCAGCTCTGCGAAGCGCAGCGCCTGCGCGTATTTGTGGCCGGGGACGCGATCGAGAATGGAGCCTGTGAGGAACATGATGATGCGATGCTGCTTGGTACGAGCGGAGGGGCGGTTTGATGGGCTGCAGAGGGTTGCAGCTCCTTGGCCCCGCGTCCACCCGAGCGGGCGGTCGCCTGTGAGGTTATTCTTGGGGTGTGGCTCGCGGCGCTGCAGGTACCGGGTGTGTTTGGGGGCTCGCCTTGCAGCTACTGCCACTGCTATCGGCGCTGGTGGCAGTCCCCGTGGCGGTTGCGCAACGCGGCGATGCGTGGTCGCTGTCTCGGCCAAGATTGAAGTCAGCACCGAAATCCGCACACGCTTCGGGGCGCGCGGTTTCGGCCGAGCTGGCGCAAACGCCCGAGACGACCGTCGACGCAGCGCGGGCCCAGCTCGACGAGTACTTGCATGCCGCGCTGCGTGATCCTTCACAACAGCTGCTCGTGGAGCGTGTGCTGGAGCTGGCCCGCAGGCGCGATGGCGGCGCCGAGTCACTGTTGCAGCAACTGCAGCTCAGCGCCGCCGACGAGCCAGGCAACGCGCGGCGGCAGTTCCTGTTGGCCCAGCTCTGCCGGTCGGTCGGTCAGATCGCTGCCGCGCGGGCAGCGTTCGCTGGGGCGAGCGCACAGCGTTGCAGGCCGCTTGTGTTGGAGGCGTGGGCGCGCTTGGAGCGCGAGCAGCACGAGCCCGGCCGCGCCAAAGAGTTGCTCGAGTCGGCGCTGCACTGCGCAGCCGACCGCGAGCTGCGCGAGCGGCTGTCGCTCACACTCGCCGAGCTCGCGCTGGATGCGCACGACTTCCCGGGAGCGCGTGCGCGCTATCGGGAGCTCGCTGCGCGTCAGCGCGACGTGGTTTCTGCTCGCTTGGCCTATGCGCGTGCGCTGGCCGCGCGCTCCGAGCCTGCCCTGGCCCTGGCGGAGTACCAGGCCGTGCTGCCCGAGCTTGGCCCCGACCCGCGCGTGTTGCCCGCGCTGCTGCTCGAAGCTGCACAAGTCGCGTTCGCTGCGCGCGCGCTCGCGGATGCCGCTGCCTTGTTACGCCGCGCTGGGCGCATGCCTGCTCTCGACTCCGGAGCGCGCAGCGAGCTGGATCAGCTTCGCTACGACGTGCACCGGGCGCAAGGCACGCTCGGCGAGCTCCGCCAAGAATTGCGGGTGGCGCGCGAGCCGCGCAGTCAGGCGTTGCTCGGCCGCGTGGAGGAGGAGCTGGGTGACCCAGAGCAGGCCCTGGCGGCTTATCGCCGTGTGCTCGCGCACGACCCGGGCGACTTTGGCACGCGTAACCAGTTGTTGCAGCTGCTGTCGCGCCAGGGTCGCGTGGAAGAATTGCTGCTGGAATACGAGCGCTGGCAGCGCAGTGCACCGGCCGACCCCGTGCCTCTCGTGCAGGCGTGTCAGCTGCTTGTACAGTTGGGCCGCACCCAGCAAGCGCATCAGCTGGCGGACCGAGCGGCGGCGGGGAGGGCTCGCGATCTGCGCTTGCATACGGCGCTGGCCGAGCTGTACGCGCAGTGGAACGAGGCCGACGCGCTCGAGCGCGAGCTCGCGCTGCTTGCCAAGCTGCAGCCCGATGACCCCGCCCGTTGGGTGGCGCTCGCGGAATCGGAGCTGGCGCTAAACAAGCCCGAGCTCGCCAAACGGGCGCTGCGTCACCTGCTGGATCATGCGCCCGACAGTGCGCTCGCGCATGCCTATCTGGGCGAGGTCTATCTCGACCACGATCTGCTCGAGGACGCGCGCAGCGAATACGAGCAAGCCCAAGCCCGACGCCCGGACGACCCTGCGGTGGCCAGCGGGCTCGCGCATGCGCTCAGCCGCTTGCTGCGCTATCGCGACGCGGAGCAGGCGTGGCAGCGCGTGTTGCATTTGGCGGGGGAAGACAGCGAGCTGCGTCAGCAGGCACGCTCGCAGCTCATCGATCTGTGGGTGAGTCTCTCGGAGCTACCTCGCCACCTCGCCCAGCTCGAGCAGGTGGTCGGCTACACGCTTGGCAGCGGCTGGCAGGGCTCGCCGAGCACGCGTGTGCCGGATACGGATGCCATGGGCTTCTTGGCCGAGGCCTACCAGCGCATGGCGCGAGATCTCGCTCGTGGCGGCGACCAGCCACGCTACCTGCAGGCGGCAGAAGAGTTGCTCGCACGGCTGGTCGCGCTGCATCCGACCGACGTCGCCGGCCTGCTCGCGCTCGAGCGCATCCGCGTACGGCGTGGTGACAGCGAGGGTGCCATCGCCGCGCTGGAGCAACTGACGCGCGCCGACCCGCGCGGCGCGCGCGGCTACCTAGTGCGCATGGCGACGGCCGCCCAAGATCATTACCGCGACGAAGACGCCATTGGCTACGCACGGCGCGTGGTCGAGCTGTCTCCCGGCGACGCCGCTGCGCACGAGCGCGTCGGCGACCTGTACCGTGCACGCAAGGACCTCGCCCACGCCACAGCCAGCTACGAGCAGGCGCTGCAGCTCGACCCGCAGCGCTTCTCCACTTGCATGCGCCTGGCCGAGTTGGAGCTCGCGGCCGGCCGGCAGCTCGCGGCGGACGCGCTGTTGCAACGCATCGTTGCAGGTTCTGCCGACGACGAGCTGGTTGCGCGCGCCGCAGAGCAGCTGCTGCGCGCCGGCGCGGCGTCCGAGGCCGTGCAGGCCGAAGAAGAGCAGCTGCTGACGCTCGCGCTGGCGCAGCCGAACCGACCGGTGTTTCGGCGCTCACTCATCGGCAGTTACGCGCGCAGCGTGCCCGTGCTGGCGGCACAGGCAGCGCAGGGCGGTGAGGCGGCGGCACCGGCGTATGCACGGCTTCTGGCGATCGGGCAGCGTGCCGGACGACCCCTGCTCGAGGCGCTGACGGATCGAGACGCCGATCAGCTGCGCCTGGCCGTGCTGGTGCTCTCGCAGGTGCAAAGCCCGTTGGCCGACACACCGCTCTTGGCTGTGGCCGAGAATGCTGGGCTCGAGCTTGGGGTGCGACGTGCGGCGCTCTTGTCGATCCACTCGCGCAGCCCCGAGCGCTGGCAGCGTGCGCTCGCGCTCGTCGACGCGCCGGAGCTGCGGCTGCGTGACGCTGCGGCTTGGTTGGTCGGGCAGCTGGCAGAGCCACAAGACACTCCGGTCTTGCGCGAGCTGTGTGCGCATCGTTCGCAAGGCGTGCGGGCACAGGCGCTCTTGGCGCTGGCCGCGCGTTCCGAGCCCGCCGACAGCGCGCTGCTCGAGGAGCATCTGCGCACCGATCGCAGCGCCTGGGTGCGCGCCCACGCTGCCTTGGGCCTGGGGCTCTTGGGCACGGCGGCCGCGTTGCCCGTTTTGACCGCCGCCGTCAGCGGCGGAGACTCGGTGGTGGTCGTACCCGCGATCGACGCGCTCGGCCTGCTCGGCGACCTCGACGCGGCGCCCTGGCTCGCGCAAGCCGTGTTCAGCAGCGATGCGCAGGCCCGGCAGGCGGCGCTCGTGGCGCTGCAGCGGCTCGCGGCGCCGGGTGCCGGGCGGCTGCAGTTGATCACCTTGGACGAACGCATGCAGTTGCCGTCGCTGCTGGACACGCTTGGGCTCGCGCTGCGTACCAAGCCGGCTGCGTCGCTCGAGCGCTTCGTCCCCGAGCTGCAAGCCGCGGCGCTTTCGGGCCTGCGCGCGGGCGACGATCAAGCTCGGCTGGTGGTCGTGCAAGTGCTCGACGCAGCGCAGCAGGCAGCGCCCGAGTCGAGCGATCAGCTGCCAGCGCCCCTCGCGCTGCAGCTGGGCACTTGGGTCGGCGCGGTCCTCGTGCAGAGCGCCACCCGTTCGACCGTCGCGCTGCGAGTCGCGGTGTCGCGTGCGCTGCGCTGGCTGCCCGCGGCGCAAGCCATGCCGGCACTCGCTGCGCTGCTCGGCGACTCCGAACGCTTGGTTCGTGAGGCCGCCCTCGACAGCCTGGCGAGTACGAACGACCCCCCACCGCCGGCACTGACACCCGCGCTCGCGCAGCTCGCCACGGGCCACCCGAGCTTCGCGCTCCGGCTGCGCGCCGTCGCCGTGCTGTCACGTGCGGCCGGCGAGCCGCAGATGCAGGTGCTGTGTCAGGCGCTTGCACGCGATTCGCACGCTTTGGTCCGGCAGAGTGCGGCGCACGGGCTCGCGCGTCGCGGTTCCGCGGGCTGCGCCGCGCCGGCACTGCTTGCCGCGCTGTCCCACGATGCCGAGCCACAGGTCCGCATGGCGGCTGCACGTGCGCTCAGCGTCGTGGGTGGCCAGGCGCTGCGGGCCGCGCTCGCCGACAGGGCGCTGCCAGCGGCCCTGCGCGCGGCGCTCCGAGCGCAGAATTGACGGATCGAGGCGAGATCCTCTACAAATGTCGCACAGATGGCGGTCACGGCCGGCTCCCGGTCGCGCCACTGCGGGGGCGCTCTCGCCATGGAAACCGACGTCGGAATCGCGTGCGGCGCTTGCGACGCTTGGAGCCCGCTCACGCGGCCGAGCTGTTCGGCCTGTGGTCATGACCTCACAAGTCTCGCAGAGCTTCCGCTACCCGGTGACCGGCCCGCGCGAAGCGTGGTATCAGAGGCGGGCGAAGCGGCCCAGAAGTCGTCCGGCGCACAACTGTCGCAGAGAGAACTGGAAGAGCTGATGGAGCAAGCACGCAATTACGTATGCAAGGAGTGCTCGACCGCTGTCCCGTCGGGCCACAAGTTCTGCGGTACCTGTGGTGCTTCCGTGCCGCCCGAAGTCGTGGAGCTGCGCACCAAGTACTTCGGGACCATGCAGGCGCCCGGCAAGGCGCGCTTGATCCTGATCCGCGGTGAGGGCGGCGTCGATGGCTTGAGCTACATGCTGCAGGGCAGCGAGCACCTTGCCGGTCGCGAAGACGGTCAGATCCTGTTCCCGGAAGACAGCTGGCTGTCGCCGAAGCACGCCAACTTCGTCTACGAATCGGGACAGCTGGTGGTGCGCGACGAGGGCAGCCTCAACGGGGTCTACGTGCGCGTGCGTGCGCCGGTGGCGCTCGGCTTCGGCGACACCTTCTTGTGCGGCGAGCAGCTCTTCAAGATAGAGCCTGCGCCGCGTGACACCGCGGGCCCCTCGCCGGACCAGACCTATTTCTATTCTTCGCCGCGCAAGCGTTACAACTTCAAGCTCGTGCAGCTCTTGACCGGCGGTGGCCAAGGCGTCGCGTTCTGCGCGACGGGCAACGCTGCGACGATCGGCCGCGAAGAGTGCGACATCAACTTCCCAACGGACGTGTACATGTCCGGCACGCACGCCAAGATCGAGCAGATCAGCGATGGCGTGTTCAACCTGATCGACGCCGAGTCGAAGAACGGCACCTACGCGCGCATCAAGGCGCCGCACGGGCTGCACCACGGCGACTATCTGTTTCTCGGCAGGGAGCTCCTGCGTGTGGAGATGACCGCGTGACCCGACCCGCCGACTCAATGTCTACAAGTGCTCGTGACAGGAGGCTCCTGTGATCGTCTGCCCACGGTGCAGCAAAGAAAACCAGGACCACTACAAGTTCTGCCTGGGCTGTGGTTCCGAGCTGCCGCGTGAAGCGGCCGCACCCAAGAACTTCTCGGCACGCACGCCGCCTTCGGCCATGCCTGCCGTCAGCCCCGCAGCTGCACCTGCAGCTGCGCCCGCAGCCAGCATGCCGCGTCCGCCCGACAACAAGGGTCTGCAGTTCGCTGCAACGCAGCACGGCAGCGTGTCGTATCCGCCCGCGCCAGCCGCGCCAGCCGCGCAAGCCCAGCCGGTACGCGCTTCGGTGGCTCCGGCCGCGCCTGCGCCGGCTGCGCGCGCAGTTTCAGCCGCGCCAGCGCCTGCTCCGGCCGCCGCGGTGAACGCGTGTCCAAGCTGCGGAAACCCCGTGCCACCCGACTTCAAGTTCTGCGGCACCTGTGGCCACCGCATGACGCCGGGAGCCGCAGCGGCTGCGCCCGTCGCCGCGCTAGCTCCAGCGCCTGCACCGGTTGCGGCGTCGGTGGTTGCACGGCCCAGCCGCGGCAGCATCGTCGTCATCAACCCCGACGGCACCGAGGGCGACAGCTTCCCGCTCGCCGACGGCAACACCACCATCGGCCGCGATGCCGGTGCAGTGTTTGCAGCCGACGCCTATCTCTCCCCGGTGCACGCCACCTTCTCGTTCGCGGGCCCCACTTGCTCGGTGAAAGACGAAGGCAGCCTCAACGGCGTCTACGTCAAGCTCAAGCGCGACACCCCGGTCAAGCTGCAAGATGGCGACATCTTCCGCATCGGCCAGGAGATCTTGCGCTACGAGCTCATTCCACAGGCCGCGCTCATTCACGGCGTCGAGCCCATGGGCAGCCCGAATCCCGGCTACGTGGGTCGCTTGTCGCTCGTCATCGGTCGCGAGTCGACCGGCAACGCGCACGCCATCCCGCCGGACGGTATGCACATGGGACGCGAGCGCGGCGAAGCCATCTTCCCGGACGACGGCTACGTCTCGGGCCTGCACTGTCGCGTGCACCACGACGGGCAGAGCGCAGTGCTCACCGACGTCGGCAGCAGCAACGGTACCTTCCTGCGCATCCGCGGCCAGCGTCAGGTGGTCAGCGGCGACTTGCTGCTGATGGGACAACAGCTGTTCCGCGTGCAGTTCTGAAACAGGGGCGCCTGGGGCGCGATCCACTTCGCGAGTCGGCTTGGGGGCCTGCGGGGCCTGCGGTCCGTGCTCACGTACCGACTCGTACGCTGCGCGCGGTCCTCGGCCCCCAAAGCGACTCGCTCGCGTCTCGCGCCCCATCCGTCCCTGTTTACGTGCGCTTTGTGCTAGCGGGAGATCATGGCTGGTAGCTCGCTCGGGTGCTGGGCGGTGAAGGCGGGTTGGGCGGCCGATGCGTCGAGCTGGGCCACGTAGCCCCAGGCGCACCAGATGCCGGTGGCGCCGAAGCTGCTGGCCAGCTGCATGTCGGCGGCGGTATCGCCGATCATGAACACCTGATCGCGCGCACGATCGAAGCCGCAGCTGTCGGCAGCGGCCTGCAGCATCATCGGGTGGGGTTTGGCGTGTGTGCAGCTGTCGCCACCCACCACCGTGTGAAAGAGCGCGCCCACGCCCAGCTCGTCGAGCAGCCGTCGCGAGATGCGCTCTGGCTTGTTGGTGATGCACGCGAGCGTGCCCAGCTTGGCCAGCTCGGCGAGCGCTGCGGCGATGCCGTCGTACAGCTGCGTCGCGACCGCGACGTTGGCAAGGTAGTCGGCCTCGTACGCAAGACGCACGCGCTCGATGCCACCGTTGCCTGCGCGTGCCAGGTAGTCGTCGAAGCACGCGCGGTAGAGTTGGTCCATGCCACCGTTGACGAACGGGTGCAGCGCCGCGGGCTGTCGTGCAGGTAGTTCCAGCTGCGCACGCACACGCGCCGCAGCCGCCACCATGTCGTCACGGCTGTCTTCCAGCGTGCCGTCGAGATCGAGACCGATCAGCTTCATGGCTCACTGGTGCGCGCGTGCCTGCTTGCGCGCGATGTCTTCTACGCTGCCGCTGCCGTCGGCGTGCTCGGTCACCTTGCGCTCGCCGCTCAGCGAACCTTTGTACGCCGAGAAGGTGTGGCCATTGTGCGTGATCACTTCGTGCGCGATGCCGCCCGGGATGAGCAAGATGTCGCCGGCCTCGATGGTCACGGGGTATTCGTCGAAATGGAAAGTGATCACGCCGTTCACGGCGCCGCGGATCTCCGGCTCGTCGTGCGCGTGCCGGCTGCGCTCGAACCACGGCGCGACGGTCTGCAAGTCGTAGACCTTGTAGCCGTGCTCTGTCATGGCAGCGGCGACGCTCTCGGCCGTGGGCGCCTCTCGGTGTGGCCACTTGATGAGCTTGACGCCGTTCGGATAGGTCGCGATGCGGGCTGCGGGCATGGCAGTGGTCTGCCCCGGGAGCCCGCCAAAATCAAGTCAGCTTCGCGAGGAACTCGTCGATGTACTGGTCGATGACCTCGGGTTGCTCGCTCGGGGCGGCGTGACTGGCGCCCAAGAGCTCGCGGTGGACTGCGCCCGGGATCTGGTCGGCCAGGTTCTTCACGACGTCGCGCGGCGTGAAGGTGTCGCGCTCTGCGGCGATGACCAGCGTGGGCACGCGGATCTGCGGCAACAAGTCTTCGGCGCTGTGATCGCCGGCGTGCTGCAACATGGTGAGGTAGAGGTCGAGCTCGATGTCCGACAAGTGCTCGACGTACAAGCGGAAATCTTCAGGACGCAAGGTGGCGCCGTCGATCTCGCGCAGCCAACCCGCCACGCGGTAGCTGAGCGCCGGTGGTAAGCGGCCCCACAACGCACGCGCGAGCGCGCCGTACTTGCGCGTGTTCGCGATGAGCGTGGGCAGCACGCGCGAGAGAATGTCGTTGCCGTGGAAGGTGTGCGTGATGCGGCCGTAGCTGCCGCACACCAGCACCAGCGCGCGCACGAGCTCGGGATGATGGCGGTACAGCTCGAGCGCCACCTGACTGCCCATCGAGTGGGTGATGATCACGGCGCGATTGATGTTCGCGGCCGCCATCACGCGCGCGACGTCGTCCTGCAGCGTGGTCATGTCGGCGGCAGTCGGATCCACCGGCGCACCGCTGCGGCCATGCCCACGGTAGTGGCAATGCAGCACGCGATGGTGCAGGGCCAGGTGCGGCTGCAGGTGCACCCAGGCCCAGCCATCGCAGCCGATGCCATCTAGCAGAACGAGCGCAGGTCCCGTTCCCCGGAGGCCGTAGAACAGCTTGGTGCCGTCTGCGGCGGAGGCGAAACCGCGCTCGTCGTAGTGCATGGGCTACGTGCGCTAGCTCACGACGCTCGGCGTTGCTGCGGTTGCCGCCACTGCAAGTACCTGGGCACTCACGCGACGACCCATAGCAACGACCGGAGCATCACGGGCAGACTCACGCCTCGTCGGGATCTTCGTCGGCAGCGTCGTTGACGTCGTTCACCGACGGCAGACGACGAATGTCGGGCAATCCGATCTTGACGCAGCGCTGCACAATCCAGGAAAGGGAACGATCCAAACGGGCAGCTTCCTTCTGAATTTCCTGCAGCATGGTCTCCGGAAAATAAAGGCTCTGCTTCCGCTTATCTGTCGCTGACATGCGCCCTTTCTCCTCGTTCGAAAAAACCGAGTGGCAGAAGCCAGCTCGTCGTAGATACGTAGATCTGATGCGATGTGCTGCTTATCGTAGCCTGAGCTACTGAGTGCATTAGAGTACGACAGCACATGCCGTGTCAACGAAACATGAAGCCTTGCACACACAGAAGTACGGTTTTGCGGCCGCCGCATGCGCGGTCGCCACGCGGCATGCGCACGCGCCCCCGCGCTCGCCGGGATGTGTTGGTCGGCCTGGCGATCTGTGCTGCGTTGTTTACAGGCACTGACGCTGCGCTCGCCGATGCCAGCGCAAGCGGTACGCCGTACCCGCGTCTGGAGACCTTCGCGCGCGCGCTGGCCCACATCGAGAATAGCTACGTCGGCGAGGTGAACCAGGACGCGCTCATCGAAGGCGCGATCCGTGGGATGTTGAAGGTGTTGGACCCACATTCCGCGTACCTCGATCCCAAAGAGCTGCGCGTGCTGGAGAGCGACACAGAGGGCCGTTTCGGCGGAGTGGGCGTCGAGATCGACATCAGCGACGGTTGGCTGACCGTGCTGCGTGTCATGCCGCAGGGTCCCGCCGCGCGCGCCGGGCTGCAGCAAGGCGATCGCTTTCTCACCATCGAAGGCAATCCCGCGCGCGATCTGGGGCTTGAGGAAGCCATCAATCGCATGCGTGGCGAACCGGGTACGCAGGTGCACGTCACCTTGCGCCGCCACGGCGTTTCCGAGGCCATCCCGGTCGTGCTCACGCGCGAGGTGATCTCCGTCGAGGCGGTGAACGGACGCGTGCTGCCCGATCGCGTCGTCTACGTGCAGCTGCGCGAGTTTCAGCAGAACACTGCCAGCGATCTGCGACGCGTGCTCGACGAAGCCGTGGAGCACACGGCGGACCAGGGTGGCGTGCGCGGCGTGTTGCTCGATCTGCGCGACAACCCGGGCGGCTTGCTCAGCTCGGCGATCCTCGTCGCAGACGAGTTCCTGAACGACGGCGTGATCGTCTCCACGCGCGCCCGTGGCGGCAAG
Organism: Pseudomonadota bacterium; assembly: GCA_017881185.1. Lineage (GTDB taxonomy): Bacteria > Myxococcota_A > Polyangia > Polyangiales > JAFGIB01 > JADGRF01. Next base: position 6,169 of record JADGRE010000063.1, on the reverse strand, counting down.
CTGCTGCGCGAGAATCGCGCCAGCGCGGCGGGCACACGGCCGAACTGGCCAGTCGTGGTGCTCGTCAACGGTTACTCCGCGAGCGCGTCGGAGATCGTCGCTGGCGCGCTGCACGATCAGAAGCGCGCAGTGCTCGTGGGTACACGCACCTTCGGCAAAGGCAGCGTGCAGAACGTGATCGATCTGCCGGATGGCAGCGCGCTCAAGCTCACCACGGCGTTGTACTTCACGCCCAGCGGCATCTCGATCCAGGCCAAGGGCATCGAGCCCGACGTGATCGTCGAGCAGCTGGACACCAAGGTGCTGCGCGAGGCGCGCCTGGGCAGCGGTGAGATCACCGAGGCATCACTCGAAGGCCACCTGTTGATCGAGCCAGCGCCTGCCGCGCCCGCGACGCAACCGGCGCGCAGCACGCCCAGGCCAGCCGTGCCGGGCGCGAGTGGGCCGGCGTTCGCCGACGACTATCAAGCGACGATGGCGTATCAGGTGTTGAAGGCGTTGATGGCGCGCGCTGCGCCGTCACTTTGAGCACCACTTGAGCGCCACTTGAGCGCCACTTGAGAACCAAGCGAGTCTGCTCAGTGCAGTAGACCCAGGCGCATCGCGATCACGACGCCGATGCCGCCGATTACGATCATGCCGAGGCAACCGAGGCCGACCCACAGCCAGGTCTTGTTGGGCGCGCTGGCGGGGCTGCCACCGGGCGTGTGGCGTGCCGGGTGGTGCGGCCGCGTCGCCTCTGGCGTCGGGGCCATCGGATCGCCCGGTAGGAACTTCGTGTGCTCGCCGCTGCTCGTTGCATCGGCTGCGGGCGCTGCCGCGGGGGCCGCGCTGGGCTTCTTCGCAGCATCGGGCTTCGCAGCACCGGGAAGCACGAACGCTGCTTGCGCCGGCGCGGTCGCTGCGAACGCCATCTTCTTGCGCTCGTCGGCGGCCTCGCCGCCGCCAGCTGCAGCCGCTGGAACGTTGGCTGCAACCATCGTGGCCTTGAGGCCGTGCCTTGGCGCAGGTGTGGACGCGGGCGCAGCGGCTAAGCTTGCGGCAGGTGCGGGAGCTGCCGCAGCGGGTGGTGCAGCAGCAGCTGGTGCAGCAGCAGCTGGTGGAGCAGCGACCGCTGGCGCGCTCGTCATGATCATCGTGCCCTTGAAGCGTGCAGGGGCAGCGGGCTTCTGAGTACCCGGGAAGGCGTGGCCGCAGTGCGCGCACTTAGTGGCCTCCGCGCTCGCTGGCTTCCCACATTCAGGACAAAAGGCCATTCGCGATTCCGATCCGGACCACGCGCACGAGCTGAGCGAGCTGAGAACAACCTGAGGACCAGTTGAAAACCCGCGCGCTCGGTCGGGGTATCCAGACTGGTAAAAATCGTAACGTGTCTGGATCGGAGAGGGAAGGGGGAACTTGCCGACGACGCCTGCCCGGCATGCGTGGCTGGTGACTCTACACGCGCGAAAAGCCAGCGCGTTTTGCCCCGGCGAGGACCCGCTGTCGTCCTTGACAGACGCGCGCCAGCCGGCCTAGCTTTCCGGCCGCTGAGCACTGCCCCGGCGCGCTGCATCTCTGTCACGAGAGCGGCTCACGAGAGCAGCTCACGAGAGCAGGCAAAGAGCGCGCTCTCGGTCAAAAATTGGAGCGCCTGCCCCGACCCACTATTTCAGCGTCGCGCCGTCCATAGCCGCCCCACCGCGGAGCAAGAACAGACGCGGAGCACGAACAGACCAGTCATGACGTTCACGCTCTCTGTGGAATCCGAGAAGATCGTCGACGAGCTGCTGACGCGCTATCCGACCCAGCGCGCCGCTTGCTTGCCGCTGTTGCACCTGTGTCAACGCCAAGAGGGTTGGGTCAGCCCGGGGGTGGTGGCGTACGTCGCCAAGCGCCTGGGCATGCCCACGAGCGAAGTCACGGGCGTCGTCACCTTCTATACGATGTACCACCAGCAACCGGTCGCCCCGAACGTGGTTTGGGTGTGCCGCACGCTGTCGTGCGATCTGCGCGGTGGCCGCGAGATCCAGAAGCACCTCGAGAAGCGCCTCGGCTGTGGCGTGGGTGGCACCAGCAAGGACGGTAAGTTCTCGCTGAAGACCGCCGAGTGTCTGGCCGCCTGCGGTCAAGCGCCGATGGTGCAGATCAACGACGACTTCCACGAGAACCTCACCCTCGATGGGCTCGATCGCATCATCGACGAGCTGAGCGCGAAGACGGCCGCTGCTGCACCTGCCAGCGGCGATGCTGCGCAGAAGGCCGAGCCGGCAGACGCTGCCGCGCGCGTCAGAGCCAAAACCCTGATGGGGATCGGGAACAGCTGACATGGCCGACTTTCCCAAGATCATCACGAGCCGCTATGGCTTGCCGCAGAGCCACACGCTGAAGGTCGCCGAGCAACACGGCGCGTACTCCGCAGCGCGCATGGCGTTCACCACCATGAAGCCCGAGCAGATCGCGGTCGAAGTGAAAGACGCGAACATCCGCGGTCGCGGCGGCGCAGGTTTTCCAGCGGGCGTGAAGTGGGGCTTTCTTCCTAAAGACTCGAAGGTCGCGCCGTACCTGGTGATCAACGCCGACGAAGGCGAGCCGGGCACCTTCAAAGATCGCACGCTCATGGAGCTCGACCCGCACCGCTTGGTCGAGGGTTGCCTCATCGCCATGCGCGCCGTGGGCGCACACGTTTGCTACATCTACGTGCGCTGCGAGCTGGTCACTTCGATCCAGCGCTTGGAAGCGGCGATCGAGGAGGCCAGCGAGCGCGGCTACGTCGGTAAGCAGCCGTTCGGCGTCGATCACGCCACGCAGATCTACGTGCACATGGGCGCCGGCGCGTACATCTGCGGCGAAGAGACTGCGCTGCTCAACTCGCTCGAAGGCATGCGCGGCGAGCCCCGGCTCAAGCCGCCGTTTCCGGCAGTGAAGGGAGCGTTCGGTGCGCCCACGGTCGTGAACAACGTCGAGACCATCGCTTCGGTCCCCGACATCATTCGCATGGGCGGCAAGGCTTGGTCGGATCAGAGCCGCTTGCCGCGCGATGGCGGCACGCGTCTGTACGGCGTGAGCGGCCACGTGAAGACGCCCGGCGTGTACGAAGCACCGGTGGGCCTCACACTGCGCGAGCTCATCTATGATCTGGGCGGCGGCATGCTGCACGCCGATCGTCCGCTCAAGGCCGTCATTCCGGGTGGCTCGTCCACGCCCGTGCTGCGGCCTGGCGATCTGGTAAACGCGCCCGACCCGGCCCATCCGCTGCATGCGTGGCACGGCAAGAGCCACATCGACGTGCCGATGGGCGTCGACACCTTTCGTGCACTGGGCACCATGCTCGGCACCTGCTGCGCCATCGTCATGGACGACTCGGTCAACATGGTCGAGGCCGCGCGCAACCTGATGCACTTCTACTCGCACGAGTCGTGCGGGCAGTGCACGCCGTGCCGTGAAGGCACAGGTTGGCTGCACGACGTGCTCGAGAACCTGTGCGAAGGCAAGGGCAAGCTGCAAGACATCGATCTCTTGGTCGACATCGCGAACAACATGATGGGCAACACCATCTGCGCGTTCGCCGACGGCACGGCCATGCCCATGCTCGGCTTCCTGCAGAAGTTCCGCGACGAGTTCGTGGTGGTCGCCAAGTCAGGCGTGCCGCCACACAGCCTCGGCGCCACCGTTCGCGCGCTCGGAGGTGTCTCGTGACCGCAGGCGGCGAAGCGCTGTTCGCGTTCTGCGCGCTCGTGGCGGTGTTGTCGGCGCTCGGCACGGTCATCGTGCACAGCCCAATCCGCGCGGCGATGTCGCTGCTTGCGCACATCATCGCGCTCTCGGGGCTGTTCTTGCTGCTGCACGCGCAGCTGTTGGCGGCGCTGCAGATGCTCGTCTACGCGGGCGCGGTCGTGGTGCTCTTCGTGTTCGTCATCATGATGATCGGTCCGTCCGTGCCCGAGCCGCCCGTGCTGCGCGGCATGGTCACCAAGACCGCGGCCATCGCCATCATGGTGGTGCTCACCGCGATCCTGGCGTTCTCGCTGATGCCCGTGCACATGCCCGACATCGCGCTCGGGCCCTGCTTGCCGGGTGAGGGCGCCGAGTGCGACCAGTTCGGCGGCGTGGGCGCGTTCTCGCAGAGCTTGTTCCTGGATGGCCTCGTGCCGTTCGAGCTCATCTCCGTGCTGCTCACGGTTGCCATCGTCGGTGCCATCGCCGTCGCACGTGGCCGCTCGCGCGAGGAAGTCGCAGCCTCGCAACACAAGCGCGACGCGCAGGCCAAGGCGGCCGCCGAGCAAGGCGCACGCGAGCAAGCCATGGCTGCCGAAGTGTCGGCGCACGGCGGACACGGCTGAAGGGAAGATCATGCAGATCGAGCTCGGTCACTACCTGTCGCTCTCGGCCATCGTGTTCGGTATCGGCGCCGTCGGCTTTCTCGTGCGCCGCAACGTGCTGGTGCAGCTGATGTCCATCGAGCTCATGCTGAACTCGGTGAACCTCATGCTGGTGGCGTTCAACCGCTACATGCCGGACAACCACGCCGGCCAGCTCTTCGCCTTCTTCGTCATCGCCATCGCCGCGGCCGAGGCTGCAGTGGGTTTGGCGATCGTCATCAGCATGTTCCGCCTGCGCAAGACCGTGCATTCGGACCGCGCAGACACTCTAAGGCACTAATGACCCACCCACGAAACAGCCTGCGGCTTTTCGCGTAGGATCCCCATGCACGACCCCAAGCTGCTGCTCGGAATCGTTCTGTTTCCGCTGATTGGCGCCATCGTCAACGGCTTCTTCGGTCGTGGTGCCGGGCGCGAAACGGTGCACGCGGTGGCCGTGACCTCCGTGACGCTGTCGTTTGTGTGCGCGGTGGTGATGTTCAAAGAGCTGGTGGGCCTGCGCCACACCGAGGAACACGCCGCGCTCAGCTACACCGCGTACGAGTGGTTCTCTCTGACTTGGCAGAACAAGCCGCTCAGCATTCCCGTGCGCTTCGTGATGGACGCGCTCAGCGGTGTGATGACCTTGGTCGTCACCGGCATCGGCCTGCTCATCCACATCTACAGCACCGGCTACATGAGCGAGGAGAAGTCGTACGCGCGCTTCTTCGCGTACCTGAACCTGTTCACCGCTTCCATGCTGATCCTGGTGCTCGGCTCCAGCCTGCCGGTGATGTTCGTGGGCTGGGAAGGCGTGGGCGTGTGCTCGTATCTGCTCATCGGCTTCTGGTACGAGAACCTGGCGTATGCCGCTGCCGGGCGTAAGGCGTTCGTCGCCAACCGCATCGGTGACTTCGGCGTGCTCATGGGCATGTTCCTGCTCGCGAACGCCACCGGCACCTTCGAGTTCGCGGGCATCAACCAGTTCGCGCGCGACCACAGCAGCGTGCTCACTTCGGCGCTCGCACTTGGACCGACGGGCGCGCCCTTCCTCGTGATCTCGAGCGTGAGCCTCGCAACCGTGGCCACACTCTTCTTGTTCCTCGGTTGCACCGGCAAAAGCGCGCAGATTCCGCTGTTCGTGTGGCTGCCCGACGCCATGGCCGGTCCTACGCCGGTCTCCGCGCTCATCCACGCGGCCACCATGGTGACCTCCGGCATCTATCTCGTGTGCCGGCTGTCGTACGTGTTCGTCTTGGCGCCGCACACCATGGCTGTGATTGCCGTGACCGGCACGCTGACGGCGTTGCTCGCAGCCACCGTGGGCCTCGTGCAGAACGACATCAAAAAGATCTTGGCGTACTCCACGGTCAGCCAGCTCGGCTTCATGTTTGCAGCTGTCGGCTGCGGTGCGTTCGCGGCCGGCTTCATGCACGTGTACACGCACGCCTTCTTCAAGGCCTGCTTGTTCCTCGGTGCCGGCTCGGTGATGCACGCGGTGGGCGCCCATGGCGACGCCGACATCCGCACGCTTGGTGGCCTGCGCAAGTACATGCCGCAGACGCGCTGGACCTTCCTTGCCAGCTGCATGGCGATCGCGGGTGTGCCGTTCTTCTCGGGCTTCTTCTCGAAGGACGAGATTCTCGTGGGTGCGTTGGCAAGCAGCCAGTACTTCAGCTTCGCGCCCTGGCTCGGGCCGGCCATCTTTGCTGCGCTCGTGTGCGGCGCGACGATGACCGCCTTCTACATGTTCCGTTTGTACTTCCTGACCTTCAGCGGCGAGTACCGCGGTGGTCCGCACCACGACGATCACGGCGACGCACACCACG
>JADGRE010000062.1 GCA_017881185.1 Pseudomonadota bacterium | reverse complement strand
CCGCTCTGGTCTGACGGAGCCGGCAAGGGCCGCTGGGTCTACTTGCCGCCGGGCAAGAAGATCGACGTCTCCGATCCGGACTCGTGGAAGTTCCCCGTCGGCACCAAGTTCTGGAAAGAGTTCAAGATCGGCACGACCCGCGTCGAGACACGCATGTTCTGGAAGGTCTCGTCGTTCTACTGGACGCGCACGGCGTATCAGTGGAACGCGGGTGAGACCGAAGCCATGCGCACCGGCGGCGCGGACATCACGGTCAACGGCAACCCCTATCACATCCCCAGCACCACCGAGTGCGACCAGTGCCACAAGGGTCGGCAAGACCGCGCGCTCGGCTTCGAGACCATCTTGCTCGGCTTGCCCGGCGCCACCGGTCTCAACCTCGCGGCGCTGCAGAGCCAGGGTCTGCTCAACGGCACGTTGCCGTCCAAGATCCAGATCGGCGACGACGGCACGGGCAAAGGCAGCGAAGCGCTCGGCTGGCTGCACGTCAACTGCGGCGTCAGCTGCCACAACGGCAACTCGGCGTCCGAGGCCTACTCCACCATGCTCAAGCTCGACCTCGACGTGGCGAACGCCGATGGCAGCTCGACCAGCATGGTCGACGCGCACACCACCGCAATCAACGTGCCGGCCACCACCGGCCGCTGGAAGGGGCGCGTGCGCATCACGCCGGGCTCACCCAGCAAGAGCTTGCTCTACTCGCTGATGAGCACGCGCAACGCCACCAACATGAAAGATCAGATGCCGCCGATTGCTTCGCGTGTCGTTCCGACCGACGGCGCCAAGCTGATCAGCGACTGGATCACTGCGCTGTAGCCCGATGTGACAGTGGGGCTGCCGCGCACGCGAGCGCTAGCTGCGAGCCGATGGGTCTGCACCGAGCGACGGCAGCACGATGCCACGCGTCTCGGGCAACACCCACACCCACGACGCGGTCGCCAGCGCCAGACACAACGGCACGCTCAAGCCACCGGCGAGCCCGTGCTGCGCGACGGCGTAGCTCACGAGCAGCGGCGCGCCCAGCTGCACCGAGCGTGCGAGGTTGTAGGTGGCGCCCATCGCGGTGGTGCGGATCTCGGTGGGGAACAGCTCCGACAAGAGGGCGCCGAAGCCGGCGGTGCAACCCGAGCCCACGCCCAGCATGAGCATCGTGCCCCAGAAGAAGGGTGGATGCGCAGACAGCCATGGCCAGGCAAACGCCAACGGCGTGATGGCCGCCGCCGTCAGCAGCGAAAACGCGCAGAACGCCGGCCGGCGCCCGAAGCGATCGGAGAACGAGCCGAAACTGAGCATGCCGCTGAGCTGTCCGGCCTGTGCAGTGAGCATCCAGCCGAGCGACTTGCCCACGCCCTGATGCATCTCGTGCAACAGGAAGCTCGGCAGCCAGGTGTAGCAAGTCCAATAGGTGCCGAGCTTGAACACGCCGAGTAACCACGCGCGAGCGAGGCGCGAGCCGATGTGCGCCTGACGCAGGTGCGCCAAGATCGGCGCGTCGCTGGCCGGTTCGTTCGGCACGTGCAGCGTGCGGCGCATGACGAGCGCAAGCAGCGCCGTGGAGCTGGAGCCCAGGAGCACCCAGCGCCAACCTACGCGAGGCAAGATCAGGTAGCCGGCGATGGCAGCGAGCGCGACGCCGACGGGCTCACCGGCTTGCAGGGCGGCGGAGGTGCGTCCGCGTACGCGCGGCGCCACGGCTTCTGCAAGCAAGCTGTGCCCAATGGCCCACTCACCACCCACGCCCAGGCCGACGATGGCCCGCCCAACCAGAAACCACGTGAGGTTCGGCGCCAGGCCCGAGCACAGCGAGCCCAGCGAATACACGAGCACCGTCGACGACAGCATCGTGCGCTTGCCCACGCGGTCGGCCAGTGCGCCGGCGATGATGCCGCCCACGCCCGACGAGCCGAGCGCGACGCCCAGCATCCACGCCTCGGTCTGGTGCGACAGGTGCAAGTCGGCAGCGACCGCGTCTTTCAGGAACCCGAGCAGCACCAGATCGTAGAAGTCGAAGGTCCAGCCGAAGAACACGAACAGGAACAGTCGCCAGGGGAACTTGTCACGCACGGCGCGCAGCCTACATCATGCCGGCAGCTTAGATCATGCCGGCAGCTTTCCCCACGCAGGCACGACCATGAAGCTCGTCCGCACACCTGCCGCTCGTTTGGGTCATTTCCTGCAAGAAGACAAGGGTGAAGAGCTCGCCGCTGCCGTCCTGCCGCTGCTCGGACGGCCGTCTACAACCCAACGTTGGCGCACTAGCACTAGCTGCGCTTGCCCGGCCACAGCCTCGCTTTCACCCACCCGAGCAGCGTGTTGCCCTGCAAACGCTTGGCGTCGAATTCGTCTTTCAGTTGCTGGTAGGGCATGCCGTGCACGAACAGCGCGTCGCGTAGCGTCTGCGGCTTGCTCGGATCGAGATCGCCCACAGGCCGCGCCGGGTTGCCGGCCGCGATCGTGTTCTTGGGGATGTCGCGCGTTACCACCGACGCCGCCCCGATGATGCTGTTTTCGCCGATGGTCACGCCCTTGCAGATGGTCGCGCTGTCGCACACCCAGACGTTGTTCTCGAGCACCACCGGCTCGCGCTTGCCGGGGTAGATACGGTGGTAGTGGTCGTGCCAGTCGGCGTCGGTGACGAGCGTGTTCTCGGCCAGCATGCAGTTGTCGCCGATGCGCACCGAAATTGCGGAACGGAGGCTCACGCCGGGCGCCAGGATGCAGCAGTCGCCGATGTCGATGCGTCCGGTGCCGCCACCGAACGGGTCCACTGCGAATTTCACTGGCCGCTCGGGCAGTGCATACACGTGCAGGTGGTCGCCCGCGTGTACGTTGCCGCCCACGACGCGAATGTGCCGTGGTGAGACGAACAGCGGCTCTTTGCCGAGCGAGTCGAACTGCGGGTGCAGAAAATGGCGCGCTTCGACGGCGTTGACCCGCTCCATCAGCTTCTCGACCCAGTACGGGTGATGCACGCGCCGCATGGCGCCGCGAATAGCAGATAAGCGCCGCGGCGGAAACTCCCGCGCGCCGCTTGGCGTGGCCGCGGTACTGCGCTACGGGGAAGCATGGCTGACCAAGACTCGCGAAGCGGCGCACGCTACGCCACCCCCGACATCGTCGCGTTCGTCGATGGCGTGCACGTGCGCCACGACGCCGGGCTCGCCCGGGCGTTCGATGCCCCAGCGCAACACGGCATGCCGGCGATTCAGCTCGCACCCGCCGAGGGCAAGACCTTGACCTTGCTCATGCGCATGATCGGCGCGTGCAAGGTGGTCGAGGTCGGCACGCTGGCCGGCTACTCGGCGCTGCGGCTGGCGCACGGCCTGTCGGCGGGCGGCCACGTCTGGACCATCGAGCTCGACCCGCGCCACGCCCAGGTCGCGCGCGACAATCTGGCGGCTGCTGGCGTGGCCGACCGTGTCAGCGTGTTGGTGGGCCCTGCGCTCGAGCAGCTCGAGCAGCTCACGCCGCACGCGCCCTTCGACGCCGTGTTCATCGACGCCGACAAGGGCAACTATCCGCTGTATGCGCGTTGGGCGGCTGCGCATCTGCGCACCGGCGGTCTGCTGATTGGGGACAACTCGTACTTCTTCGGTCAGCTTCTCGCCGATACCCCGGACGCAACGCACATGCGCGAGTTCCACCAGCTCGTGGCCGAGGCTTTCGACAGCACCTGCATCCCGACCCCAGACGGCTTGGTCGTGGGCATTCGTCGCTGATACGAGGTGTTGGTTTCTTGCCCCGTCAATCTAGGCCAACTGTCCGTAATTTATCGGTTCTGATGGCTCGCGTTGACCCCCATAAATCACTCGGCTATGGTGCGCCGCGCAACGCAATCGCCCCTTGTTTCTGCGTGCTTTTGCAGGCGGACCGGGTGAGGTTGCTGACGTACACTGTGCGGCCATTTCGGCAGGCGGGGCGCGCTCGGCGCAACCGGTGTGCCGGCTAGCCGCCAACGGGCCCTCGTCACGTTACTGATTCTGGAGTCCCAACTCGATGGACATCACTCCCATTCGTCGGCTTGCGATCGTCAACCGCGGCGAAGCCGCCATGCGCTGCGTACGCACCGTCAAGTCTCTGCGCTCGCTCGAAGGCTCCGACCTTCAGGTGATCGCGCTCTACACCGACGTCGATCGCGAAGCGCCGTTCGTGCGCCACGCCGACATGGCGTATCGCTTGCCCGTGAAGACCACGCCCGTCGCGGCGTACCTCGACCACGACTTGTTGCTCGCCACCTTGCAGCAGATCGGCGCCGACGCCGTGTGGCCCGGCTGGGGTTTCGTGGCCGAGTCCGCCGAGTTCGTCGACAAGCTGCGAGATGCTGGCATCCGTTTCCTCGGCCCCACCGGCGACACCATGCGCCGGCTCGGCGACAAGATCGCCTCGAAGCAATTGGCCGAGCGCGTGGGCGTGCCCGTCAGCGCGTGGAGCGGCGGCGTGCTTGCAGACATCGCACAGGCGCGCGTGGCCGCCGAGAAGGTCGGCGTACCGCTCGTCGTGAAGGCCTCCGCCGGCGGCGGTGGTCGCGGCATTCGCGTGGTCGAGAATCTCGATTTGCTCGCGCAGGCGTTCGAGTCGGCGCGCTCTGAAGCCAAGAGTGCGTTCGGCGACGACCGCATGTTTCTCGAGAAGATGGTGCAGGGTGGCCGGCACATCGAAGTGCAGATCGTCGCCGACAAGCACGGCTTCGTGAAGGCGCTCGGCTGCCGCGATTGCTCGGTGCAGCGTCGTCACCAGAAGGTCATCGAAGAGGCGCCCCCCACGGGCCTGTCATCTGCAACCATCGAAGAAGTGAAGCAGGCCGCAGAGATGCTCGCGGCCGAGGTCGGCTACTCCGGCGTCGGCACGGTCGAGTTCCTGGTGAAAGATCCGGACTTCTTCTTCCTCGAGATGAACCCGCGCTTGCAGGTGGAGCACGGCATCACCGAAGAAATCACGCGCACCGACATCGTCGAGCTGCAGATCCGCATCGCGCGCGGTGAGAAGCTCTCCGGGCTCTTGCCTCGTGAGCAAGGCGTGTGCATCGAGGCGCGCGTCTGTGCCGAAGACCCCGACCAGGGCTTTCTGCCGGCACCCGGCCGCATCGCGCTCTTCGATCCGGCGCTCGGGCCCCGGCTGCGCATCGACACCGGCGTCGTGATGGGCAGCACCGTGCCCGCTGCGTTCGACTCGATGGTGGCCAAGGTGATGGCCTTCGGTGACACGCGTGAGGAAGCGCGTGCTCGCCTGGTTTCGGCGTTGCGCGACTTCGACCTGGTGATCGAGCGCGGCGCGACCAACAAGAGCTACCTGATTCAAGTGCTCGAAGCCGCGCGGTACCGCGAAGGCGGTGTGGACACCCGCTGGCTCGATCGCTGGAACGACGAGCGCGACACGCAGCCGCCCCACGCGGTCGAGGGCCTCGTGCTCGCGGCCATCCTCAGCTACCGCGCGCAGTGGCGCGCCGAGCGTCGCAACTTCTACTCCGACACCAGCAGCATCACGCCGGACAAGATCCCCGCGCTGCACGGCCGCGAGCTGGATCTCGAGTACCGCGGCGAGAGCTACCGCATGCGCGTGTTCTCGGTGGGCTCGTCGCGCTACCGCGTGCACCTCGATGGCCGCGTGATCAGCGCGCGCTTCGGCGATCCTGAGCAACACACCGCGCGCATGGTCATCGCCGGCCGCTACCTGCGCGCCGTGCACGACGTGACCGATGCGTACATCCGCGTCGAGGTCGAAGGCTCGGTGCACCGCTTCGGCCGTCAGACCGCTGGCCAAGTGCGCGCGGGTGCTCCGTCGATGGTGGTTTCGATCGACGTGAAGCCTGGCGACAAGGTCAAGGCGGGGCAGACCCTCGGCATGGTCGAAGCCATGAAGATGGAGATCGGTTTCTCGGCGCCGGTCGCGGGCACCGTCACCGAGGTGCTCGTCGGCAAGGGCCAGCAGGTGGCTGCTGGAGATCTGCTGCTGGTGATCGAGCCAATGCGCGAGCAAGGCGTGGAAGTCGCCACCGGCGTGCGACTGCGCTTGCCGGACGAGATCGATCCGCTCGCGATTCTGTTCGCGCCAGGCCCCAACGGCGAATGGGGCACGCCCGACCTCGCCGCGGCGCAGGCCGCGCCCGACGCGCAGCGCAAGCTCGCGGTACAAGCAGTGAACGAAGAGCTGCGGCGCATCTTGCTCGGCTTCGATCTGTCCGAGCAGCGCTTCAACAAGCTGCTCGACGTCCTCGAAGCTCCGCTGCCCGAAGCGCTCACGCCGGCATTCCGCGACGAGCTCGCGGGTCTGCGCGCGCATCTGGCGATGTTCGTGTCGGTCGAACAGATGTTCTCACGCGCCCGCCCCGTGTCGGACGGTGGCGAGCTCGGTCCGTCCAACAGCGCTCGCTTCCGCGCGTACCTGCGTCGCATGCGCTCGCAGGGCGCCGGCATCGCGCAAGACTTTCTCGACATGCTCAAGGGTGCGCTCGCGCACTACGGCATCACCAGCCTCGAGCACTGCGACGAGCTGGAGAAGTCCATCTTCCGCATGTTCGCATCGCAGCGCGAGCCTGAGCCGCGACGTCGCCTGGTGATGGCGCTCTTGCGTCGGCTGATCGCGCTGGTCGACTTGGGCGTCGACGTGTCGCACGACGAAGAGCTGCGCGACGCGCTCATGCGCATCGCGACCTTGCGCGACATGGTGAGCAACGCGCTCGCCGACAACGCGCTCGAGACGCACTACCGCATCTTCCAACTGCCAGAGCTCGCCAGGCACGAGGAGCAGACCACGCGGCGTCTCGAGAGCTGGCTGCGCACCGCCGAGGCCGAGACCGCCGCGGCGTCGCCCCCCGCTGCCGTGCTCGTCGAGCTATCAGCTGCACCGTCGGCCCTGTTCGCACGCGTCGCGAGCTGGCTTCACGACAAGGATCGCCACCGCCGTGCCATCGCGATGTCGGCGATCCTGCGCCGTCTGTACGCGCCCAAGCAGCCCACCACGCACGTCTCGGAGCCTGCAGCGGGCTACACGGTGGATCGCTTACAGTTCGCGGACGGGCTCGTGCTCGGCGTCTTCGCTGCGCGCGGCGAGGTCGATCGCGGTACGCGTGCACTGATCGAGCTGGCGCGCGCGAGCAAGGCCCACGCGCTCGAGCTGGTTACGCTCATCGAGGATGACTCCAGTCGCGAGGCAGCTGTCGCAGAAGCCGAACGTGCCGTTGCTGGATCGCTCCCGGCGTCGCGTCTGACGCTCACGCTGATCACTCCCGATGGTGTGCAGTACCACGAGACGCTCAAGGCCGAGGGCGGCGGCGTGACGCGCCTGGCGTTGCACGGCCTGCACCCGGAAGTCGCCGACCGCGTCGACTTGATGCGCTACGTGAACTTCACCCTCGAGCGACTGTGGGGCAGTGACGACGTCTACTGCTTCTTCGCGAAGGCCAAGCAAGACGAGAAAGACGAACGCTTGTTCGTGCTCGCCGACGTGCGCGGCCGCCCCGCCGACGACAGCAAGAACGCTGACCGCTTCATTCCGGTGTTCGAGCGCGCGTTCCAGGAAGCCACGCGCACGCTGCGCCTCAACCTGGGCATTCGCGATCCGCGCCGCGAGCTGCAGTGGAACCGCCTCGTGATGCACATGCAGCACGAGATGGAGATCGATGCCGCGCGCGCGCAGCGCATCGCCCGCCGCTTGCTGTCGGCGACGCGCTACCTGGGTCTCGAGAAGACCATCGTGCGCCTGCGTCTGGCGAATCCCGAACGCAAAGACGGTCAACCGGTCGCGGAGCAGCCTGCGGCTCTCCGTGAAGCCCGCCAGGTGGAGCTGGCGTTCTCGGATCTCGCGAGCTCGCGCCTCGACATGGTGTGGCGCCGGCCGCGCAAGGTGCCGCTGGTGCCGGCGTCGCCGTACGAGCGCAAGGTAGCCGCTTGCCGGCGTCGTGAGCTCGTCTATCCGTACGAGATCGTCCGCATGCTGACGCAGGGCATCGAGTCGTCCGAGCGCGTGCTCGAGACCACGCAGTCCGGCGAGGCGCGTCCGGTGCTGCCGGTCGGAACCTTCGAGGAGTTCGATCTCGATCCGCAGAGCGCCACTCCGTTGGCCGTGAGCGTGAAGGGTCGTGAGCCCGGCAAGAACACCACGTCGGTGGTGTTCGGCATCATCAGCACCCCGACCGAGAAGATTCCCGAGGGCATGAAGCGCGTCATCATGCTGTCGGATCCGACGGTAGGCATGGGCGCGATCGCTAGCCCCGAGTGCGATCGCTTGTATGCGGCGATCGATCTCGCCGAGAAGCTGTCGGTTCCGGTGGAGTGGGTGCCGGTGTCTTCGGGTGCCAAGATCGCCATGGACAGCGGCACCGAGACGATGGACGCCATCGCACGCGTGGTGCGGCGTATCGTGACCTTCACGCAGACCGATGGCGTGATCCACTGCGTCGTCACGGGCATCAACGTGGGCGCGCAGAGCTACTGGGATTCGCTCGCCACCATGCTCATGCACACGCGTGGCTGCCTGATCATGACGCCCACGGCCTCGATGGTGCTCACAGGTAGTGCCGCGCTCGCGGTCTCCGGCTCGGTCTCCGCCGAGGACGAGGTGGCCATCGGCGGACACGAGCGCGTGATGGGACCCAACGGTGAAGCCCAGTACTTCGCGCCCGATCTCGCGGCTGCGTACAAGATCCTCTTCGATCACTACGAGTACACCTACGTGGTGCCCGGCGAGCGTGGCCCGCGCATGTTGCAGACCAAAGACAGCGACGCGCGCGACGTCACCTCGTACCCGTACAACGACGGCAAGGCTGGACCGCAGCCGTTCAAGACGGTCGGCGAGATCCTCGACCCCAAGACCAACCCGGGTCGCAAGCGCATGTTCGCGATGCGTGCGCTCATGCAGGGTGTCATCGACACCGATGGCGGTCACCTGGAACGCTGGGCGCACCACGTCGGTGCCGAGACGGCCATCGTGTGGGACGCGCACCTCGGTGGCTACCCGGTGCTGGTGTTGGGCATCGAGAGCCAGAACCTGTCGCGCATGGGCTACCGCCCGTCGGACGGGCCCGAAGAGTGGAACGGCGGCACGCTGTTTCCGCAGTCGAGCAAGAAGGTGGCCCGCGCCATCAACGCGGCCAGCGGCGTGCGCCCGTGCGTGCTGCTCGCGAATATCTCGGGCTTCGATGGCTCGCCCGAGTCCATGCGCAAGCTGCAGCTGGAATACGGCGCCGAGATCGCTCGCGCGGTGGTGAACTTCCAAGGACCGATCTTGTTCTGCATCGTCGGTCGCTACCACGGCGGCGCGTACGTCGTGTTCTCGCGCGGGCTCAACGACAACCTGCGCGCGCTCGCGGTGGAAGGTTCGTACGCCTCGGTCATCGGCGGTGGCCCGGCCGCGGCGGTGGTGTTCCCGCGCGAAGTGCGCGCGCGTGTCTCGGCCGACCCACGCATCCAGGCGCTGCGCGCCAAGCTGCGCGGCAACCCGACCGCCGAAGAGCGCGCTGCGTTCGACAAGCTGCGTCGCGACGTGACCATCGAGAAGCGCGGCGAGGTCGCGGCGGAATACGACGCGGTTCACTCCGTGGAGCGAGCCAAGCGTGTGGGTTCGATCGAAGAGATCATCCCTGCGCGGACGATCCGCCCCTACCTGATCGAGACCCTGCGCAACGAGCTGAAGAAGCCCGCGAAGTAGCCTTCACTCGAGGATGAGCGCCGAACGCAAGATGGCTTGCTGCTCGGCGCTCAGCGTAGTGCTGCTTCTGCTCGTGGTCGGGAACATCAGGTTGTCGCCACCCGCGCCAGCGCACTCTTGGGCGTCGAGCACACCATTGCCATCGAAGTCGTGATCGATGGTGCAAGCGGGCGTGTCGTCGAACGGGTCGCGCACGCTGCCGTCCACCTCGACCACGTGGAAGAGCCCGAGCATGTGAGAGATCTCGTGCGCCAAGGTGCGCGCCATGGCTTGCGGATCGTTCTGCAAGAGCATCATGTCGGTCGACACCGCGATGCCCGAACCGGGTGTGCCGTGCATGCACAGCGGGCCGGGCGTGCCGCCGGAGATGGCGCCGACGTCGCCACCGTTGCCGCTGATGACGCTGATGTCGGAGACGAAGAACAGGTCGAGCGCTACGTTGCCAGCGCCTGCACCGAGCTTCCAGAGCTCGGGCAACCACGGATACACACCGTAGCGTTCCTTGATGGGCATGAAGCCCTTGTTCACCTCGTCCGGCAGTGGGGTGCCTTCGGTGAGCAGCTTCCCGCGCACGTCGATCTGTCGCACGTCGCCGATGAAGATGCCGGCTTGGCCGAGAATCGTGTCCACCTCGGCGAGCGCGTCGGCGAGCAGCATGGGTCCACGATCGCCCGTGCTTGTCCAGTCTCTGGCACCGACGTAGTACACGTTCAAGTTCAACTGATGCCCCGTCTTGGTGCGACTGAGCGTGGTCAGCCGCAGGTCTCCCGCAACCTTGCTCTGCAGCGTCAGTGAATAGCCCGCAGCGGACTTCACGCTGCGCGGCCCGTTGGGGATGAGCACGGTCACCGGGTTGACGTGATCGCCATTGGCCACGGGGTTCTTCGGTCCGCTCGCCTGCATCCCGATGGCGCTCTCGTCGAAGAGCACGCTGTGAGCGGCGTCGCGCACTTGCAGCTTCTGCGTGCACAGTGGCGGCCGGCAAGTGCTGGATGCGTCGGGGATCGGCCAGCTGTCGTCCGACAGGTGCTCGACCACGAACAGCGTTTGCGAGGCGATACCGGGCAGCGCGAGTGTGTCGCGCTTGCCGGTCGCAGCGTGCTTCTGCACCTCGATCTTCACGCGCGAGCCCGCTGGTGGGTCGACCATGGCGACGCAGGCCTGGAGCGTCTGCAACGCGTTGTTGCCGGCTCGCGCGTACACGGGTTGGCAGCGTTGCTGGGCGCCGCACTGGGTCTCGTCGCTGCACGGCGCTACGCACGCGCCTGCCAGCACGCAGATGCCCAGCGCACACTCGGAGCCGTGCGCGCACGCTTCGCCGGGCGCTTTGCGATCCGTTGGCGTGCCGCAGACGAGCGGTAGCGGTGCGAGGTCTGCACTGCTCTCGGGCCCCGCGACGCAAGTGAGACCGCGGCAGTCAGCGTCTGCGTGGCAAGCCTTGCCGGCGCGACTTGCGGAGTCCGGGCTGCAGGCCGTGAGCCAAAACAGGCTCGCACACGCCGTCAATCCAAGACGCATTGTTCCAGCATACCACGGCAGGCGCGTCGGCTCGCGCTCGCACGCGACCCGGTCGTCTTGCGTTCAATACGCCACGGCGGCGCCGTCACCGCGCGCGACGTCGGCGACAGCGCGGTAGCCGTGCGTGAGTGGGTCGACCTCGATGCAGTGCGCGTGCCCGATGTGTCCGCTGGCGTAGGGCACGAGCGCATGACCCAGCGCTTTGAGCCCGGCGCTGAGCTCCGGCTCCACCTCCGGCTCCACGGCCACTTGATCCGGCAACCACTGGTGATGCACCCGCGGCGCACGCACGGCTTCCGGCAGCGGCACGCCATAGTCCACGAGCGCGCGCACCAGTTGCGCGACCGTGGTCGTGATGGTCGAGCCGCCTGGTGTGCCAAGCACCGCGCGTAGCTCGCCGTCCTTCACGACGATGGTTGGGGTCATGCTGCTGAGCATGCGCTTGCCAGGCTCGATCTTGTTGCGCTCGCCCTGCACGAGCCCATACAGATTCGCCGAGCCGGGCTTGCTCGCGAAGTCGTCCATCTCGTCGTTGAGCAAGATCCCCGTGCCCGCCACCACCACGAGCGAGCCGAACGCGTCGTTGAGCGTGTAGGTGTTGGAGACGGCGTTGCCTGCGTCGTCGACCACGGAGAAGTGCGTGGTCTGCACCGACTCCGGCTGCGGTGAGCCTGGCTGGATGCTCGCCGATGGCGTCGCGTGGGTCAGATCGATCGTGCTCATGCGCGCGCGCAGGTACGCGTCCGCGGTCAAACCTGCGACGGGCACGCTGACGAAGGCCGGGTCGGCGATCCACGTGCTGCGATCGGCGTAGGCGCGGCGTGCCGCCTCGAGATAACCGTGCATCGCCGTGGAGCTGCGCCACGGCAAGTCGTGCAGCTGTAGCAGCTCGCTTGCGAACAATATTTGTCGCAGCACGATGCCACCGGCGGAGGGCGCTGGCATCGTGAGGATCTCGTGCCCGAGGTAGGCAAAGCGCAGTGGCACACGCTCGAGTGCGCGGTAGCCGGCGAGATCGGCTTCGGTCCACAAACCACCGGCCTGACGCACGCCAGCGGCGATCTTCTGCGCAAGCGCGCCGGTGTAGAAGCTGCCGGGCCCGTGCTCCGCGATGTACGCGAGGGTTTGCGCCAGCTCGGGCTGCCGCCACAGCATCCCGGCAGACAAGGGTTCGCCACCCGAGCTCAGGTAGTAGCGCACGCTCTCGCTCACGCCGGCGTCGCGCATTTTCGCCACCGCCGTCTGCAGTTGCTCGGCGTGGTGCGCATCGAGCTCGTGGCCATCGCGCGCCAGCACCACTGCGGGTGCGACGAGCTCGGCCCATGGCCGCGTGCCGAAGCGCGCATGTGCAAGCCCGAGACCCGCGACAGTGCCCGCGATCGCTGCCGCGCGCGCACCCACCAAGCTGGCACGCGTCGGCTTGCCGCGCTGGTCCAGGTACATGTCGCGTGTGGAGGCGGCGGGTGCGGTTTCGCGGTAGTCGATGGCCACACTCTGTCCGTCGTGCATGCGCACCAGCATGAAGCCGCCACCGCCCAAGTTGCCGGCGACCGGGTGCGTCACCGCCAGCGCGAACGCCACTGCGATTGCCGCGTCGATGGCGTTGCCACCTGCGCGCAGCACGGCGAGCCCCGCAGCTGCAGCGTGCGCCTGCGCGCACGCGACGGCACCGTGCACGCCGACGGCAACGCCGTTGCCGTCGGCTCCAATGGCCGGCAGTTGGCGCGCGTTTGCGACTGGCGCGCTGCTCGCGTGCGCTGGGGTCTGTGCCGGCGAGGCGTGACGCGTGGGCTGCGGTGGGTTCACCGGGCTGCAGGCCAGGAGCCAGGCGAACAGTAGCCAGCGGGCAGATCGGGCGATGCGAGGCATTCGCAGCACTATTAGGAAGCCCGCGAGCTTGGGCAAGGGCCCGCATACGGCGTGCGGCTGAATGGCGGTCCTGGGTCGGCGTCCCAGCGACTTGACGAGCCGGACCACAACCGGTTGACTTCCCTGCGCGCACGCGGCGCGGCCGCGCGGGAAACAACGAGGGGTCGCAATGCGAAGAACGAAGTGGTTGCTCTTGTCATGGTCGCTGTGCGCGGCCTCGTCGTGGGCCGGTTGCAGCGTGAGCGCCGGCAATGGCGGCAATGGCGGCAGCATTTTCCCGGATCGCGATGCCGCCACGACCGACGCCGCCTCGAAGGACGAAGACTCGGGCAGCACCGGCGAAGACGGCGGGCAGGTCAGTGTCGACGCTTCGGCGGATGGCGGCACCGCGTCCACGCAACCGGGCGATGCACCGGCCCTGCTCGCCACTGCAGTGTGCGGCGCCCTGCGCGACTGTCTCGGCGCCCAAGGCCTGCTCGATTACCTCAACGGCTCGCCATGTGAAGACTATGTGACCAAGCAGCAGGGCGACCGCGACTTGCATTGGCTCCCCGAATCGGTGCAAGCCAGTCGTGTCAGCTGGAATCCTTCCCGCATCGCACAGTGTCAGGCAGACCTGCGCGCATTTGGCTGTCAGGTGCAGAGCCGCCGACTGCCAGCCAGCTGCAAGCAAGCCATCCAAGGCAAGGTCGCGGTCAACGGTAGCTGCAGCATCGACTACGACTGCGAAGGCACCGCGTATTGCGACAAGAGCGCTTCTCCGTGTCCCGGCGTCTGCACTGCGCCACAAGCCATAGGCCGGCCCTGCACGGCGAGCCGCGAGTGCGCCGACATGGCCGTGTGCCGCAGCGGCATGTGCGTGGCGCTGCTGCAGGACGGCGACCCCTGCGAGCAGGACGCGAAGGGCGCGTACACTTGCCCGCCGGGCCTCACCTGCACGACCACCGGGAGCAGCCACGTGTGTCAGGCCAACGCCAGCGTCTTCGTGGGCAAGGAGAACGACGCCTGCGATGCGCTCGTCATGCTCTGCGAGCCCGGTTTGGTGTGTGCGAGCACGACGGGCACGATGGGCGTGTGCGCGAAGCTCGCCGCCATGGGCGGCAGCTGCAAGCGCGCCAAGCCCAGCCAGTGCCCCACGGGTCAGCTGTGTGACGCAACCGCCGCGGGTGCTACGGGCACGTGCGTCGATCTTCCCGGCGCCGGCATGGCCTGCTTGCGCGGCACCAGCTGTGCGCCGGGCAACGTCTGCATCCAAGCTGAAGGCGCGTGTCACGCCATGGCCACGGTCGGCGAGGCCTGCGTCGATAGCGCGCAGTGCTACAGCGGAACGTGCACGCAGGGCCAGTGTGCCGCGGCGCTCCAGTGCACGTTCTGAGGCACCTTCTGGCCCACGTTGCGCTGGGTGTTCGCGCTCAGCCGGCGTCGTTCGGCGCGGCCGCGTCGTCTGCCACGGCCGCGTCCTTCTTCCCGGGCATCGTCTGCGGCGGGAACATGAACGGGAAGTCTGCCGCAGTGCCGGCGTCGTAGGGTGTATCGCAACCGTCCTGCGCGAGCGTGCGCACCACCGTGTAGTGGCCGCTGCTGCAGTTGGCCGGACACAGGAACACCTGACTGTCGCCGGGCTTCCAGCGGAAGCCGAGGCCGTTCGCGTCGCAACCCATGGCGACGCCGGCGTCGGGTGATGGCAGGCCAATGGAGAAGAGCCGGGCAAGGTCCGACGGGCTCACTCCACCGTCCATGCTCTTGCTCAGCCAAGGCGGGACCGGCACGCTGCACCGACCCTGGAGCAGGGCGTATCCGGCCTCTTTGCCGAACAGCGTGTGAGACAGGCGCGCGTACAAGTCGTTGCAGGCTGAGCTGGCGTCGCTGGCGTCGCGCGCAGTCGCGTCCATCGGCCCGCCCGCGTCGACAGGCACCCGATGCGCCACGACGTCCGCAGGTTGCGTGCACGCTGCGAGCGCGCAAGAGACCAGGGCCATGCACACGCACAACCCACCACGCGCCCGCGCGTCCCATAGCGACATGGCAGCCCTCTACCGCACGCCTCGCAGCGTCGCAAGGCGTGCCCGCAGCGCGGCTGCTTCCAAGCTGCGCGGGTGCTTGACCAGGAACTCGTCGATCGCCGCGGCCTCGTCGGCGTCGCGATGCATGGTCGAAAGTGCATGGATTCTGGCCACGCGTGCCTCTTCGGCGAGCGAGCCACCACGCGTCAGGTAGTTGTCCAGGCTGTGCAGTGCCAGCTCGGGTGCTTGGAGTTGCACCAGTTGCAGCTGACCGAGCGATACCAGGACCGTACGCGCGGTCTCGGTGTCCGGGAACTGCTGCATGATGGTCTGATAGCTCGAAGCGGCTTCCGCGAAGCGCCCCTCACGCATCAGCTTGCGCGCCTCGGCGAGCCATTGTGCGGCCGTCTTGGGCGCCTGCGCGCTGTTCGGCTCTTCGGGCAGCGCAGGCGCGGGTGCCAGCTGCTCCTTCGTCAGTAGCTTTGCGTTCTGCTCGTTGCTGCGCGCGTCGAGCTTCGCTGCGGGCGCATCGAGCTTGGTCACTGCGTCGGGCGTAGGTGCTGCCGGCGCCGGCAGCGCATACGCAATCTCGGCGGTTTCACCTGCGGTGACGTGCAGCTCGCGGTCGATGAGCACCTGCTCGCCGTTGCGCACGACGAGGTGGTGGCTGCCGACCGGAATCAGCGACGACAGCGGCGCCACGCCGATGAGCTGGTCGTCGAGCAGGGCTTGCGCTTGCACCGGGGTGCCGTGCAGCTCCAGCGTTGCAGACACCGGGTCGTGCCAGAGCACCGTCGGGCCGAGCAGCGCCCACGAAGGCGCTTCTTCTACGCGGCTCACGCTGGTCAGGTCGGCGCGCGAGCCGAGCACCACCGAACGCTCGTGCGCGGTCACGATGCGTGTGTCGTCGGCGTGGCCCACGCGTACCTTGCCGTTGAGCACAGTGGTCACCACCGCGCGGCCGTCTGCGGAACGCTCCACCGAGAACGCCGTGCCCACTGCGGTAGAAGCGATGCCGTCGGCGACGATCGACAGGCTCATGCCTTCCGGCTGCGTCGCCAAGCGCGTGGACGCTTTGCCCACCAGGAGATCGAGCCGCCGTGCATTGCTCGTGATCTGCGACAGCCGCAGCCGGCTGCGTGCTGCCAGGCACACGTTGATGTCGGGGTCGATCAGCACGCACGCCGAGCCCTCCTCGGTCTCGATCACGCTGCCTTCGCGCAGGAACGTGCGCCCCACGGTCGCCGCTTCACCCGCGACTTGCACTTGGCCCGAGGCGTACACGAGCTCGACGCGCGAGACGGGCACGCTCTGCGCCATACGCAGGTCGGAATCTTCGCGCTTGGGGGCGCGATGCAGATACAGCGTGAACAGCGCCGCCACGGCCGCGACCGCGCTCGCCAGGGCCAGCATGGGCACGCGTCGCTTGCGCAGCAAGCCCAGCTCTGCGAATGCGCTCTTGGCCTCTTCGGCTTCCATGCGCTTGAGCGTGGCATCCACCAGCGCGCGTGAAGCTTCGTTCGGCTGCACGTCGAGATCGCTCGCCAGTTGCTCGTACACCACGAGCTCTTCTCGGCACGCCGGGTGCTCGCTGGCAAAGCGCTCGCAGAAGGCGAGCTCCACCGCCGTCAGCTGCTCCCCGGCAGCCTGGCGATCCATCAGTGTCGCCCAGTGTTCGAAGCCGTTGTGTGCTTCGCTCATGACGTCTTCTCCAGATCTCGCGCGCGCACTCGTGCGTCGCGCGTGATCAGCTTGCGCAGTTGTTTGCGTGCGGCAACCAAGCGATCTTTGACCGTGCCCACCGGATTGTCCGTGAGCTCTGCGATCTCTTCCGTGGTGTAGCCGAGCGAATGTTTCATCACGAGCACCTCGCGCCGAGCCGCGGGCAGCTCTTGCAAATAGTCTTCGACCGGGCGGGCGGTCTCTTCGCTCTGCGCCGGCTCTTCCGGGGCGGCGCCCAGGGATTCCACGTCGACCAGCGACGAGAAGTGCCAGGGCTTGCGGCGTTGATCGCGCGCGTGGCGCAACACCGTGCGCACCGTGATGCGGTCGGCCCAACGCTCGATGCTGGAGATATCTTTGTAGGTGCCGGACGAGCGCAGGATTTCGATCAGGGCCATCTGAGCGGCGTCTTCGGCGTCGGCGCGATTGCGCAGCAGGCGCTGGCTGATGCGGCCGACCCGGGCGGCCAGGCGGTGGGCGAGCACGCGCTGGGCATGCTTGTCACCCGCGGCCACCCGCTTCATCAGCGAGAGGTCCGCGGCTACGGCGCCGTCCATCAACGTGTTCATCACACTGTGCATGTAGTTATCGTCTATTAGGTTGGGGTTTGCCGGCCAAAAGGGTCGGATCTTTCGAAGCCGCAGAGGGCGCCGAGTTCCCCACCGTCGCCAGTCCCGTGGCCACGCTCCAAGGCTTCGTAATCAGTGGACAATTGCCGCGCCTACCACAGCGCGGGCGCGCAGCGGATAGGGCGAGAGCACGCTCGTGCGCCCACGCGCCTCGGACATGTATTGGAAATTGTTCAACAAGATGTCGAGGCCGGCTTCCACGAAAAAAACCAACCAGCGGCTCGCGGGCAGCTCGAGGCGCGCTGCAGGAGTAAGCAGGAACACCGCTCGCGTCTTGTCCGGTGACATGCCCACCCCGCTCGGCTCGACGGTGTGGCGGCTGAGGAGATCGACGCTCGCGCCGGCCTGGCCGGCCAAAGTGAAGCTCGAGAGCTTCCTGCGGTAGCCCACCGCGAGCGACCCCGGATGGCGAGCGACGCTGAAGCTCACGGGCAGTCCGCCATCTGCCGTGTGCACGTTGAGCGCCGGGTACAGGTCGTAAGCGAGCTCCAAGTAGTACAGGCCGCTGCCGAACAGCCAGGCGGTAGCGAGCTGCAGGCCGCTTTGCCACGGATGCTCGGTCGCGAAGCTGTTGCCGACGTAGCCCACGGACAGGCGCAAGCCCGCGTCGAGCGCGCCAGTGCTGCTTGGCGCGGGCGGTGCGGGCGTGGGCGGTGCGGGCGTGGGCGGTGCGGGCGTGGGCGGTGCGGGCGTGGGCGGTGCAGCTGGCGGTGCAGCCGGCGGTGCAGCCGGCGGTGCAGCCGGCGGGGGTGGTGCGGCAGGTGCAGGTGGTGGCGGTGGTTGCGGCCCCACGATCGGCGCCGGCTCTCCGCGCACAGGCTGGCCGTGCAGCAAGGCTTCCGCAGCGCCGCGTGCGATCACCGCGACCGCCTCGATCGTGGCATCGAGGTTGTCAGTATGCACGAGCAGCGGCCGGACCACGATGTGATCGGCCTCGGCATCCATAGCATACACAAACCAGTGGTCGGTGGGTCGTGCATCCAGCCACAGCACGCCCAGCGCCGCATGCTCGTGCGCGAGCGTGGTGCCGGCGCTGACCCGGTCTTCGAGCGCAGTGGACGACGCGTTCGGCGGCGCTGTCAGCAGCACGAGCTGCACTTTCACCAGCGACAGCTGCGTGGACAGCGCGTCTTGTAGCGCGCTGCGCGTGGAAGGCTCCAGGTTGTCGGGCGCGATGAACACGATGCCGCCCCTTTGCGCGTGCGCTGCGGTTGCGACTGCGAGCACGCTGGCGAGCGGGACGGCGAGCGCGATGGTGAGTCCGGCCAGCCTGTGCATCACGCCGCGAAGATAACGCGTCTGGGCATGGAGCACGCGCACAAAGCACGGTATCGTGGCACGGCCATGCGTCACCACCCACTCGCTCACGCCGTCGTGCCGCTGTGCTGCATGCTGCTGCTGAGCTGTGCAGTCGGCGAGCCGCGGCCACGGCCCGTGCCCCAGGGCGCTAGTGGAAGCAAGGGCGAGGCCGAAGCGCCGCCCGCGCTCTCGGCGCTGCCCGATCCCGTGCGGGGCGAGCCGATGGATTCCGAACGCATGCACCAGGGGTTCACCATGGCGCGCCAGGTGTTTGCCGGGCTGATGCCCGAGCCACCTGCCGATCGTTCGTACACCAGCCTGCAAGCGTGGGTGGAGCAGCAGGTGGCGCCGTGGGTCGAGAAGCGTCGCGACGGCGTGGACGACACGCGCTTTCAGTTCGCGCTCACGGCTTCGTCCCATCCGGCAGACGTGGTGGTGGCGCACGCGGTGCTCGCTCTCTTGCACGAGGACACAGCGGCTGAGCTATCGAACATTCCCTCGCCCTCCGAGCTCGCCAACGAGCCCGAGGTGTCGGAGATGTTCCGCGAGCTGGTGAGTGGACAAGCCTTGCCCTTCGTAAGCGCAGCGCGCGACGAGTATCGGCTGTGCGCGAATGCCGGCTATCAGGAAGGCGCCGATCTGCGACGCTGGGCGGAGTTCTGCAAAGAGCGCTTCGTTCGCCTGGCACCGCCGCCGGCCAAGCCGACGCCTGCGCCCAGTCCGCAGCCGACAGCTGCATCGGCCAAAGCGCCCTGATGCCAGCGTGTGGACGCCGGCGTGGCTCAGTTGGGGTTGCGGCGCGGTGTGATGCGGCGTGAGCGCGTGCTCGCCGCCGTGGGTGCGCTCTCGACGCGGTTTCTGCCCGCGTGTTTGGCGGCGTACAGCGCTTGATCGGCCGCACGCAGTAGGCGCTCGGGCTCGCAGCCGTCGCCGCCTTCGGTGTGAGCGACGCCGATGCTCACGGTGAAGCTGAGCGGCTCGTGCTCGGTTGGCACCCGCAGCTCGGCGACGCCGCCGCGCACGCGCTCCGCCAGCGCGGCGGCTCCGCGCCGGTCGATGCCGCGCGCGACGATCGCGAACTCTTCGCCACCATAGCGACCCACGACATCTTCCTTGCGCACGATGGCCAAGAGCGCGCGCGCCAGTACGCGCAGCGCCGAGTCTCCGGCAGCATGGCCATGCGTGTCGTTGACCTGCTTGAAGCCATCGACGTCGATCACCAGCAGCGATAGCGGTGTCTCGTGTCGCGCTGCGTAGGCCGTCTCGCTGGCCAATCGCTCCTCGAGATGCCGCCGGTTGAACACGCGCGTGAGCGGATCGCGCACGGTGAGCTCGTGCGTGGAGCGTGCGGCCTCTTGCTCGATGGCATCGTGCAGCGCAAAGCGCAAGAGCGTGCGACCACCGAGCGAGATGCGGCAGCCATCTTCCAGCTTGCGTGGCTTGTGCAGGCGCTTGCCGTCCACGAAGGTGCCGTTGGTGCTCTCGAGATCTTCGATGAAGAAGCTGGCGTCTCGGCGCACGATGCGCGCGTGGCGTCGCGACAGCGCGTCGTCGGCGATCGAGACCTGCGCCTCGGGGGAACGGCCAATCAGCGCCGCGTCGTTGTCGAGCGTGTAGAGAAAGCCGGGGTTGGGCCCGCGCAGCACGGTGAGCACGCCTTCGGACTTCGGCCCGCGCGGCGCGACCCCGTCGCACTTGCTGTCGGCAAGCCGCACGCGCGCGGTATCGTCTTCTCTCGGCAGCACGGACAACCCCTGAATCAGGTCATGTTGGATCGAAAGCTCAGGCGTTGCCAGAGCGCCGGGCCACCAAAAAATCGCTCGTCATTACGGAAGGTTACGCCGCAGTTACGGCACCCGATCCCGAAATCGGAAAAGCCTGTAGTCGAAACTCGCACAATGTGCGCTGTGAGTCGGCGCTCGTTCGCCTACAGGCGCTGCAGCCGCTCGATGGCCGCAGCGGCCTCGGAGTCTTGTGGCTCCAGCGCTCGGACCTCGTTCCATACCTCGATGGCCGATGCTCGGTTCTTCAGCTCGATCTCCCAGACGCAGGCCATCTCGCGCATCAGGCGCAGCTTGTGCTCGACCTCGCTCGTGCGTGCGAGGCGGCGTTCGAAGGCATGCAAGAGCTCGCGGTAGCGCCCGGCCTTGCGCAGGCAGCTGAAGAGCGCGGCCGCGGCGCTCTCATCGTGGGGCTGCAGCTCCAGCACGCGCTCCCACGCTTGCGCCGCTTGGTCGAAGCGCTGCAGGCGTTGCTCGAGCACGCGCGCCTTGCGTGTCAGCAGCTCCAGCTTGTCGGCGTGGTCGACGGCCTTGTCCGCGCTGCGCGACAGCTGCGCGATCAGCGCGTCGAGCCGACCGAGGTGCTCGGCAGCCTGTTCGAGCGCATCGAGCAGCGCAGGTGTGAAGGGTGGGGCGCTCGTGCCCTGGCGCAGGATGTCGAACGCTGCGGCGTCATCGTGCAGGCTCTCACGCAGAAAGCGCGCGGCGCCGAGCACGAGCGTGGACCGGAACGGCTCTGCCACGCGCTCGGCGAGCGCGAGCTCGGCGTGGACCAGCGCGCGACGTGCGTCGTCCTTGCCGAGCGCCGGTCGCGCGCGGTCGAGCTCGCCGGCAAGCTCTTCGATCTTCGTGGTGAGCAACGGTGCGTTGCCGGTGAGCGCGAGCGCGCGCTGCATGCACAGGTTGGCTTGCTCGCGGTCGCCGAGGCCGATGTCGGCCGTACGCGCAGCTTCGAGCAACGCCAGCACTTTCTTCTCGCTGCTGCCGGCACGCGCCGCGCGCTGCTCGTGCACCCACAGCAGCTCGACGTGGCTGCCCAGGCGGCTGGCCAGCGCTTCGGCGCGATCGAGCGCTGCGGTCTGCGTGGGCGCCAGCTCACAAGCTTGCAGCAGGCAGTCGAGCGCCGCGCTCGGGTCGCGCGCTTGCACCTCGAGTAGACTCGCCAGGCGCAAGAGGATCTCCACACGCTGCGCATCGCTGAGCGCGTCTTTGATCAACTTGCCGTACACCTGCTTCAGCCGGCCGAACGCTTGCACCTGGGCGCCGAGCCGATCGACCTCATCGAGGTAGTCGCGGTTGTCGGCGCCGCTCGCGAGCAAACGCAGACTGGCTTCGAACGCCTCGGTGGGCTCGCCCAGCCAGGTCTCGTAAATGCGCACGACCTGCTGCCAGCTGGCGCGCAGCTCGTCCTTGCTCTGGGCGTGCTGGGCCCGCTGGATGTACGCACCCGCCAGCTCGCGGCCGAGGCCAGCGTTCTTGCAGATCAGCTCCGCCAGGTGCTCGGCGGGCACGTCACCGGCCTGCAAGAGGGGCGATAGGCGCGCGAACGCAGCGCGAGGGTCGTGCAGCGCTTCGTGTGCAAGCTTCGCCGCCGACAGTTGCGCTTCGTGGCGCGCCGCCTTGGTGGGCTCGATCCGCGCCAGCGCGTCCAGAGCGCGCAGCAGCTCCTCGTGGGTCTTCTGTCGTGTCAGCTGCACGCGCAGCCTGCGCCAGGCGTCGACGTTCTGCGGGTCGGCTTCGCACAGGCGGCGCAGCGCTTCGGCAGCGAGGTCCGGGTTGTCGAGCTCGCCCTCGTAGAGGTTGGACAGACGCGCGGCCAGCACGGTGCGCTCTTTGGGGTCGCGGCTGAGCACGAGCTTGCGCTCGAGGCCGATCGCGAGCGCGGGCAGATTCGAGGCTGCCTCGGAGGCGGCGATCAGCTCTTCGATCGCGGGCATGCAGCTCGGGTCGATGGAGCTGACGATGTGGCGCAGCACCTCGATGGCATCCGCGGTGCGATCGAGGCGGTCGTTCAGGAGCAGCGCGCGCGCGAGCAAGAGATCTCGTCGTTGGCTACGGTCCTCGTGCACCACGGCCAGGCGCTTGAGCAGGTCGTCGAGTGCCTCGACGTCGTCGATGCGCTCGGCTTGCGCACGCAGGTAGTCCAGCGCTTCGGCGTCTTCGCGCAGCGCGAGCAGGTCGCGGTAGGCCTCGGTGGCAGCCAGCTCGTCGCCCACGGTGTTGGCGAGCGTGCGCGCGCAGTGCAGGTATAGCTCGGCTTTCGCGCTCGGATCGGTCTCGGACTCGGCCCGCTCGCGCAGCAGATTGACCAGCTCATCGTAGCGTTGCAGCTGCTCGTAGAGCTCGCACAGATCGGACAAGCGGCCGGTCGAGATGGCCAGCTCGCGCAGCAGCGCCTCGCACTCGTGGTCGCCGGCTTCGACCTGCGGCAAGAGGCGTTGCCAGGCTTGCGCGGGCTCGTTCAGCGCCTTGGCGCACAGGCTTGCAGCTTCCAGATACGTAGCTTTGCGCTCAGCCCCGTCGGGTGACAGCTCTGCGATGGCATCCAGACACGCGAGCAGCTCGGCGGCATGCGCCCCATCCGACAGCAGCTTGCGCGCTTTTCGGTGGGCGTGGAGGTCCGCGGGATCGGCCTGTGCCCAGGCCCGCAACGCGCTGAGCGCTCGCTCGGGCGCCTGCAGCGGGCCTTCGTAGAGCGCGCACAGGCGCTCGGCCAGCTCGGCGCGGTTCACCGGCTCGGCTTCGCGCGACAAGCGGTGCTCGAGTGCACGCGCGAGGGTTGCGTCGTCGTTGGCGGCGGTGGCCGCACTCTCGAGCTCGTCGAGGCCGGGTTCGAACGTGGGGTCGAGCTCGAAGACCACGCGTTGCAACACCGTCACCGCATCGCTTGCGCGGCCCAAGCGCGTGTTGAGCAAGTGCGCGCGCTCGTAGAGCAGGTCGCGTAGCTCCTGCGGATCTTGTTCGAGCTTCGAGAGGCGATCGAGCACGTCGGCCAGGCCAGCCACGTCACCGGCGCGCAGCGCCCGCGCTTGCATGAAGCGCAGCGCCTGCGGGTCTTCCTCGAGCTCCAACACCCGCTGCCACAGCTGCGCGGCTCGCGCTTCGTTCTCCAGCTGCTGTTCACACAGCTGTGCGGCCCGGCGCAACAGCGCAGCGCGTGTGGCTGGCGCGGCTTGCTCCGCGGCCGAGAGCTCGAGCTGGCGGGTGAGCGGCTCGTAGCGCTCGGCGCGTTCGAACGCGTCGTAGACTTCGGGCAAGCGGCCGGCGGCTTTGGCGACTTGCCACACCAGCGTATCGGCGCCCGGTTCGGCGTCGGGCAAAAGCGGCAGCAGGCGATCGAGCGCACCGCTCGGGTTGTTCAAGCGTTGGTGCGCGAGCGTCGCCGCCGTCAGCAGCGCCGCGACCCTGCGGTGGTGATCGAGCTCTCGTTCGGCGAGTGCGTCCAGCGTGCCGAGCAGCTCGCGCGATCGACCGGCGCGCTCGTGCAGGGTGCACAGCTGTCGCAGTGGCAGGGGATCGCTTGCGTCGGCTTCGGCCCAGCGGCTGAGCGCGTGCTGCGCCTTGCGCTCGTCGTGCAGCGGATCGTCGTACAGCTCGGCCAGGCGCTTGAGCAGCCAGAGCTTGCGCTCGGGCTCGCTGGTGTTGGCCACTTGACGCTCGAGCGCGGCTGCCAGCTTGGCCGGCTCGGGCGCGGCCTCGCAGGCCGCGACCAACGCGTCGAGCGTGGGCTCGAAGCGGCCGTCCAGCCCCAGCGCCTCTTCCAAGACGCCGATGGCTTCGCCTGCGCGACCCAGGCGTTGGTGCAGCACTCGGCCGCGCTCGACCAGCAAGTCGCGCCGGTCGTCCTTGGATTTTTCAATGCGCGCCAGC
The DNA here is from genome assembly GCA_017881185.1 of Pseudomonadota bacterium. Classification (GTDB taxonomy): domain Bacteria; phylum Myxococcota_A; class Polyangia; order Polyangiales; family JAFGIB01; genus JADGRF01. The sequence continues at coordinate 2,313 of JADGRE010000062.1, read as the reverse complement.
CGTTCGAGCGTGCCTACGAGGCGCTCCGGGTCGTCGTGGCGCAGCGACCAGGCTTGCACGAAGCGCAGCGCTTCGGCGTCGTCTGCTGACGCGAGCATGGCTTCGTAGGCCTGCAATGCCGCGCTTTCGTCCTGCGCCAGCTCGATCTGCGTGCGCGCCAGCCTGCGCAGTAGCTCGTTCTTGACAGCTGCATCGGTGGTTTCTGCGATGCGCTCCGCGAGCAGCGCGAACAGCTCGTCCGGGCGATCGGTCGCCTCGCACAACGCGCACAGCTCGTCGAGCTTGCCCGCCTTGCGTGCCAGCTCGACGACGCTGCGTGCGAGTGGTCCGTCGCTGTCGCGCACCAGCGTTGCCAGGCGCTGCCAGGCGCCGGCGTGATCTTTGAGCGTGTGCAGCGACAGGTCGGCGGCACGCAGCAGCGCGTCGCAGCGCTTCTTGTCGTCGGTCTCGACTTCGGCGAGCAGGTCGAGGGTTGCTACGTGGTCCTTGTAGCGACGCTTGCGATCGTAGATGGCACACAGGCGCCACAATGGTGCAGGTTCGCTGGGCGCCACTTGTGCCCAGTCCGACAGCGCGCGGATCGCCTTGGCTTCGTCGGGCAGCTTGCCCTCGTACAGGTCGGCGAGCGCGAGTGCTGCCAGGCGCTGCTGAGCGTGATCCGTCGCGCGCTCGCGCCGTTGTTCGAGCACGCGTGACAGGCCTCGGTAGTCGCCCAGGGTTTCGCACAGGCGTTCGAGCGCGGTCGCGGCCAGCGCATGCTCGGAGTCGACCTCGGTCAACAGGCGCACCAGAGGTGCAACGGCTTCGCCCGCGCGCTCCAGCTCGGTGAGCAGCGTGGCACACTCGAGCAGCCGTTGCGCGCGCACGGCGGGCTCCGGCTCGAGCTCGGCGAGTCGGCGCTGGATGTCGGCGAGGGCCGTGCGGTCGCCCTCGTGCCGCTTGCGCGCTTCGATGAACAGCAGCGCTTCGCGGTCGTCGCCCACCTCGAGCACCTTGGCGAAGGCTTCGGCCGCGCCGGCGTCGTCGTTCATCCGCTGCGCCAGCAAGCGACCGATGCGTCGCTGTAGATCGGCCCGCGCCTTGGCGTTCTTCTCACCGGCAGCGCGCTCGCGCAGCAACGCAAGCAGCTCGGTGTAGAGCTCGGCCCGCTCGTACAGGTTCGACAGCGCGGTCAGGATCTGCAGGTTGGTAGGCGCCAGCACGAGCGCCGCGCGCAAGTGCGTAGCGGCGCGTTCACGGTCGAGTAGGTCGGCCTCGGCGATGGTCGCCATGCGCACGTGCAGGTCAGCGGCCTGCGCAGGCGTTGCCCGGGCGGCGCGCCGCGTCAGCGTCACTAGCAAGCGCTCGTGAGCACCGGTCGCTTCGTCGATCTCTTCCATCTGGTCGAGCGCGTGCACGTCGTCCGGCGCGATCTCGAGCACGCGTTCGTAGGTAGCGTACGCGGCGACCTGATCGCCGATGCGATCGGCGAAGAGCGCCGCGAGCTGGCGCAGTAGCGGCAAGCGCTCGGACTTGGTCGCCGTTTCCTCGATGCGTTGCTCCAGCGTCTGCGCAGCCTCGTCGAAGCGGCCGAGGTTCACCAGCTCTTCGGTCAGCGCGACGCGCGCCCCGCGATCGTCGGGATCGAGCGCGACGATGCTGGCCAGCGTGCTCGCGGCGGCCGCGCGATCGCCGCGCTCGCGGCGGTGCACTTCGGTGAGCCGACGCAACAGGCCGAGCTTCACAGTGCGGTCGGGTTGGGCCTCGGCTTCTGCGAGCAACAAGACCGCCAGCTCGTCCCAGCGGTGCGCCCGTTCCAAGAGGCGCTTGCGCCCGCGGGCGGCGTCTTCGTTCTCGGGCTCGAGCTCGGCGAGCAGCTGGTACGCCTGCACTGCGCCGTCGACATCGGACAGACGCGTCTCGAGCAAGCTGACCGCCTCGCGCAGCCGCTGCACGCGCGTGGGCAGCGCGAGCTCGGGTTGACGTGCTGTGGTGACGAGCAGCGCCGCGCGCGCCGCGAAGTCGCGTTGGCGGCGGTAATGGCGTTCGAGAAAGCTGAAGGCTTCGGGTTCGAGGGGATCGAGCTCGAGCAGGCGCAGCGCTACGGGCACGGCTTCGGTGCTGCGTGCTTCGTGACCCGCAGTCAGCAGGAACTCTCGTAACGCGACCGCGTCGTCGCCCGCGTTCTGCAGCAGCTGCTGCGCCAGCGTCTCGGTCTCTGGCTCTGTCCCGGTCTCGGTCTCGGTCTCGGTCCCGGTCTCGGTCTCGGTCTCGGTCTCGGTCTCGGTCTCGGTCTCGGTCTCGGTCTCGGTCTCGGTCTCGGTCTCGGTCTCG
>JADGRE010000061.1 GCA_017881185.1 Pseudomonadota bacterium | reverse complement strand
CGGCCCGTTGTCGCACTGCTCGCCGCGCGTGGTGTTCAGGGTGTTGTCGCCGCAGGTGGCGACCGTGCAGTTGATGTCGCAGCTGACGCTCTCGCCCATGGAGTCGCACTGCTCGGTGCCGGCGGTCACGCCGTTGCCACAGCCGCTGGTGGTGCAGTTGTTGTCGCAACCGTCGTTGTTGACCATGTTGCCGTCGTCGCACTGCTCGCCGCTGTCCACGTGAGCATCGCCGCAGGTGGCGCGCGCACACTGGCCCGACTTGCAGAGGCCACTGGCCCCGCCCGCGAGGTTACAGGCGACGCCGTCTTTCTTCGTGCCGACCTTGCAGGTGTGCTGCAGCGTGTCGCAGCTCTCGGCGCCGTTGCAGGGGTTGTTGTCGTTGCAGTCGACGCCTTGCTGCACGAGAACAAGCAGTCGGGGTTGCAGCCATCGCCGATGATCGGGTTGCCGTCGTCGCAGGCTTCGTCGCCCTCGACGATGGTGTTGCCACAGATGAACTGCGGCCCAGCGTCCACGCCGCTGTCGTCTACGTTCGTGCTGGCGTCGATGCCCGAGTCTTTCTTCGGGTGGCCGGCGTCGCCGCCAGGCTTGATCGCGGCATCCATGCCCGAGTCGCCGTGGCCGGTGTTCGTGTTGCCAGCGTCGATGTTGCCTGCGTCTTTGCCCGCGCTACCGTCTTTGTCGGAAGCGCCGCCGTCCTTGCCGCCGCCTTTGAACTTGAAGCCGCCGAAGTCGCTTACGAGCGAACAACCACTGACTGCTAACGTTGCGGCGCAAAAGATCGTCAGCCAAGCGGTGCGAATCATGGACCTGTGGCTCCCGGTAGAAGATGCGCCGAGCGGCTTGGCGCAAAGACAACTTCATCGAACTACCATGGCTTCGCGTGGCTTCGGAGCTGATCACCACAGCATCGCGCAGGTGTGTACGTGCGACTCCGACGATACCGACGATGTGGTCAAGCTCGCGTTCGTGATTGATTCGATGCACGGCTCGACGCACCATCGCGGCATGCGCACACCCTCGGCGGAAGCCTTCGTGCTGCGTGCGTTGCTCGGCGGTTGCGTCGCGATCGGCCTGTCGGCCTGCTCGCTCCATCGGCTGCCAGCCAAGCTGCGAGCAGGTCAGGGCGCAGCGGCCGGTGTGGGCGCAGCGGGCAGCAGCGCGGGCGCCGGTGGAGCGAGCGGCACAACGCCAAGCGCGGCGCCGCACAGACCCGGCCGATCACCCTAGCCGCCCACATCCACGCATGATGCCGCCGAAGCGCTGACGCTACGCGCCGAGACTGCGCTGGTTGCCACAGAGTATGAGGCGGCTGCGCTCGGTTACCTCGAAGTGGCGCGCTCGTTCGCGGATCTGCGGGCAGGCGAGAACGCGCTCTTCGCTGCCGCCCGCTTGCGCCTGGCGCACACCGGCCGTGCCCAAGCGCGAGCGTTGTTCGTGCGGTACCTGGAACGCTACCCGCACAGACGCTTCAGGCGCGAAACCGAGGCGAGCGCAGCTGGAACACTGAGCCACCAACGCGCGCAGCGCCGTCGTGCACCAAGCCACGCGCGCTTCGGTAGCGCAGCTCGAGCAAACGCGCCAGAGCCCAACTGGCCGTTCAGCCGCCAGCGCCGCCGCGACCGCCGCCGCGACCGCCGCCAGCGTTACCGCCGCCAGCGTTACCGCCGCCAGCGTTGCCGCCACCCGCGTTGCCGCCGCCGAAGAACCCACCGCCGGCGTTGCCGCCGCCAGCGTTACCGCCGCCGAAGAAGCCGCCGCCTGCCGTACCGCCGCCCGTGCCCGCGTTGCCGCCACCCGCGTTGCCGCCGCCGAAGAAGCCGCCGCCCGCATTGCCGCCGGTCGTGCCGGCGCCACCACCGTTGTTGCCGCCGCCGAAGGTATTGCCGCCGCCAGTCGTGCCGGCGCCACCACCGTTGTTCCGCTTGTTGTTGCCGCCGGTGCCGCTGGCGATCGGCGCACCCAGGCACATCGACAAGTCGAAGGTGCAGGTGACGGGATCGCAGCCGAGCTGGCCAGAGCCGGCGCCGAGCGACTGGCACGAATGCCCGTCGAGATCGTTCGCGTTGCAGCCCGCTGCGCCGACCCGGCCGCACGGATGTCCGCTAGCGCTGGCGCCCGAGCCTGCAGAGCCGTTGCCCGCGTCGGGGATCACGGGACCATCGGCATCCTGAGGAAGCACCGAGCGCATACCGCAACCAGCGATTGCCAGACCAAACAGGAGGCTGAGCGCGAACGGGTTCCGGATCTGCATGACGAAGACTCCTTGGGTGCGCTGCGGCCGCGCCCAGATGACACGGTGGGTGACGCGCGCGGCCTGGCTAGAACGAAGAATGGGAACTAAAGAATGGGAGCGAAAAATGGCCGGCCTGGACGGCAAACGTCGCCGGGACCGGGACAAGCGCTGGTAAACTGTAACATGGCGCGCGTCAATCTGGAGCGTCAACTATGTGAGGAAGCGACGTACGGCCCTTTGCGCAGCGTCAGCGCTGCGCAAAGGGCCGCGTCGGGGCGACATGGGCCGGGGTTGCTTGGTCGCAGGTCAGGCCCCACCATGCTCGTGGGGTCGAAACGACTCAGCTCGCACCTTCGGAGAGCCCTGTGAGACGTGGAGCGATTCTCGTGGTCGAGGACGAAGGTGTGGTCGGGCTGGAGCTGCAAGTCCGTCTGCAGGGGCTCGGGCACGAGGTCTTGGCGGTGGTCGGCAATGGCGAGGCCGCGATCGCGCTGGTCAGCCAACAACGTCCCGACCTGGTGTTGATGGATATCAAGCTACCGGGGGCGCTCGATGGCGCGCAGACCGCAGCCGTCATCCGCGAGCGCTTCGGCGTACCGACCATCTTCCTGAGTGCGTACTCGGACGACGCCACCATCGAGCGCGTGCAGGGCGTGGAGCCCTTCGGCTACTTGCTCAAGCCCTACGACGAGCGACTGTTGCACGTGACGATCCAGTCGGCGCTGTACCGCTCGCTCGCCGAGCAGGAGCGCGCGACCGCCGACGACGAGAAGCGGCGCGCCGAGAAGGCGGAGGCCATCGCGCGTCTGGCCGCCGGCGTGGTGCACGACATCAACAATTTGTTGTCGGCGATCCGCGTCAACGCGTACATGATTCAGTCGCAGCCAGAAGCCATCGAGATGGCGAAGGAAGCGGCGGCCGACATCGTGACTGCAGTCGAGCGCGGCGCGATGCTGATGACCGAGCTCGTGCGCTTGGCGCGCGACCGTCGCCACACACCGCTACAGATCGAGATCGACCACTTGATCGAGAGCACGGCGCGGCGGCCCGATCGCAACGCGAAGCCTGCAGAGCCAAGCCCGGTCGGCAGCGTTGGCGCAAACACGGCGAACACGGCCGGCACGGCCGAGAGCACGCCCGCCGGCACCGTCCTGATCGTGGACGACGACCCCGTGGTGCGGCGCGCGCTGACGAAGTCACTCAGGCGCTGGGGCTACAAGGTGCTCGACGCCAAAGACCCGTCGACGGCGCTCGCGATGGTAGCCAATGAGGCTATTCAACTCATGCTAACCGACCTGCTCATGCCGGAAATGAACGGCTATGAGCTGGCCGGACGTGTCGCAGAGCTACGACCTGACATCCGCATCGTGTATATGTCCGGTTACGCGCCGGAGTCGTTGCCTGGCTCACCAAGTACGGGCGGCCAACCGGACGGGTTCCTGCAGAAGCCTTTCGGCATCGACGAGCTACGCCACATCGTGAAGGAGCTGCTCTGAGGCTCGGATTCGGATCAGATTCAGATTCCACGCCCCGGGGGCCAGACATGAGCACATCCGAATCGTCCAGCAGCGCGACGTACACGGCCGGCCGCCCGGCAAGCGTCGGCACGGGCGCCGCCGCGCATGCCGCCAACATCTTGATCGCCGACGACGACGCGCTGGTGTCGAGCCCGTTGCGCAAGATGCTCGTGCGCGAGGGCTACCACGCGACTTGCGTCGAGACCGGCTGGGACGCCACCAAGGCGCTCGCGACCGGCGAGTACGACTTGCTCGTGACCGACATCTGCATGCCCGGGAACATGACACTCGATGTGTTGCGGGCCCCTGAAGTGCAAGCGCAACACATTCCGGTGATTCTCATCACCGGCTACCCGAGCGTCGAGACCGCGGTCGGTGCGCTGCGCCTCGAGGCTGTCGACTACATCTTGAAGCCGGTCGACCCGGAGAAGTTCCTGGCGAGTGTGAAGCGCGCGATCACACGCAAGGGCGCGCTGCGTACGGTGCGCGAGCTCGAAGATCGCGTGGGCGACGTCGCAGCCGTGCTCGAGTCGGTCAAGCGCACGCTCGAGACCGCGTTGCCCGCGGGCGGAGACCCTAACCGACCGGTGACCAACGAAGAAGCATTGAAGACGCGCTTGAGCGCGCCGGAGTTCGCCGGTTTGTCGCGGCGCGAGCGCGAGATCTTGGAGATGATCGCGCGCGGCCAGGGTACTGCAGCGACGGGCGCGCGCCTGGGCATCTCGGTGAGCACGGTGCGCAACCACTTGAAGTCGATCTACCGCAAGGTGGGCGTGACTTCGCAAGTGGCGCTCGTGCGCAAGCTGCTGGCATGATGCGCTGAGCGCCGCGCTGCGACCTTTGGGCGATAGGCTCGAACACCATGTCACAAGCATCTCGTTCAACGCTTCGATCCGTGATCGCCCTCGGCTCGGCGCTCGTCACGCTGGCAGGCTGTGGCGCGAAGAGCGCCGCGCCCGCGCAACCGGCTGCAGCCAAGCCGCCAAGCGCTGCGAGCGCGAGCCCTGCCGCAGCCGAGCCGCCATCCGCTGCAGCCGCGCCGAACACCGCGGCCGTGTCACCCGTCCAGCATGCCAAGCCCCTGGCTGTCACCAAGGATGGTGAGCCGGATGCGACCGGCGAGCCGGGCTGCGTCACCTGGCGCTGGACCTCGTTTGCGCCGAGCTGGCAGCGCGAGACGATCGACTGGAACCCGACGACACGCAGCCTGGAGCGCGAGGGCACCACGCAGCGCTTCGACGAGCAAGGCCGCGTACGCGACTTCGGCGAGAACGCCGACAGCATGGAATACGACGCCGCTGGCAACCCCAGCTTCCGCGGGAGCAAGACCGTGCTGCAGAACGCGGCCTACCGCTACCGCAACGGCTACGACGCCAAACACCGTTTGATCTCGGTCGACGTGGCGTTGCGTCTGGGCAGCAAGTGGGGCGCGTACGACCCGTATCGCCGCTACCACTACGACGCGCCGGGCCGCATCGACACGATGGAGATCCAACCGCATTTGCGCGAGCCGATGATGCCGGCGACGCTCTCATACGACGCACAGGGCCGCATCGAGCGCATCGTGTGGGGCGGCAACGACCCGGCGCACGCGCGTCAAGTCGAGCAATTCCGCTACGACCCACACGGCCGGCTCGCCGACTACGAGCGCGACGGGCTCATGCTGAAGGGCGGCATCGCCGCGGACGGCACACCCGACTGGAAGCAGCGCTTCGAATACGCGCCCGCGGGCTACATCCGCCGCGTCGAAGCGGTGTCGCCCGGCGCAATCGCGGCGAGCGACCAAAAAGACCTGACCATCTTCTCGCCGGGGTGTCTGGAGCTCGCGAAGCTCGCACCGAGCGTGTACGTGCTGCCCTACGTGCCACTGCCGGTGCCGCTTTTGCCTCGCTGGTTCTAGCGAGCGGGAGAGATCACGTAGACGTCCACGCTGCTCGCTTACCGCACCCAGCCCTAGGCGCAAGCCCTGGCAGCAGATATCCTCATCTGTGGATGGAGCCACCGGCCCAATCGCAACACGAGGAGCTGGCCAAGACCATCGCTCGCCTGGTCGAGGCGAACGCCGCGCATCACGATTCGTTCGTCATGGCGCCGGGCCAGACCATCCGGCCCGCGCACGATCCGGCGGCCGAGACGCTGCAAGCGCGCGGCAAGAGCGGTGCACCGAAGGCCGACCCGCGCTCCGGTCTGGAGATCGGCAAGACGCTCGGCCAGGGCGGCATGGGTGTGGTGCGTCAGGCCCGTCAGCTGGCACTCGATCGCGACGTGGCGGTGAAGACCATCCAGCCCAAGCTCGCGAGCGAGATGGCCACACGCATGCTGATGCAAGAAGCACTGATCTTGGGGCGCCTCGAGCATCCCAACATCTTGCCGATCTACGACATCCGCCACGAAGCGGGCGAGCCGCGCATCGTGCTCAAGAAGATCGAGGGCATCGAGTGGAGCACGCTCATGCACCGGCCCGACGTGGTGCAAAACGAGCTCGGCGAGAGCGACCCTCTCGGCTGGAACCTCGGCATCTTGATGCAGGTCTGCAACGCCGTTCACTTCGCGCACAGCCGCGGCGTGATCCACCGCGACCTCAAGCCCGACAACGTGATGATCGGAGAGTTCGGCGAGGTCTACGTGATGGACTGGGGCCTGGCGTTGTGCCTGGAAGACGATGGCACCGGTCGCTTCCCGCTGGTGCGCGATGCCAAGGGCTTGGCGGGCACGCCGCAGTACATGGCGCCCGAGATGCTCGGCGGCTCCGAGGTTCGCATCGGCGTGCGCACCGACGTGTACCTCTTGGGCGCGATGCTCTACGAGATCATCACCGGGCATCCACCGCATCGCGGCAAGGACATGACCGAGATGGTCAGTCAGGTGGTCATCTCGCGGCCCATGCTACCTGACACTTGCCCCTCGGAGCTGGCACGCATCTGCAAGATGGCGATGGATCCCGATCCGGGCTGGCGTTTCGACAGCGCCGACACCTTGCGCTCTGCGCTCAACGGTTTCTTGCAGCACGCGGGCTCCCGTCGCCTCGCCGAGCAAGCCAAGCGCCGCACCGACGAGCTGCTCGAGTGCCTGGCGACCGTAGCGCCGCACCCGCGCAACCTGAGCGAGCGCATCCAGAACCTGTTCGGTGAGTGTCGCTTCGCGTACCGGCAGGCGCTCGAGAGCTGGCCAGAGAACGAGCTGGCGCGCGGGGGCCTGGAGCGTTCGGTGCGGGCGATGGTCGACTACGAGCTGTCGCAGCACAATGCGCTGTCAGCTGCAACCCTGCTCTCGCTGCTGGAAGCGCCCGAGCCTGCGCTGCGCACGCGCGTGGAGCAGGCGGTGGCCGCGTTCGAGCAGAGCGACCGCCGCATGGCCGACCTCGAAAGCTTTCGCAAGCAGTTCGACCTTGCCACCGGAGGCCGCAACCGCGCCATCGGCGCAGGCCTGCTGGGCGTCATCTGGACCATCGCGCCCGTGCTCGCGCCGTGGGCCTTCGTGGCGGTGCCGGCCGCGGGCCGGGCGCCTTTCATCTTGTTCATCGGCGGTGTGCTGGTCGCGATCGCCATCTGGGCGTGGCTTGCACGCGACGAGCTGGCCCAGAGCAGCATCACGCGGCGTCTGATGCGCGCCGCTGCCATCGCGATGGTCGGGCAGCTGGTGCTCGAGGGCATCGCGCTGGTGCTGCACATCGGCTCGACCACCACCGAGGTGCTCTGGCCGCTGGTGTGGTTCTGCGTCAGCTCCATGCTGGTCGTCACCGTCGACTGGCGCCTTTTGCCCATGACGCTGGGCTTTCTCGGCGCGCTGCTTGCTGGCGCGCTGTGGCCACCCGTGCGCTTCTACGCGATGGGCGGCTCGAACCTGATCATGACCATCAACATGTTCTCGATTTGGATGCCGTGGCGCAGCCTCACCTCACGAGCCGGGCGCGCGGTGGCACCGCAGGCGCGGCGTGAAGACGTGAAGGCGTAGACGCTCGCTTGTTACGCCGCGCTACCAAAGCCAGCGTACGATGCTGCCGGCCACGGTGACGATGAGCGAGGTGACGAGCGCGGTGCCGAAACCATCGACGTAGAGCCGCGTGGACAGCTTGGAGGTAAGCAGCACGATCAACGCGCTCGCCACCCAGCGCGTCAGAAAGAACAGCAGAAAACCCAGGCCGAGCGTGCCGATGCCCAGCAGCACGAAGAGCGGCCCGGTCAGCGCCCACTGCAGCACGCCGAGTAACGCACCTGCCCACACCGCATCGCCGAAGGAGCCCAGGCGCACGCCGCGCAGTACATTGCCGGCGACCCAGAGCCCGAGCGTGGCCGAAGCCCACTGAACCAAGATGTGCGAGGCCATGCGCGGAGCATCACGCCTGCGCGCCGCAGCGTCAAACCGAAGCGTCAGGTCGGGTCGTCAGGTCGGGGCCGGCCAGCGTGGCCAGCTCGCCAGCGCCGTGTCCACTTGCCGCCAACCTTCGAAGGGCAGCGCTTGCGCGCTCTCCCGCGCGGCCGCCACGTAGCGCCGCAGCTCGTCTTCAGGGAGATCGCCGCGGTGGTGTGCGTAGAGCAAGAACGCCAGCAGCGTCTCGAGTGTGTCCAGCTTACAGTATTCGATCACGCGCGGCAGCTCACCGTCGAGCACATGTTCGTAGACTTGTTTGTCGATGAAGCTCTTGCCTGGCAAACCGATGGTGCGTCCCCAGTTGCCCAGGCCCACGCGCACCGAGGCGCCGTAGCCGGTGAGCACATCCATCAAGTCCAGGTGTAGGTCGTGGTAGCGGTTCTGGTAGTTGTTGAACTTCAGCTCGCCGTCGGTGCGGTAGAAGTTGGGCGCGGCGATGCCGTGCAACATGGCGCGGTAGCGGATCACGGGCAGATCGAAACCCGAGCCGTTCCATGAGACCAAGCGTGGCGGGCGTTGCTCGTTCTTGAAGAGCGCGAAGAAGCTCTCGAGTATCGAACGCTCGTCAGCTGCCTCGGAACCGAGCGCGCGGATCTCGATGCGGCCGCTCTTGGGGCCAAGCAGCGAGGCGCAGATGGTGACGATGCGGTGCCACGGTGGCTGCGGGTACTCGCTTTGGCCTTCGGTTTCTTCGAGGCGGCGGCGCACCATCTCGCGGATGATCTCGGACTCGGTGCCCTCGATGCCTTGTAGACGCCGGCCGATCTCCGGGTCGGGGATCGTTTCGATGTCGAAGGCGATGATCGAGCGGTCGAGGAGCATGCTGGGTGCAGGGAGAATACACCTGCAAGGAGAGTCTTGGGCTGAACGGTCGCTGAGGGGGACTCCTGCGCGCGGTCCGGCGGGCCCGTGCTCGGAGGCCGCTTGACCTGCCGCATCCCTAATTAACTGGCCGCGCTGGCCATCCCGTGTTTCATACGCTTGTCCGACAGTTCCAAGCAGCGGGCGCGCGCGGCAGCGGGCGTGCTCGCAACAGAGCGTCAGTGTGGCCTCCAAGAAGATCCTGGTGTTCGTCGCGGCAGCGGCAGCGGTGGCAACCGCCATCTACGTGAACGGGCTTGCGCCCGAGCAGCTGGTGCTCACCGGCATCGTCACGACCGATGACGTGGTGGTGAGCCCGCGCGTCACGGGGCAGATCACCAAGCTGCTCGTAAAAGAGGGCGACCAAGTGCAGCGCGATCAGCTGCTCGCCGTGCTCGATTCGAGCGAGCTGCGCGCCGACCGCGATTTCTTCGCGCACAGCGAAGAGAGCTCGGCCAACGCGATGGAGCAGAGCGAGGCCGCGCTGCGCTACGAAGAGCAGCAGACTGCACAGCGCATTCGCGAGGCCATTGCCTCGCTCGCCGCTGCGGTGGCACAACGCGACGAAGCGTTGGCGAACCTATCCCACGCCAAGCTCACGCTCGAACGCGGCGAGGCCATCCTGAAGGGCGGCGGAATCTCGCAGCAGGATGTCGATGAAGCGCGCGCCAACTATGGCGTCGCCAAGTCCCGCGCCGAAGCGGTGGACAAGCGCATCGACGCCGAGCGCGCCACGCTGGCGCTCGCGAAGACGGCCGCGCAGGAGATCGCCGCCCGCCGCAGCGCGACACGCATGGCCGATCGCCAACATGCTGCAGCCGCTGCGCAGACGCAGAAGGCCGACGTGCGCATCGGCTACACGGAGCTGCACGCGCCGCTGTCCGGCATCGTCGACGTGCGGGCCGCGCGTGTGGGCGAAGTGGTGAACGCCGCGCAACCGGTGGTCACGCTGATCGACCCGGATGATCTGTGGGTGCGCGCCGATCTCGAGGAGAGCTACGCGGATCGCGTGCGCATCGGCGACACACTCAGCGTGCGCCTCGGGTCGGGTCTAGAGCGCAAGGGCATGGTGTTCCATCGCAGCGTCGATGCGGCCTTCGCCACGCAGCGCGACGTGAGCCGGACCAAGCGCGACATCAAGACCTTCGAGATCCGTCTGCGCTTGGACAACAGCGATCGACGCCTTGCCGTGGGCATGACGGCCTACGTGCTCTTGCCGATCGGCGGAAAGCTCCGGTGAGCGCGATCGACGTACAGAACATCGTCAAGCGCTTCGGTGACTTCACCGCGGTGGACGGCATCTCGTTTCAAGTGGAACCCGGCGAGATGTTCGGCCTGCTCGGCCCCAACGGCGCGGGCAAGTCCACGCTGATCCGCATGCTCACGACGCTGGTGATTCCCACCTCTGGCACCGCGACCGTCGCGGGCGAAGACATCGTGAAGAACCCCGACGGCGTGCGCCGCGCCATCGGCGTCATCCCGCAGGCCATGACCAGCGATCTCGAGCTGAGCGCCGAAGAGAACCTCTTGATCTTCGCCAAGCTCTACGGCGTGCCGCGCAAGCGCCGTTCGCAGTTGATCGCCGACTTGCTCGCCGCCGTCGAGCTCACGCAATGGGCCGACAAGCCCGTGAAGATGCTGTCGGGCGGTATGCGCCGCCGCGTGGAGATCGCGCGCGGCCTCGTGCACGAGCCCCGCATTTTCTTTCTCGACGAGCCCACCACGGGCCTCGACCCAGTCTCGCGTGCCGCGGTGTGGGAGATGCTGCAGAAGATCCGCCGCGAGCGCGAGCTCACCGTGCTGATCACCACGCACTATATGGACGAGGCCGACCGGCTCTGCGATCGCATCGCCATCGTGGATCACGGCAAGCTGATGGCGCTCGACTCGCCGATCAAGCTGAAGGCCGCCGTGCCGAGCAAGAACACGCTCGATGCAAGCTTCTCGGGTGAACCGGCGAACTGGCCCGAGCGCTTGGGAAGACTGCCCGGCGTGGAGCGTGTCACGCAGCAGGGCCACGTGTACCGCATCGCCTCGAGCAGCGGACCGGCCACCACGCTGGCGCTGATGAGCGCGGCGAGCGAGGCCGCTGTCAGCGTGGAGTCGCTCTCGGTGGCGAGCACTACGCTCGACGACGTGTTCGTGCACTACACCGGACGCGAGCTGCGCGACGCGTTGCAGGCACCGTCGCCGGCCGATCGCAATTTCATGCTGCGTCGGCAATAGGAGTCAGCACTTGGAACGCGCACTGGCCATCGTCGAGCGGGAACTGAGGCGTTTTCGACGCTCGCCGGCACTGATCATGATGTCGCTGATGGTGCCCATCGTGCAGCTGGTGGTGCTCGGGCATGCCTTCGGCGGCAACGTGAGACAACTCAAGGTCGGCTTCGTGGATCAAGACCACGGGCTGCCCGCGCTGAAAGTGCGCGAGCTCGCCGGCGCAGTGGCGGCCAACGCCAACACCTTCGGACTCGTCGGCTACGCGGACGAAGGCAGTGCCATCCGCGCACTGCGCGAGGGCAAGCTCAACGGCGTGCTCAGCGTGCCGCCCGACTTCTCGCGCCGCGTACTGGCACAACACGACCCGCACATCGCGCTCATCGAGGACAACACCGACGGCTTCGTGTCCGCCACGCTCGCAGCGAGCCTCGCCGGCCTGCTCGACGCCTATGGCGGCACGCGCATCGCTCCCCGCAACGGCGCACGTTCGCCGCACCTAGACGTGGTCGAGATCTACCCGTACGTGCCGTACATCCAGTATCTCTTGCCCGGCTCGATCGTGATGTCGATCTTCATGATGGTGATGATTGGCGGCGGCATCATCTACATCGACGACAAAGCGCGCGGTCTGCACGAAGGTTATCTGGTCACGCCCATCACGCGTCTGGAGCTCATCCTCGGCTTCAACGTGTCGGGCGCGATCAAAGCGGTGATGTCGGGCCTCGTGTTGATGACGGTCGGCACGCTCATCGCCGGCGTGCCTTCACCCTTCGATCCGCTCAAGCTGCTGCGCCTGTTCGTGGTCATCGTGCTGACGGCCACCGCGCTGGTCAGCATGATGTTCCTGCTGATGGTGCGCATGAACGATCCGCTCATGCCGCGCGCCATGTTCGGCGTGCTCAACACCCTGCTCTACTTCCCGAGCGGCGCGGTCTACCCCCAGCAAGCGTTCCCGGGTTGGATGCGCGCGATCGCCGCCGCCGATCCGTTCACCTATGCGGTACATGCGCTCAAATGCCTACTGCTCAAGAACACAGGGTTTTCGGCGATTTGGGCCGATTTGGGCTTTCTGGCGGCGTTCTCCGTGGTCTCGATGACCATCGCGACGCTGCTGTTCCGAAGAACGCTGTGAGCGGACCGCAGGAGCACGAAGCACAGTCGCGCTGGGGCACCGTCCGCCACCCGTCTTTTCTGGCGCAACCGGGCCTCTCTAGCGTTTCCCAGTTGCGCGCCCACTCATGAACCGCTATTCATGACTCACCGGTCATGGCTCGCCCAGCTCCAGCCAGCACACGTGACGACCTGCTCTTGGCGGCCGAGCGCTGCTTTGCGGCGCATGGGCTCGATGCCACCAAGGTCGAAGACATCACGGCGGCCACGGGCATCGCCAAGGGCGCGTTCTACTCGTACTTCCCGAGCAAAGATGCGTGTTGGCAAGAGATCGTCGAGCAGTTCCTGCAGAAGCTGCACGCGGCGGTGAGTGTGCACGAGGCCTTCGTGCGGCGCACCGATCTGGCGCTGCCCGAGCGCCTGGAGCTGTGGCTCGAGCATGATCTGCGGGTGTTCGAGTTCTGCTGGGAGAACCGGCGCATGCTCAACATGCTGATGAGTGGGTCGGGTGGCACGGCCTACGCGCACTTGCTCGACGAGTTCGCGCAGCAGTGTGCGGCGAACGCCGAGCAGCTCGTGCGCGAGCTGGTGGCCGAGCGTGTGTACCGCGACGACGTGGAGCCCGCACTGGTCGCGAGCATGCTGGGCGGCGCTTACGATCGCGTGGTGCGCGAGCTGATTCGGCAGCCGAAGCGGCCGGACCTCGAGAACTTGGTGCGGCAGGCACAGCGCGTGCTTCTGCATGGCCTCTTGACCGACGCTGCCAAGAACCAAGTCAGTGCGGCAAGCTCGGCGCGCTTGCAACCCAAGCGTGAGACCAAGCGTCTGAAACGCAAGCTCAGGAGTGGCTGATGGAATCTACGGGACAAGCTCAAGCGCGCCGCTCTCGCGTGGCGCCGATCGTCGCGCTGGCGCTGTTGCTCGGGCTGCTCGGCCTCATCGTGGTTCGCTACAACCAAGCGGTGGCGGAGCGTGCCGCGTTTGCCGATGCGAACACCGCCGCCGCCATCGTGCCGGCGGCGGGCGCAGCACCGGTGGCCATGGCTGTGCACGCCGTGCGTGGCGTGGCAGCGCGCTGGCAGGCCAACGTTCCTGTCGCCGGCACGCTGGCGCCGGTGCGCGAGTCGAGCTTGAGCTTCAAGATCGCTGGCAGGCTCGCGGCGGTGCACGTGAAGGTGGGCGACGTGGTGAAGCTCGGCCAGGTGTTGGCCACGCTCGATGCCTCCGACATCGTGGCGCAGCAGCGCGCGGCAAACGCCCAAGTGCACTCGGCAGAGGTCTCGCTCGAGATCGCGCGCGATGAAGAAGGTCGCTCGAAGTCGTTGCTCGCGACCGGTGCCGTGAGCGATGCCATGCACCGCGGCAACGCGCAGCGTGTGGAGCTGGCGCGTGCGGCGCTCGAGGCCGCGCAGGCCCAGGCGGCTACCGTTGCAGCTGCCCTCGACAGCACACGTTTGGTGGCACCGTTCAGCGGACTCGTCACCCAGGCGCCCAGTGCACCGGGCGTGGTGGTGTCTCCCATGACGCCGATGGCGGTGCTCTTTCGCATCGAAGACACCACGGCGCTGCGCTTCACCGGCACGCTCTCGATCGACGACGCCGCGCTCGCGCACGTCGGCGCGCCGATCGCAGTCGACGGCCACGACGCGCAGGGGACCCTCACTGCGATCTTGCCTTCGGTCGACCCGCAGACGCGCCGCGTGCCCATCTTCGCCGAGATCAAGAACGACCCGAAGTCACCCATGCTCGCCGGCGTGTTCGTGCGCGCGGTGATCCAAGCCGGCGCCGCCATCGACGTGGTGAAGTTGCCTGCAGAAGCGCTGCGACCGGGCTCGCAGAACGAGCTCGTGCTGGTCGTGGACAAGCGTGCGCAGCTCACACCCGTGGTCTTCGCGCGCGACGACGACGGTGCGTTGCTCGTGCGCTCCGGCGTGCGTCTCACGGACACGGTGGTGCTCGCGCCGAGCGCTTCCACCAAGACCGGTGATGCGATCACCCTTGCGCCCAACGCTGGTTGATCCCGCATGAACCTCACCGCGCTCGCCATCCGACGCCCCGTGTTCACCGTGATGGTGATCTTGGCGCTCCTCGTGCTCGGCCTGACGGGGTTGTCCAAGCTGGGCACCGATCTCTTCCCGGACGTCTCCGTGCCGGTCGTCTCGATCAACGTCGTTTACCCCGGCGCTGCGCCGTCCGAGGTCGAGACGCTGATCACCAAGCCCATCGAAGACGCGGTGGTCTCGCTCAACGGCATCGATCGCGTGACCAGCAGCTCGCGCGAGAGCCTGTCGACGGTGGTGGTGCTGTTCAAGCTGGGCACCAACGTCGAAGAAGCCGCCACGCAGGTGCGCGAGCGCGTGGCACAGATCCGCGCCAGCTTGCCCACGGATGTGAAAGAGCCGGCCGTGAGCCGCATCGACACCAGCGCCATGCCTGTCGTGCAGTATTCGGTGCACAGCAAGCGTCCGCTCTACGAGATCCGTGACTTCACCGACGACGTGATCCGCCCTGCCCTCGAGCAGGTGGAGGGTGTCGCGCAGGTCGTAATCCACGGCGGCGCCGAGCGCGAGATCCACGTGAATCTGGATCAAGCCAAGCTCGATGCTTTGGGGCTGACGCCGGGCGTCGTCTCGCAGGCACTCGCGGCGGGTGGCATCACGGTGCCCGCCGGGCGCCTGACGCAGGGCAACCGCGAGATCAGCGTGCGCACGGTGGGCGACTACGACTCGGTCGATTCGCTGCGCGAGCTGGTGCTCTCCACCGCGCGCGACGGCTCGGCCGTGCGCCTGCGTGATGTGGCCAGCGTGGAAGATGGCTTCGCCGAGATGCGCACACGCATGTTCTTGAACGGCGACGAAGCGGTCTCGTTCGAGGTGGTGAAGCAGTCGGGTCGCAACACGGTCGCCGTGGCCGATGCGGTGCGCAAGCGCGTGGAGCAGCTGCAGAAGACCTGGCCGAGCGATATCCGGCCGGAGCTGATCCTCGACCAGGCCGTGTACATCCGCGAGAACGCCCACGAGGTGGAGATCTCCATCTTCTACGGCGGCGCGATGGCCATCTTGATCATCCTGGTGTTCATGCTCGACCTGCGCTCGATGATCATCAGCGCGCTCGCCTTGCCGACGAGTGTCATCGCGACCTTCTTCGTGATGTACATGCTGGGCTTCACGCTCAACACCATGACGCTGATGGGCCTGTCGCTGGCCATCGGCTTGCTCATCGACGACGCGGTCGTCGTGCGCGAGAACATCTTCAAGCACCTGGAACGCGGCGTGGCGCCCAAGCAGGCCGCGCTCGACGGCACCAAAGAGATCGCGCTGGCGGTGCTCGCCACCACGCTCACGGTGGTCGCGGTGTTCGCGCCGGTGGCGTTCATGGGCGGCATGGTCGGCCAGTTCTTCAAGCAGTTCGGTCTGACGGTGAGCGCCGCGGTGCTCGTGTCGCTGTTCGTCGCGTTCACGCTCGACCCCATGCTCTCGTCGCGCTTCTCGAAGTCCATCGACCGCAACAAGAAGGACATGTTTTCGTGGCTCAAGCGACCGTTCTTGCGCTTCTTCGCCGGCATGGACGCGCTCTACGCCAGGGCGCTCTCGTTCGCGCTGCGGCGCAAGGCCATCGTGGGCATCAGCGTCGTGCTCGCCATGTTCGGCATGGGCAAGATCATGAAGGTGCTCGGCGCCGACTTCGTCTCGCCGCAGGACCGCGCGCAGTTCAACGTGGACATCGAGCTACCTGCGGGCACGTCGATCGAGGAGACCGTGCGCCAAAACGCGCTGATCACGGCCGAGCTGCGCAAAGACCCGCTGATCACCACGGTGCTCGCCAAGGCGGGTGCGCAGGGCGACGCCAACCGCATTTCCTGGCGCGTGCTCACGGTGCCCAAGCAGAAGCGCAGCGTGCCCATCTCGGTGATTCAGGATCGCACGCGCAAGATCGTCAGCACATTGCCCGGCGCGAAGGTGTCTATCACGGATGTGCAGATGATCGAAGGTGCAGGCTTCCAAGCACCGATCATGCTCAACGTGCGCGGTGACAACTACGAGACGCTGGCGAAGCTCTCGGAGGAAGTCACCCGCCAGATGCGCACCATCCCCGGCATCGCCGACGTCGACATGAAGTACTCGCCGGGCAAGGCCGAGCTGCAAGTGGCCATCGATCGAGCGCGCGCGGCGGATCTCGGTCTGCCGGTGGCAGCCATCGCATTGACCTTGCGCACAGCCCTCGAGGGCGACGACACCAGCAAGCTGCGCCAGGGCGATGACGAGATCCCCATCCGCGTGCGCTTGCAGGAGACCGACCGCAAGACCGAGCGCGACGTGCTCAGCGTCTCGCTCGCGTCTCGCAAAGGCGTGGTGACGCTGGCCGACGTAGCGAAGCTGGTGCGCGGCGACGGACCGCAAGAGATCACGCGCGAAGATCGCGTGCGTCAGATCGCCATCTGGGCGGCGCCGCACGGTCGCTCGCTCGGTGACGTCGCAGCCGACATGCAGAAGAAGCTTGCGACCATCGACTTTCCGCCTGGCTACTCGTTGCGCTACGACGGGCAGATCAAGCAGATGAACGAGACCAACGACGCCGCGGGCTTGGCCTTGCTGCTCGGTGTCGTGTTCATCTACATCGTGCTGGCGTCGCAGTTCGAGAGCTTCATCCACCCGCTGACCATCATGCTCACGCTACCGCTGGCGATGATCGGCGCGATCGTGGCGCTGTTCATCAGCAAGAGCACCATGTCGATGGGCTCGATGATCGGCATCATCTTGCTCATGGGCCTCGTCACCAAGAACGCGATTCTGCTGGTCGACCGCGCCATCGAGCGCGTGCGCGAGCACGGGCAATCTCCCGCAGACGCGATCCTCGCAGCCGGCCCCGAGCGCTTGCGCCCGATCTTGATGACCAGCGCCGCGATGGTGCTCGGCATGCTGCCCACGGCGCTGTCGCACGGCGAAGGCAGTGAATTTCGCGCGCCCATGGCCACGGCGGTGATCGGCGGCGTGATCAGCTCCACCTTTCTGTCCCTGCTGGTGGTGCCCGCGTTCTACCTGGCGATCGAAAACGGCAAGGCGCGCCTACAGCGCTGGCTCGGCATCAAGCGCAGCGAGCCGAGCTCCACCCCGGCAGAGTGAGGCCCTGCTATTGCGCTCGGCCGGACGGGGCGCTAGAGCGGGAACTTCATGACCAAACCCAACTGGATGATCTACGGCGCCTACGGTTACACGGGGCGCCTCTTGGCCGAAGAAGCGCTGCGACGCGGACACCGACCGTTGCTCGCCGGCCGCTCACGAGCGCAGCTGGAACCGCTCGCGAAGCAACTCGGGCTGCCGTCCGTGGCCGTTTCGCTCGACGACACCGAAGGTCTCTCGCGTGCGCTCGAAGGTATCGAAGTGGTGATGCATGCCGCCGGTCCCTTCGTGCACACGAGCGAGCCGATGATCCGCGCGTGTTTGCAGCGCGGCGCGAGCTATCTCGACGTCACCGGAGAAGTGCCGGTGTTCGCGAACACCTTCACTCACGATGCAGAGGCCAGGCAGCGCGGCGTGCTGCTCATGTCGGGCGTGGGCTTCGACGTAGTGCCGACCGATTGCCTGGCCAAGTACGTCGCGAGCAAGCTGCCGGGGGCGACCGAGCTCGAGCTGGCGATCTGTGGATTGTCGAAGCTGAGCGCGGGCACCTTGAAGAGCATGTTCGAGGCGGGTCTGTCCGGTGCCTTGATGCGCCGCGATGGCCAGCTCGTGACGCGGCCCTTCGGGCAAGGCGCGCGCGACATTCGCTTCGATCACGGCATGCGCTCGGTGATGCCGATTCCGTGGGGGGATCTCGAGACTGCCTACCGCAGCACGGGTATCGCCAACATCACCATCTACATGGCGTTCCCGCGCCAGCTTGTGGCGCTAAGCAAGGCGTCTTCGCCGCTGACGGCGGCACTCTTACCTGGGCTCAAGAGCCTGGTCGGCAAGGGCCCGCTCAAGCGCGCCATCGACAACCGCCTGTCGCGCGTGCAGGGGCCCGACGAGCACGAGCGCGAGCGCGGCCACGCACACGTCTGGGCCTGCGCACGCGACGCAAGTGGCAACCAGCACGAAGCCTGGCTGCGCACGATGGATGGCTACGCGTTCACGGCGGTGGCTGGCGTGCGCATCGTGGAGCGAGTGCTCTCGGCGCGACCGACGGCTCGACCCAAGGGCGCGCTCACGCCGGCGCAAGCGTTTGGCGCCGACTTCGTGCTCGACATCGAAGGCACGCAGCGCTTCGATGCGCTACCGACGAGCAAGGTCGCGTAGCTCACGCCTGGGTGCGCTTGCGATACGCGCCCGGCGTCTCACCGGTCCAGCGCCGGAACGCACGCGTGAAGTTGGGCGTGTTGGTGTAGCCCAGGCGCGCGGCGCTCTCGTCCAAAGCACGAACAACATCCTCGCGATCGTGAACCACGAGGCGCATCAAACACGAGAGCGCGCCACCGACACACTCGTGCACGGCTGCGGTGATGCTGAGGTGTCTACTATTCGAGGTGAGAGCGGACGCTGAGGTGAGCCGAGGAATGGGAGGTTGCTGCGCGCAGGCGGGTGCGGGAGGGTCCTGTGTTCGAGGGCGCACCTAGCAGCTGCAACGGTGGAGTGCATCCTGGTGTCGGCTGCTCAGCGAAACCTAAGCCGTTGCGCCCGAATCCGGGAGGGGCCCGCGCCCGCCGAGCACGGCAACCTCCCACCCCTCGGCGTCAGTCCACCTCAACGCTCACTCGCCTGCCGGGGCCACTGCAACGCAGTTGCGACCGGCATCCTTGGCGGCATACAGCGCGCGGTCGGCGGCCTCGAACATGCGGCGTGCGTCGCAGTCGTCGCCTGGGTCGCTGTGGGCGACGCCCGCGCTGATGGTGAAGCTGATCGGCCCGTACTCGGTGGACATGGGCGCGGCGCAGACCGCCTTGCGCACGCGCTCGGCGAGCTGCAGCGCACCTTCGCGATCGATGCCGCGCGCCACCAGGGCGAACTCTTCGCCGCCAAAGCGGGCCACGACGTCTTCCTTGCGTGCAGTGGCCAGGAGCGTCTGCGCCAGCATGCGCAACGCGGCATCGCCGCCCGAGTGACCGTGCGCATCGTTGATGCGCTTGAAATGATCGATGTCGAGCAAGAGCAGCGACAACGCCGTGTGGTGGCGCCGTGCAAAGGCCGCTTCGGAGGACAGGCGCTCTTCGAGGTGGCGGCGGTTGTAGAGGCCGGTCAGCGGGTCGCGCACGGTCAGCGCGTGCGTGTGGCGCGCGGCCTCGAACTCGATGTCGTCGAGCAGGCGAAAGTGCAGCACGGTCGCGGCGCCGAGGCCGATGCGACAGTCGTCTTCGAGCGCGCGCGTGCCTTCCACACGCACGCCGTCGACGAAGGTGCCGTTGGTACTGCCCAGGTCTTCGATCGCATACGCCTTGCCGAGACGAACGATGCGCGCGTGAGGTGCCGGGGATCGATGAGGTGGTCGACGTAGCGCTCGTCCCGGGTGAGGTCTGTGCGCTGCGCAGCGACGGCCAGGTGTGGTGCTGGGGCGGCAAGCAGGCTACGCCGCTGCAGGTTCAAGGCATCGTCCACGCCACGCAGCTCGCGGCTTGGGGTGACAGCTGCGTCCTCGAAGCCAGCGGCGTGGTCAAGTGCTGGGGCGCTGCCCACGTCACGGCCAGCGTCGCGCCCATCACGGCTCGTGCGCTGCAGCTGACAGGAAGCTGCGCGCTGATGCAGGATGGCACGGTACGCTGTTGGGGATCGAACGAATCCGGAATGCTCGGCACGACCGCGATGCTCGGCCGCTGCGCGGGGCCCTACAACGCGCCATGCTCGGCAGCCGGCGTTCCGGTCGCGCTCGCCGGCGGGAACGTCGACGTCTCGTCGGGTTGGCAGCACGCCTGCGCAGTGGCTAACGACTCCACGCTGTGGTGCTGGGGTCACAATGTCTACGGTCAGCTGGGGCGGCCGGCCGCGCAATCGCCCATCTGCGCGAGCGGCTTCGCGTGCGAGATGTTGCCGCTACAGGTTCCGGGCTTGCAGGGGGTGGAGCGCGTGTACGCTGGCACGGGCAGCACCTGCGTGAGAATGACCGACGGGCACGCGCGCTGTTGGGGCAACCTTGGCGACACGCAGGTGGTGAGCACGGCGTGGGAGACTCCCCGCGAGATCGCGCTGCCGGACACAGTGGCGAGCATCACCCACGAACGTGGCTCCAGCTGCTTCATGCTCACTAACGGTGCGTTGTATTGCCTCGGCTTGCGCTACTTGCGAAAGGACGGGGTCGGTGTGTTGTCGCCGGGGCCTACGCTCGCGCGCGTCGACGTCTGTGGAACGCAGTCGGCCGGCGTGCACTGAACGCACGCACGCCGGCCAAGCGCGCACACTTCACGGAGGCGGCAGCTTCGTTGGCGTCGCCCAGCTCGTCCCGGCGGTGGACGTCGAGCGCGCGAGGCCGATGTTGCCGATCAAGAAGAGATCGTAGAGCGAGCTGCTCTGCGCCGCCGTCGCGGTGGCGGCCGTGGGCAGCAGCGCATCGGTGAAGAGCGTCTGCGTAGTCCACGCGCCATTGCCGACGACCGAGGCCATGCCGAGATCTCCCGTGCCGGTGGTGTAGAACACGTCGAGCTGGTTGCCGGCCACGAGCGTGGAGAGCCTGGCTCCGTAGGTCGCGACCGGGCTGCTCGTGAGGTTCCACGGACCGAGCCACAGGCCCGTGCCCACCACGCCATAGGCTTTCAGGTAGCTGTCGTTGCCGACGTAGAAGACGTCGAGCTGATTGCCGTTTTGGATGCCAGTCGCGATTGGGCCGCCCGCCTTGGTCACCGACGTGGCCGAGAGCGACACAGCGGCGTTCCACACGCCGTTGCCCACCACCCAGGTCACGCGCACGGTCCCCTGCTGATTCGCAGCGAAGACGTCGAGCTGGCCCGTACCCTGGTTGCCGGTGGCGAGATACGCACCTGCAGCAGCGAAATTGCTGGCGACGAGCGTGGGCCCGGTCCAGGTGCCATTGCCGGTCGTGGACACCATCTGCAGGTTGCCGCTGTTGTCGATCACGAAGACGTCGAGCGTGGTGCCGTTCTGCACGCCGGTCGCGATCGGTGCGCCCGGAGGTGCGAAGTTGGCAGCTGTCAGCGACGAGATGGCCTGCCAAGTGCCGTCGTTCTGCTCGTACACGCGCGAGAGCTTGCCGTCGACACCCACGAAGAACACGTCGAGCTCCGTCGAAGTCGGCTTGCCCGTGGCGAGGTTCGCGCCTGCGGGCACGAGGGTGGTGGTCGTCAGCGCGTACGGCCCTTGAAAGGCACCGGTGCCCGACGCCGACCAGCGCTTGAGCTGGGTGTCGGCACCCGCCACGAACACCGAGGTGATGGTGCTGCTCTGCTTGGCGGCCACGACGTTGCCGAGCGCCGGCGGCTCTGCAGCGTTGGTGATGTACGCGCGCAGATCGGGCATGGCGCCGATGTGCTTGGTGACCGGCGTGGCCTGCGGCGTACCACTGCTGCCCAACCAGAAGCGCAGCGCAGTGCCGAAGTCCGGAATGAGCGAGCGCGCGCGCCGGTTGCCGTTCAAGTCGGCGATGGCCGCTGCGATCATGGGCGATGCGCTCGAGGTACCGGCGAAGCTCGGGTCGTACCACTGGTTCTGATCGGGCGAGCTATTGCCGCTGGCGGTGCCACCGAAGGTCTGCACCGAATCGCCGAAGCCGTGCACGTCGACGCGCGAGCCATACCCGGTGTAGCACTCGGGCTGGTGGTTTCTGTCAGCTGCACCAACCATGATCGCGCCCGAATCGCGCGTCTGGTACTTGAACCTGTTCTGGTAGATCGCCGCGTCGAGGTTGGCCGCGCCATTGCCCGCCGGCTCGACCACGTTGATCGCGCCCGAGGTCGCGCGCTTGATGGCATCGAACTCTGCTTGCTCCCACTCCACGGGGACCATGTCGAACTGGCCGCAGTTGCACACACAGGTCGTGCCGCTCGCTGGCACATCCCCACCAACGGGGACGCCGACTTCAATCAAGATGACGTCGCCGGTCCGGAGTTGGGGCGTGGCCGCGTTGATGGCATTGGCCACGCTGCTGCCGCTGATGGCGGCCACACCATAGGTCGCACCGTAGCTCGCGCCGGTCACACCGTAGCTGTTCTTCGCCGCGACCATCTCGCC
Organism: Pseudomonadota bacterium; assembly: GCA_017881185.1. GTDB lineage: Bacteria > Myxococcota_A > Polyangia > Polyangiales > JAFGIB01 > JADGRF01. Next base: position 4,259 of record JADGRE010000061.1, on the reverse strand, counting down.
CAGCACGGAAGTGCCGTGTTGGATCACGTCCGCTTTGGTCGACATCGTGCCCCACTGCCAGAACGGCGGATCGAGATCCTCGTGGCTCAAGTTCCACGCCAGCTCGACATCGATGATCTTCACGCCCGTACCGGTGCCGCCGGGCTGCGTCCAGGCGTAGCGCGCGTCGAAGCCCGTGGGCGCTGCTTTCAGGTAGAACTGGTAGGGAGAGAAATCCGAGGTGGTCGGTGGGATGTCCACCGCGAGCGAGACGTACTTCGGCGCGAAGTGGGCATTCTCGACCAGCTCGCTCGCGTTGAGCGCGTCCACCAGCGCTTCGGACTTCGCCGTGGGAACGTGGAGCGTGTAGTAGAGGTTCAGGTCGGCGAGCTCTTCGCCGCTGGCCGCTTCGAGCGGCTCTTGCTCGGCGTCGAGCTCGGCTTCCGAGCGCGAGAACATGCGCTGAACTCGGATCGACGCATCGCCAGCGATCAAGCCGTGAACCTTGGTGAAGTGGCCTGGCAACGATTGCTTGTCGAGCTTCGCGCGACCTAGACGGTGTTCTTCCAGCGCCGACATGCCGGGAAGATCGAGCGCCCAGCTGCCAGCGCGGAAGCGAACGTGCGAGCCCTCGACAAACTTCACGATGATCTCTTGTTGGTCGCGAGTACCATCCGCGCGAGCGTGGGCAGGCTTGGGGAAGACGGCACGCTGTCGGCGCGAGAGCGCTGCGCTCGTCACACCCAGCGTGTGGCCCGACTGCGGCGCATCGAGATCGATGTCCGGCCCGCCACAGTGCGTGACCGACAACGCCAGCGCCGCCAACGGCAGCAAGCGGTGCGTGACACCACGCGATGACCCCTCGGGTCTTTTGCTCTTCAGCTTCTTCATCTCGTGCTCCGTATTCGCGGCAGGCGCCGCGGGTGACGCGAGAGGACGCTCGTGTCCCTCGCCCGCGCACGGGCACTGAGCACGATTCATGCCGACGCGACCAGCGCTGCGCAGAGCGTCCAACGCGCTGCGACGGAGGCTTGTTCGCCGGCCAGGGCGCCCCGCGTTCGACCAGTTGTATCGCTCGCCTGATGCACTGCGGCGCTCGCTTGCGGCCCCAGACGACCCGTGTTGCCGCGCCCCCGCTTGTGGCACACTGGCCGCCCACCCGGGAACGGAAGGTATGTTCGATGGCGATGAAGCGAATCACGATGTGCGCTGGCTCGGCTCTGATCGCGAGCGTCGCGTTGTATGCATGCGGGGGTGGCTCTGGCTCCGGAGCCAGCGACGCCGGCACGCACGATGCAGCCTCGAGCGCAGGCGCGGGCGGCACGGGTAGCAGCGGAACCGGCAGTAGCGGCACTGGCAGCAGCGGCACTGGCAGCAGTGGCACCGGTAGCAGTGGCACCGGTAGCAGTGGCACCGGTAGCAGCGGCACTGGCAGCAGCGGAACCGGCAGCAGTGGCGCTGGTGGCACCGGCGGCAGCGGCACTTGCCCTGCGGCTTCCAAAGAAGTCGTCCCGGCACAGACCAATGCCATCTCCAACCTCTGCGTCGTCGGCGACAAGCTCGTGTTTCTCTCCAGCGACACCAGCGACGGCACGCCGAGCAAGATCGACGTGATTCACAGCGACGGAACCCAGCGCAGCACGCTCCACACCTCGACGGGGGGCCGGCGAGTGCGCTCGGTGATGGCCGCCGGCAGCGACGTGTTCTTCCTCGAAGCGAACGAAGACACGGTGCCCGTGTACGAGCTGTGGCGTGTGCCCGTGGCCGGTGGTGCGGCGGCACGCGTGGGCACCGCAAGCTTCCCCAACGGCTCCATCTTCGGCCTCGACGCGACGCACGTCTTCGTGGTGGTCACTTCGGACCAACCGGTGGGCGCACTCTTCGAACGCGTGACGATCAGCAGCGGCGCGATCGAGCACTTGGGCAGCACGACCGGCACTCCCGCCTACTCGAGCGTGCCCGCGCACGTGTCCATCTCCGGCACCGACATCTTCTTCATCGCGGGCGGGACCGGAGCCTCTGCAGGTCTCGACAAGGCCGTGCTGAGCTTCAAGACCACGGACACCAACGCGGCGCCGAAGATGTTGTGGACAGTCCCGACCAACGATCCGTGCATGCTGCCGCTGGGCGGCCTGCTCGCGACCCCGACCACGCTCGCGTGTGGCTTCTCCGAGATCGACACGCACAAGCGCGACGGAACCTCGCCGCACACGCTGGTGGCCAACGACTTCATGCAGGGCCACGTGCTGGTCGCGACCGACGCCGAGAACCTGTACGTGATCCAGCGCGTCGGGCCGACCGAACACGCCGGGTTGATGCAACGGATCCCCAGCGCGGGCGGCAGCCTCACGAAGCTGGTGTGCGACCTCGGTCCGGTCAGCAACAAGCTGGTCGACGGGACCTTCCGGATCCAGACCGACTATGAAGTCGCGATGGGCGCAAGCTCGGTGTTCTGGGTCGAAGAGCCCAGCGACGCGACCTCCGGGGCAGTCAGCTACCTGCTGCGCAGCGCGCCGAAGTGAGGGTGCACATGCGCGGATCGGTCTGCTGCCTTGATGCTCGCGCTCGGTTGCGGCAGTGACGGCTCGACCGGCCTGGTAACCTGGGCCACGGGCCTGGAAGAGCTCAGTGGACGCGAACCAAGGTCGAAAACGGACGGCGCCAGCGGCGCTCGACCCGCGCATCGTCGGCGCGACGGCCGAGCGCGATCATCAGCCAGACTTCTTCGTTCACGAGGCCGAGCGCGCGCTGCACGCGGAAGCGATCGAAGCCCTCCATCGGACAGCTGGCGTAGCCGCGCGCTTGCGCTGCGAGCATCAGTGTCTGCGCGACGAACGCGCTGTTGCGCATGGTCCAGGCACGAAACGCGCTCTTTCCGAACGGGAGGTCCGGCGTCGGCCGGAAGCACCGCACGATCGACAGTGCTGTGCGAATCAGCGGCGCGAGCAGGCTCACGGGTCCGAAGCGGACGAGCATGCCGATCGTCTTCAGATGCTGCTCGGCGTGGCGCCTCGCCCGCGGTGTGATGGCGCCGTCTTGCGCGATGGCTTCGGCTTGCTCCGCGATGGAGCGCCTGCCTTCGACCGGACACGCCGCCACCGCGATCAGCACCGGTGCCCCGCGCGCCGCACGTTGATTCATGCACGCTTCGGCCACGGCGGCGCGACCTTCGGCGCTCGTCACGACGTGCAGGCGAAATAGCTGCAGGTTGGAGCTGGTCGGCGCAAGCAACGCTGCCGCAAGGATCTCTCGGAGATCTTCGGAGTCGACTTGACTGCCGTCGAAGTTCCGCACGGCGCGACGCTCTTCGATGATCGCTTTGAGATTCGACCAACGACTCTCGAGATGTTCGTTCATGTCGACAATGTGAGACTTGCAGCTTGATTTGTCAGCTTGTGTTCGGAATCCTGCAGGCATGGCCAAACACACTCGGCTCACGCCGCGCAAACAGCCGCGTCAGGAGCGCTCGCGCGCGACTGTCGACGCCATTTTGCAGGCGGCCACTTACATTCTAGTGAAGAGCGGCTGGGCAGCACTGACCACGAACGCAGTGGCCGAGCGCGCTGGCGTGAATATCGCGTCGCTGTACCAGTTCTTTCCCACGAAGGAAGCCATCGTGGCGGAGCTGGAGCGCCGTCACATCGCGGAGACACGCGCGAAGATCGCTGAAGTCTACGTGCGTCACCGCGGCGACGGCCTCGAAGCGCGTGTGCGCACCCTGGTCGACGCCGCGGTAGCTGCACACCTCGTCGCGCCCGAGCTGCACCGCGTGTTCTCGGACGAGCTACCCAGGCGCCGCGAAGAAACCGTGGAGGAGCCCCCGCTGATCGATCGGGCAGACAAGAGTCGCCTCGCGAAGGGCGTGCCGCAGCCGGCGTTGGCCAGCTGGCTGATCGAGACGGTAGCCCATGCGGCGGTACACGAAGGCATCGTCGAGCGCAGGTCCGACGTGCAAAGCGGAGCGCTGGCCGACGAGCTCGTGAAGTTGCTCGTGCGTTACCTGGAACGCTGAGTGCGGCGTGTAAGCCACAGGAACCACGCGCGGAGCCTACTCCTGTAGGTGAGCACGCACCGGAGAAAGTGAAGGCGGATCGCGACGTGGATCGCGGTTCAGGCGTTCCTGTTTGGTACCAGTGAGCGCGTGTGCGCGGATCGGGTCAAAGTCACAACGCGAAGAGCACGCCGCCCAAGAGATCCACGTAGGTTCCGTTTACGAGCCGAATCGCCAACTCGGTGAACAAGCGCACTCGGCTGCCCAGATCGAAGAAGCAGCCGCCGAG